>CAZLWL010000082.1:0-10976 GCA_964563335.1 uncultured Pirellulales bacterium
GACAAATCTGACCGCCCACATAATAGCCACCGCCATACCTGATGCCCAAATCATCAACTTATCGACACCATAGATTCAGCGATCTGTCATTCCAGCGAAAGCTGGAATCCAAGCTCTTAAAAACAGTGTTAATTCGTGTAAATCCGTGTCTTGTATATTCAGTTGAGAAAAAAATGATTTTTTTCTTGCGTTATCTGATGTTTGCGTTAGAATAGAATGCTCAAAGATTGAGCAGCCTTTGTTTTTGACAAGTAAACCCCGTTAGGAAGCTCGGATGTGGCTTTCTTTCTAACAGGGTAAATAGCGTTTTGCACTGAATTTTTGATGTTTCTACCTTAAGTGAGCAAAACTGAGTGGTGCCCTTTTTTATCGCGCCAGAGAGTATCGACAGTTTTCTGAGTAGGAGGTCGAAATGAGAGGTAAAAAAATGTTTAGGTTGATAATGATGGTTTTGTTTGTACTAATTCCCTGGACTTCTGCTTCTGGAGGATATGTTTTGTTTTGGGGAAAAGACCTCGGCGGAGACATTCCTTGGGACTCTAACAGCCCTTCTTCCCCCAATGATTTTATTGATATTGCTGCCGGCTGTTGTCACAACCTTGTTCTCAAATCCGATGGTTCCCTTGCAGCCTGGGGCCGCAACTATTATGGTCAATGTGATGTGCCCCCGGGTAATTAATGATTTTGTTCGCATTGCTGCCGGCGGTTATCACAATCTTGCTCTAAGAGCAGATGGTTCCCTGGCGGCCTGGGGCTGGAACGGGTATGGTCAATGTGATTTGGACTGGGACCAGTACCCTAACACTCCTAATGATTTTAATGATTTTATTGATATTGCTGCCGGATGTGGTCACAGTCTTGCTATTAAGTCCGACGGGTCTCTTGCAGCCTGGGGCTGGAACGGGTATGGTCAATGTGATGTGCCTGAGGCCAATGACTTTGTTGATATTGGGGCCGGCGTGTACCACAGCTTAGCCCTAACGTCGGGCCGGACCGTAACACTGACGGTGCAGACCGACCCAAACGATATGGATACTGTTATCCCCGGCATTGGAGAGCATTTTTATTATCCCGGAAAAGCGGTTTACGTCAGCGCGCCGCGCTGTCCTAAGTGCCCTGATGTCTATAAGTTTGACCATTGGACAGGCGATATAGACGACCCAAATTCGCCTTCGGCCTTTTTAGTTATGAATGAGGATAAAACCATTACTGCAGTATATGTGGGTGTTGAGCGCAGGTGCGGGGACGAATGCCACCACATTCAAAAGGGCGACATGAACGAAGATTGTTACATCAATTTTGAAGACTTTGTTCTGTGGTCTCAAAACTGGCTAAGTTGTACTCATCCAGACTGCGATTAGTAAGTATATTTTTCGGGATGAATTTGTAAAACCAAAGGGCTGTGGGCGGTTGGGCTTGCGGCCCTTTTTTGATTTTAGATTGTAGATTGTATATTGTAAATTTGTTGGGACGCTTCGCGAAGACCTTTTTTGTTGGCAATTTTAAGGCAAATTTGTTAGAATGCGTTTTGTAGACATAGTGAAGGAAGATATAATTGAGGCATACGTGTCAAATGAAGACAGTAACCGACATAACGCAAAGATGTAAGAAGATTCTTGCCAGTCACTATGGCTCCCGGCTTAAAGGTCTGATTCTCTATGGGTCTATAGCTCGTGAGCAAGCAAACGCAGGCAGTGATATCGATTTGCTTGTTCTGTTGAGTAAGCCGTTTGACTATTTTTACGAACTGCGTCAAATTATTGACTTACTCTATCCGATACAGCTTGAGTCAGAACAACTCATTTCCGCCAAGCCGGCAGCTTTGGATGAGTTTGAGCAGAAGGCCTCCCAGCTTTACCGAAATGTGAAAAGGGAAGGGCTGTCTCTATGACGCACAAATTCGCTCAAGAAATGGCAGCAAACCTGGAACGTGCTGAGGCGTCTATTCGAGCTGCCGAGGAATTGATTTTGGGGGGCTATTACGATTTTGTTGCTTCAAGAGCGTATTATGCAGCTTTCTATGCCGCCACAGCCCTGTTGCTTGGTGAAGAGTTAGAGTTTAGCAAGCACAGCGGCGTGATAGCCTGCATACATCAAAGGTTCGTTAAGACAGGCAAACTGGATGAAAAATGTGGCAAGGATTTGAACTGGCTTTTTGAGTTGCGCGGCGTTGGTGACTACGGAGCCACAACCCACGTATCGCAGCAGGATTCAGCTAAGGCCATTAAGGCAGCAGTGAATTTTCTGAGCGCCGCAAAATTGTTGATTGAGCAGGCAACCGAGTAAATGGCAATGACAAATTGTGATGAGGCTGTGAGTCCCGATGAATCGGGACTTGCGGCCTTTTTTTGTTAAATAGGCATTGCAAAAGGGGGGAATTTGTTCTATATTGTGTGAAGGCCCAGAGTTGCAAAGGCACAAAGTCAGTTTTGAGTTTTGAGTTTTGAGTTGATATAATGGCCTGTGGCCCGTTCAGTTTGTCATTCCTGCCCCGCATCGTGGTGCGGGATAAACTCCAGCAGGGATCCAGGTGTCGGCAAAATGGATTCCGGGTCAAGCCCGGAATGACAATTTGTAGGGTGGGCCTGTGGCCCACGGGGATTTTTTTATAAGATGTTGTTTTGGAAGGTTTGTTATGGGAACTGTTGGACAGGCTGAAAGTGATGTGATGAAGGTTGAGCCGGGCCTTAAGCATAAGGTTGCGGATATTTCGTTGTCCGAGTGGGGTCGTGCGGAGATGAAATTGGCAGAGAAAGAGATGCCGGGACTTATGGCTGTGCGCGAAAAATACGGGCCGGACAAGCCTTTGAAGGATTTGAAAGTCATGGGCAGTTTGCACATGACCATTCAAACTGCGATGCTGATTGAGACGTTGGAGATTCTCGGTGCTGACATTCGGTGGGCATCGTGCAATATCTTCTCGACGCAGGACCATGCGGCTGCTGCGATTGCCAAGGCAGGCAGGAGCTGCGTATTTGCGTGGAAAGGTGAGACTCTGGAGGAGTACTGGTGGTGCACGGAGCAGGCGCTTACCTGGCCGGACGGGTCGGGGCCTAATATGATTGTCGATGACGGCGGCGATGCGACTCTGTTTGTGTTTCAAGGTATAAAGGTTGAAAAAGACCCCTCGCTGCTGGAAAAGACCTACGACAGCAAAGACATGCAGCTTCTGATGGCCCGCCTGGCGGCAAGTTACAGGGCCGAGCCCAACCGATGGACTAATATCGCCGCTGATATTCGCGGAGTCTCCGAGGAGACGACAACGGGCGTGCATCGGCTTTATCAGATGGCAGAAGCCGGAGAGCTGCCGTTTGCCGCGATAAACGTTAATGACTCTGTGACCAAGAGCAAGTTTGACAATCTGTACGGCTGTCGCGAGTCGTTAGGTGACGGCATCAAGCGGGCGACGGATGTGATGATAGCGGGCAAGGTGGCGGTGGTTTGCGGGTACGGCGATGTCGGCAAGGGTTGTGCGCAGGCGATGAAGGCACTTGGGGCGAGGGTCTTGATAACGGAAATCGACCCGATTTGTGCGCTGCAAGCACTGATGGAAGGCTATGAAGTGACAACGATGGAAGCTGGGGTATCTGTGGGCGATATCTTTATCACGGCGACTGGCTGCTGCGATGTGATACGCGGCGAGCAGATGGAGCAGATGAAAGATGAGGCGATTGTGTGTAATATCGGCCATTTTGACAGCGAGGTGGACATGAACTATCTTGAGACGACCGAAGGGTGCACGAAAGAAAACATCAAGCCGCAGGTCGATAAGTGGACGCTTAAGTCGGGCCGGTCGATTATTATGCTTGCCGAGGGCCGGCTGGTCAATCTTGGTTGTGCGACGGGGCATCCGAGCTTTGTGATGAGCAATAGCTTTACAAATCAGTGCCTTGCGCAGATGATGTTGGCGAAGGACGACCTGGCTCCGGGTGTTTACACGCTGCCGAAGAAACTCGATGAAGAGGTGGCAAGTCTGCACGTAACCGCCCTTGGTGCAAAGCTTACGAAGCTGACGCAAAAGCAGGCTGATTATTTAGGCATCGGCGTTGATGGACCGTTTAAGCCGGAGCATTATCGATATTAAATAGTTCGTGGTTCGTAGACGGTACGGTCGGACGGTTTTGACGAGGCAGAGTTAAGCATCGCGGGCGGTTGGAGGGCTTTTTGCGTCCGCGATGCTTTTTTGCTTGAGGGCAGACGATGTGGGAACATTTTCATCATCAGGCTGATATCGGCGTGCGGGGCCTCGGCTGGTCGATGGCCGAGGCATTCGAACAGGCAGCCCTTGCCTTAATGGCCGTGATGTGTCAGCCGGACAGGGTCGAGGCCAAAGAGGAGATTAAAATCAATTGTGAGGCGCCTGAGGCGGAGCTTTTATTTATCGATTGGCTAAGTGCTATCATCTACGAAGTAGATACGCGCGGTATGCTGTTTTGTCGGTTTGAGGTCGAAATCACAGGCAATAAGCTGGCCGGGGTGGCATGGGGAGAAAAAATTGACCACGAAAGACATAAAACAATCGTAGAAGTTAAAGGGGCAACATACGCCGAGCTTAAAGTTGCGTGTAATGAGAATGGGCGGTGGGTTGCTCAGTGCGTGGTGGATGTGTAAAGAAAGGGGCAAAGGCACAAGGACAGAAATCAGAAGACCCCGGCGCGCTCCCGATTAATCGGGACTGCGCTCAACAGACGACAGAAGTCAGAAATCAGAAGACAGAGGTCAGACGGAATTATTGAGGTGTTGGCTATGGATACGAAAAGATTGAAACGGGTGTCGGAATATGAGTGGCGGATTGAGCGGGCCGGCAAGATGCAGGTCGATGGCGTGATATTCGCCTCGGAGAAGCTCATCCGGGACATGGATGAGAAGGTCTATGAGCAGATTACTAACGTCGCCGCCCTGCCCGGCATTGTGCGGGCTTCTTTTGCTATGCCTGATGCTCACTGGGGGTATGGTTTTCCTATCGGCGGCGTAGCTGCGTTCGACCCGGACGCCAGCGGTGTCATCTCGGCGGGCGGGGTCGGATTCGACATAGCCTGCGGTGTTAGGACGCTGCATACGGGCCTGAAGACGGGTGATATTGAAGGCAAACGCCAGGAGATAGCTGAGGGATTATTTCGCAAGGTACCGGCCGGTGTGGGAAGCAGGGGCAAACTTCATCTGAATAAAAAAGCGATGGATGAAGCCCTGGCCGGTGGTGCGAAGTGGGCGGTTGAAAAAGGCTACGGCACGGCTGATGACCTGCGGTTTATCGAATACGGCGGTCGAATTGAAGGGGCCAGGCCGGTTGAGGTCTCCGACCATGCGAAGAAGCGGCAGGAAGATGAAGTGGGCACGTTGGGCTCCGGCAATCACTACCTTGAAGTGCAGAGGGTAGTCGAGATTTATGACAAGGAGACGGCTGAGGCTTTTGGAATCAGCGTCGATGACCTCAAGCTAAGCATTCACTGCGGCTCGCGCGGGCTCGGGCATCAGATCGGGACGGACTTTTTAAAGAAGATGACCACGTCCGCCGCCCAGTTCGGAATCCAGTTGCCGGAGAGGGAATTGGCTTGCGCCCCATTGGACTCGAAGCTCGGCCAAAGTTACCTCGGGGCGATGCGGTCGGGGATAAATTGCGCGCTGGCCAATCGCCAGGTCCTGACGCACCTTGTCAGGCAGGTATTTGACAGGATAATGCCCAAAGCGGCCATCAAGCTGCTTTATGATGTTTCGCACAACACCTGTCAGGAAGAAGAGCACGCTATAGACGGCAAACGCAGGCGCGTCTTTATTCATCGCAAAGGCGCAACGCGGGCGTTTGGCCCGGGGCATGGATTTCTGCCGGCCGAGTACCGTCACCTCGGTCAGCCGGTGCTTATCGGCGGCACGATGGGCACTGCATCGTACATATTGGTCGGCACGAGCGAAAGCGAGAAGCGTGCGTTCGGGTCGGCGTGCCACGGCGCCGGTAGAAATATGAGCCGGACAGCGGCAAAGAAACGCTGGCGTGGTACGGAGGTGGCCGGTCAGTTGGCGGCTGGCGGTGTGTTGATACGCAGTAAGAGCATGCGCGGGGTGGCTGAGGAGGCTCCGGGGGCGTACAAGGATGTGAGTGCGGTAGTGGAAGCGACGGAAAAGGCGGGCCTCGCGAGAAAGGTGGCAAAATTGGTGCCGCTGATTTGCGTCAAAGGTTAAAACGCATAAGCGTTCTAAATTTGAACAGGTGCTGAAAAAGAACTCAAGATGACAACAGAGCAGGACAGGTCTAAACAAAATTCAGCTGGGAACAAGCGTTTGTTAACATGGTTGGCTCTTGGGGCAATCATCGCAGCCGGTTTGACTTTAAGGATATTGTATCTTCGAGAGATTGTGAATGAGCCGGATTTTTGTATTCCACGAGTGGATGCGGGCTTTCATGATTACTGGGCGAGGGGATTGGCAACTGGCGATTGGACGATTCAAAAGCGTTTTTATGAGTTTACCGATCCGCAGATTCGCAGCACCCCGTATTTACGTCCCCCCGGTTATCCTTATTTCCTTGCGTTCACATACTATCTTTCCAATTGCAGCTATATGGTCCCGCGAATTATTCAAGTGGGTATAGGCCTGCTGAACTGCGTACTGGCTTATCTGTTGGGCGGGTGGGTGTTCAATCGTTCGACAGGATTAATCTTTGCCGCTTTCATGTCGTTGTATTGGGTATTCATCTATTTTGAAGGTGAACTGCTTGCTCCCGTGCTGCTTGTTACGTTAGGTTTGGTGCTTATACTGATTCTATGCCGGTGGTATGACAGGCTCAGATTCGGATATGCCTTAGGCGCGGGTGTTGTGTTCGGGCTGTTTGCACTGGTTCGGCCCAATATTCTTCTTGTTGGGCCGGTGATTGCGTGTTGGCTGTTGTGGGTGGCGTATCGCAGGGTCGGTGCGAAACGGGCCGGCATAATGGTTTTGGGATTTATGCTGGCATGGGCGATAACAATTGCGCCGGCGAGCATCCGGAACTATATTGTTGCAGATGACCTTGTGCTTATAACTTCAAATGCAGGATTAAATTTTTATATCGGTAACAATGAAGAGACCACGGGGTATTCTGCGGATGTTCCGATGCTGGAGCAAGTCGAGGATTTGGAAAGCGAAGTATGGTTAAGCTCGGACTATCCCAAGATAGTCCGCGGTGTTGAAGCACTGGAAGGCAGGGAGATGAAATATTCCGAAGTGTCAAACTATTTTTCGAAGAAGGCAATCGACCATATACGCGAACATCCGGGCAGGACTTTAAAGCTTATGGCAAAAAAGGCGGTGCTGTTCTGGGGGCCGATGGAGATATCCAACAATCGAGTGATTCACTACCACAAGCAGAATTCGCGGGTTCTTCGCTATATTCCCGGCTTTGCGATGGTCTTGTCGTTTGCCGTTGCAGGATGCGTGTGGTTTTTTATAGATCACCGGCGGCAGCGTAAAGAGAACAAAAGCGTTCCGTTTGCAGCTCAAAGACAATTGGCAATAGGAATGTTGATCCTGCTTTTCGTCATTATTTACTTTGCCTCGTTTCTACCCTTCTTTGTAGCGGGGCGATATCGCGTTGTTATCACACCGTTTCTTTTTCTGTTCGGCGCCTATGGTTTGCATCGGACGGGTCAACAGGTTGGCTCTCGTGACATATATAAAATTATATGCCTGCTCATTTTCTATATAGTACTGTACGTAGCGGCAAGTCTGCATATAGTTCGGTATGAACCGGACCCGGCGACGTGGCATTCAAGCCGCGCGGCTTCTTATTGTTTAGCAGGGCAGTTTGATAGTGGAATCGCCGAATACAGCCAGGCTGTCAGGCTCAGGCCCAATCGGGAGATAACCCGCCGCAATCTGGCCGATGCGCTTGTCCAGGAGAAAAGATATAATGAGGCTGTCGAGCATTACAATAAAGCTCTGTGGCTCAAGCCGGACCAATCTGAAGTTTACAACAAACTCGGTTTTGTTCTGTTCCAACAGGAAGATTATGATGGTGCCATTGCGCATTATCTTGAAGCTTTGCGGCTGAATCCTGATCATGCTGACGTTCAGAGCAATCTGGGGCTTGCCCTGTTCAGGCAGCAAAAATACGAAGAGGCGGTTGCTCGGTATAAAACCGCGTTAGAGATTAACCCCGACTTGGCCTACGTTCACTCCAATCTCGCCAGGGCACTGGCTGCGCAGGGCAAAAACGGCGAGGCCATTGAAAGTTGCATTGTGTCATTAAACCTGGAGCCCGCCCGGCCGGGGATACATCAGTTTACCGGAGATTTGTTTTTGGAACTGGGCAAAACCGAAAAGGCCGCCAGCCATTATGAGGAAGCAATACGCTTAAATCCCAAATTAGCTGCGGTCCGAAACAAGCTTGGCGAAATATACTACCAGCAGGGGGAATTTGAAAAGGCCCTTGCTCACTGGAACGATGCACTGAAGATAAATCCGGACTGGGTCAGCGTACTCAACAATATAGCCTGGCTCAAGGCAGCGTATGAAGACAAGAAATTTCATGACCCGAAGGCGGCGATACGGCTTGGGCAGAGGGCGTGTGAACTAACCGGCTATACAAGGCCCGCTTTATTACACACTTTGTCGGTTGCTTACGCGGCGGACGGCAGATTCGGTGAAGCAATAGAAACGGCCCAAAAAGCGATGAGCCTGGCTGAGGCCGGGGGTCAAAACCGACTAATTCAGATAATCCAAAATGCGCTACAACTGTACAAAGCCAACCAGCCCTATCGCCGGCCTTTGCCGGCACAAGACAGCACGGGGCCGTGAACTTACAATAGTGCCGCCGTTATGCTTGCGGCATTGAATAGTGCGTGTATGAATATCGGCCGCATAAGCGAGCCGCTCTTTTCATAAGCATATCCCATACAGCACGACAGCACAAATAAGGCCGGCAGATGCGTCCACGGGTGCGATACGGCGAAGAACACCGAGGTCATCGCTATCGCCTCCCACGGCCGGCGGGTCAAGCCCCTCATCACGGACTGCAGCATCCCTCGAAAGAGCATCTCCTCAAAAACCGGCGCGATAAAAATGAGAAAAACGAACATCAGCACCCTCAGTAACGGCTGTGAGTTCTGGACGACAACCGTCAGACCTTCGTTGGCCTGCATCTCGAAATCCGGCCCCGCAGCCAACCGCCCAAGGTAGATTGCCAGCCATATTCCCAACAGCACCAGTGGCAAAACGGATATGAGATTGACAATCGCTGCGAGGAAATCTCGGACCACAGTACGAGGATTCAGGCCGAATCCGGCCAATCTGCGGGCAAAGCTGTGCCAGCCAAAACAGACGAAGAAAACTATCAGCACCAGTTCAATGATGCTTAAAGCGAGGTACTTGAACACTTCCTGGCGCCATAGGGGCAATCCGGCAACGGCCAAGTCAATCATCAGCATCGCATCAAAGACGACGACGAGCCAGACGGCCATGAGGACAAACGGCAGATAGACGGGGAGCCGGTTCCTTCTTACGGGGCAGCGGGCCAGACTGACCGGCCCGGCAAAGCCGGCGAGCCAGTACACAAGGAACATAACTCCAAGCGCACAAAGAGCCAGCACAAAGATATCGACCGTGTTTGCCTTTGAAACAGCCACCACCCGGTCGAAAACAGAGATATACGAAAGATTGGGCATCACCGCAATAATAAGTGATGAGCAGACCGTAGTCAACTCGGGTGGCTATCTCACTGTCGCAGGAGATAAGGGAAATCTCCGAAATATCTTGAGAGATGCGGCGATGCCACATATACTAATGATTACGAGAACTTCAAGGAGAATTCAAATGAGTAAAACCGAACGCGTTGGGGTATCGTTGGACAAACAACTACTCTCTATGTTCGACGAGTTAATCCGCAAGCAGGGCTATTCAAATCGCTCTGAAGCGATTCGGGATTTAATTCGTAACCGCTTATCTGAAGAGCAGTTGTCAGAGCCGACAACCAAAGCAGTAGCAGGAGTATTCATGGTTTATGACCATCATTCGACGAAACTGTCCGGCAGGTTGGTAGCTCTCCAACACAGCCACCTATTACAGGTAATTGCCTCTACCCACGTGCATCTGGACCACGATAATTGCCTTGAGGTGATAATACTTAAAGGCAAAGTTGGAGAAATCGAAAAGTTGGCTAATAATATAACCTGTCTGAAAGGCGTTAAACTCAGTCGAATGAACATAATGACAACGGGAGAACAGCTTACATAAATTTTTCCCGGCCGAATCCAAAATAGTCGAACACTGTTTTCGTTAAAACGCAACAATCTGTGACAGGATAAATAGGGCCCTCTTATTTCTCTACACCTGTGAAAATTCATAAATCTTACGCTAAGACCAGATGCTTCGCTGTGCTCAGCATGACAGTTTAGTCATGAGAAACCTGTTATTCGCCGCCTGGAAAAACTCCTTGCGGCCTAAAATCGGTCAGTTTGAGTAAATAAGAAGACAAGCAAATATCAGCAAGGGACGATATGGTTGGGGCCAGAACCCGGCAGGGAGGACACTGGTTAGAGAATAAGTCCACAAGACAAATACTTTTTACGTCAAGTACATGGGTTTTGAAATCAACCTCACTATCGATGTGGACAATGTTCGTACTTTCCGCCCTCCGGCTCGGTTTCGACAAAAACACCGAGGCCAGTAAAGCTCCCATCGCCGCCTCGTAGATTCAGATAACAACGGTTGCGAAATTCACCTGTATGTGATACAAGTAAATTATGCCTAATAAAGCACAAAATGGGGTACAAAACGTTATTCTGGATTCGATAAGCGAAGGTGTTTTCACGGTTGATCTGGATTGGCGAATTACGTCTTTTAATCAAGCGGCAGAAGAGATTACCGGTATCCATCGTCAAAAGGCTATCGGGCAACACTGCAGAAACGTTTTGCGGGCAGATGTTTGTGAAACCGGCTGCACTCTGGCGACAACAATGGAAACGGGCAAGGCTATAATGAATAAAGCGGTCCATATCATTGATGCC
>CAZLWL010000083.1:0-10937 GCA_964563335.1 uncultured Pirellulales bacterium
TATTTAGCCTGCGATTTTACCGCAGGTTTTGACCCACAAAATCACACTTGACAAAGTTTTAAGTCAACTCGACGGACCAGTAAGCGTTGTCGAGGAACTGCTTCCAACTGCGATAGCGGTGATGGGACAAATGCACGTGAATCACGGGATTGCGTTTGGGTCTGGCGGGCTTTGTGATGAGTGTCATGCCGGCCTGCTTGGGCGTTCTGCCCCCCTTCTTGACGTTGCATTTAGCGCACGAACAGACAATGTTTTCCCATCTGGATTTTCCGCCCATGCTCCTCGGTATGACGTGGTCGAGTGACAGTTCAGGGGTTGGGAATTTCTTTCCACAATATTGGCATCGGCTGCGGTCGCGTGCGAATATATTTCTGCGGTTGAACTTGACCGGTCTTCGCGGCAGACGGTCGTAAAACAAAAGGCGAATGATCCTTGGCACGGCAATGTCGAAGTTGACCGTGGATATCCAGTCATGCTCGTGGGCCTCGAAGGTTTTTCGCAGTTCACTCAGCTCGCGCCAGCTCTCGAAGTCGTAGTTCGAATAGATTCCTTCCTCCCAGGAGATAACTTCTGCCTGGTTACTTAACAGCAGAGAAAATGCCCGCCTGACCCCGATTACACGAAGGGCCAGGTAGTGCTTATTGAGCACAAGAACCCTGCAGCCCAAACCTGATTGTGGTGCGCCGGCTATCATAATCCTCCTGAATCGGCCCTTACACAGTCGTTGGATAAGTTTCCCAATAAAGTAATAAATAGCAGAAAACAGTTTTCGTTGCAAGCCAAAAGGAGGATTTTTAGTCTGGTGGCAGAAAATATTTGCAGGTTTGTCGAGGTCAGCCGCCCCCCAAATTCGCCGGTAGCGGGGCTGGCCAGGAACCAAACAACGATTTTGAGCCGGACATGCAGACTTGACTGGAGCCTAAGATGTTGCCTATGCACCAGATACTTAGAAATAGTTTGGATCGCCGTAATCGTCGTAATCGCCGTAGTCTTCTTCGGCGTCCTCCTCGAATTCGGCGGCTTTGAAACCTCTGGCCAAGGCCGCCTCCAACTGCTGCCGCTCGGGGCCGATTATGCGATTGAATACGTCCAGGTCTTCGGGCCGGCCCATTCCATCGAGCATAGCCAGCAACCTGTTGACTTCCGCCTCCTTGTCCTCGCCGCGCAACGCTTTCCAGGCCTGAAATTCCTTTTTCAACTCGGTATAGTATATGGTGCTGTCAACAGCCATTGAAGGGACGAAATCGGTCGATCCGGTCAAGAGCCTTGCCGTAATCGACCTCGAAAAGCCGGGGTCGCAGTTCTGTGCCTTTTCCATTAGCTCATCGGCCTGCGCCAACACCTCATCGACAACATCCTGTTCGGCCAAATATTCAGACACGACCATCTTTCCATATAACGCAAGTATGTAGTTCTTCAGCACGTCACAGGCAAACTCGTCGCGTCCCGCAGCGAAGCGTTTTTGCAGCTTTGAATACTCATCAGTCGCCCGGTTGAAACTATCTTTTGCGTTCCGGGCGTAATCAGAACTTGCCCCGGCGTATTGCGAGGCAACTTCGTTTAAGGTATTTGCCGTTCGAGACTCGAGTACGCTTGCTATTGACTGCAATCGAGCACTGAAGTACTGTTGAAATCTCATGCTATCCAGTGCCGCCATTGCTATCCGGCCGTAGCAGTTGGCCAGGCCAACAGCAGCCGCTTTGCGAGCGGACTGCGACCTGACCTTTTTGTACTTGTCCGCCGCCTTTTGAAATAGTGAAGTAGTCTCATCGACCGCCTTGGAGTAAGTGGCCTGTAACTTTTTCAGGTCTGTAACGAGCCAGGCGATTCGGCTGCTGTGTTCATCGATTTGCCTGTCGGCCTCGGTAAGCTGAGCACTCAAGTCGCTCCTGGCGGGTGAACTTCTGATGTCATTTACCTGCTGCTGAACCGAGGCCAGGTCGGACTGAAGCTTCTGCATGAGAGGCTGGACGATAGCAATTTGACTTTCGATAGACCGTATCTGGTCGCCGGCGGCCTGAGCATCTAAGAAGCGACTTTTCCTGGTCAGCAGAAGATCATAGCCCGCATGGGCCAACTCGAGCTTCTCATCACCGTAGGCGGCCTCGGCCTGACGCAACTTCCGGTCAGCTTGCTGCCCAATAGCATCTACGGAATCCTGCGCCCGTTGTCTCTGCTGTTCAAAGTCGGCTTTCAGTTCTTCCAACTGACTCAGCTTTTTGTTCTCGGCAGCCAACTTCTCCCGTATGCCGGGGCCTTTGGAGCCTCCGTTTATACACTGAGAAAGCTCTTCAATTTCCCTATCGGTTGCGGCAAGAAGGTAACTGAGTCGGTCCTTTTGAACCTGTAAGCGGCTTATTCTGCGCACCTGCAGCGAAATCTCGTCGAGTGCGGCATTTGCCAGTTCTCCAACCACAGCAAGGGCTGATTGCTGTCGCTGAGCCTGCTCAAAAGTTAGGTTGGCACCGGCTAAAAGCACGGGCTCGGCCGCGGAGCCGGCGCGGGCGGCATCTCTAAGTGCCGCTTGTACGTTCTGGGCGGCCTTGTCAATATCGCCCTTCGCAGCCATTTCGAGGGCTTTTTCTGCGTTTTGGCGGAGCTGCTTAGCGGCTTTGTCCTGAGGGTTATCCGAGCAACCCACAATCACAAAAACGGCAATACATGCCATAACAAGGCATTTAATCAGATTTTTTGATTCCCAATACCACACTTGCGGATTCTCCACAAACTGGTCGATTAAACGAACACATCATACTGTATGGCTGTAAGTCTTGTCAAGCTGTTTATTTCCCGCCAAACAGGTAAATGCTGTAATCGACCGAGTTTGGCTTGACGCTGCGTGGGTTCTATTCTATAATAATGGCCGACAGAAATTTGAAAGGAGTATCGATGGATTTTGAAGAAACGCAAGATCGCGGTTTCACGGGGGAGCATCTTCCGACAACGCATCCGCCAGAGGGTACTACCGCTGGGCCGGGCGGGCCTAATCCAGCAGATGCAGGCAAGCCCAGGCGACGGCCTTGGAGAATATTTTTGTGGATAGTGCTGGCGCTGTCGATAATCGCGAACTTCTTTTTGCTTGTAATGCTCATCGCCGCTGCAGTGGTCTTTGCAACGGGACGAAAGGACTTCTTTCGTGAAACTGCCGTAAGGGAAGGTTCTTTCAGCAACAAGATTGCCATCGTCAACCTCAAAGGAATCATAAACGGCAATCTCAGCGATAACGTACGTCGACAGATAAGAATGGCGGCAGATGATAATAGTGTAAAGGCGGTAATCGTTCGAACGAAGTCGCCGGGAGGCACTGTGTCGGCAAGCGACCAGATACACCACGAAATCACGAAGTTTCGCGCCGAGACCGGCAAGCCGGTGGTGGCTTTTATGCAGGGGATTGCTGCTTCGGGCGGATATTACACATCGGTCGCCTGCGACAAAATCATAGCCGAACCGACGGTCATTACGGGCTCTATCGGCGTGATGAGTAATCACCTCGTGGTCAAGGAGTTGTTTGAAGACAAGCTCGGCATAACTTCGGTGGTCGTAAAGAGCGGGCCCAGGAAGAACTGGCCGAGTATTTTCGAGGAAACGACGCCCGAGCAAAAGCAGTATCTTATGGATAAACTCATCACCCCGGCCTATGAGAGGTTTGTCGAGTTGGTCAATAACGGCAGGGGTATGCTCAGCAAATTGGAGGTCAGAGAGTTGGCCGATGGAAGCATTTACGGCACCGCTGAAGCACTCGACAAACACCTGATAGATGAGGTTGGTTACCTTGACGAAGCAATAGCATTGGCGGAGTCTTTGGCCGGTATCGAAGACGCCCATGTGATTGAATATGAAAGGCCGTTTTCCTTTACGACGCTGTTTAGCGCCCGGAGCAAGAGCATTTGGGAAATCGACAGGGATGCACTTAGAGAACTGGCGGTGCCGCAGCTTTTGTATCTCTGGGACGCAAGCTGGTAGGGAAAACAGCTCTGTTGGGAGCAGTGGATGAGTTCACGGCCGGGGCATTCAAAAACAGAAAGTATTGTATCTATTGTTCTGCTGATTCTGCTCGTACTCGCCGGGGTGGGCATATTCTTCAAGCAGTTTCATTATGATGCTACTCGTGTGGATATAGCGCTGGCGGCAGCACAAACCTCATCACAGCCTAACGTGGAAGGGCAAATCAACCTTGTTTCTCTACTGCCGGCAGGTTTTATGGCTATGACGGAGCGGGAAACCTTCGAGCGCGACACTCTATATGTCAAAATAAACGGCAAGGCCGACCTTTATCTGGAATCGGGTTTTGAGAAGCTGTCGTGCCTTCGTTTTGTAAGCGGCGACGACGAGAAATTGTGGGCCGAGATATACCTCTATAATATGGGCACAGCCCGAAATGCCTTTGCCGTTTACAGTATCCAGCGAAGAGCAACCGCAGCGGGCCTGCCTCTGTCGCGATTCAGTTACAAGGCGGAGTCGGCTGTCTTTTTCACCGCCGCAAAGTACTACGTTGAAATAATTGCAGCGGTCGAGTCGGAGAAGCTGTATGACGCAGTGCTCACTGTTGCAGAAAATATTGCAAAACTTCCAGATGAACAGGAAGACTCCCTTGGTGAACTGCAGTTTTTCCCTGAAGCGGGCCTGATTGCCGACAGCTTCAAGCTGCACCTGACAAGTGCGTTCGGCTTTGAGGGTCTTGATGATACTTTCACTGCGAAATACAGGTTCGGGGAGGAGACGGTTAGCGCTTTTCTCTCGCAACGGCAGAGTCGTGAAGAGGCAAATGAAGTTGCGGGTAATTACTATCAGTTTCTGATTGACAACGGTGCTACCATCACCTCTGCTGTTAATGACAGCCTGGCTGGGAAGGTTCTGGATTTCTACAACTCGACTGAGATAATCTTAGCTTCGGGACACTTCATACTGGGGGTGCATGAGGCTTATGACCAGTTGTCAGCGGAAAAGGTTGCGATGATGCTAAAAGAGAAAGTAATGGAGGTTGGCGATATTGCAAGAACAAGATAACGGTAACTTTAGACGAAGGGATTTTCTTGCCCGCGCGGGTAAGGCGGCGGTGTGTGCGTGCGGAGCGGCAGCGGCGGCTTACTGGCTGTATGACAGTAAAGGGCCGCCGGCTGCGCGGCAAAAGCAGCGACTCGTAACGCTTCCCGACTTCTCTGTGCAAGAGGAGCCAGGCCGGAGTATGTGCATTGTAACCGGTCCGGACAGAAAGCAGACATTCAACAAGGCGATAGACCTGCTGGGCGGTATCGAGAGATTCATAAAGGCCGGTGACACAGTACTGATAAAACCCAATGTCGCCTTCGCAACGCCACCGATGTTAGGAGCGACAGCCAATCCCGGGTTGGTGGCGCAGGTTGCGCGTTTGTGCTACAGCAGGGGCAATGCAAAGCGGGTAATAGTTACCGACAACTCAATTAATGACCCTGCAAGCTGCTTTCAATTGAGCGGTATAGGCAGGGCTGCCACCGAGGCCGGTGCCGGAATAGTTATGCCAAGGCCGAATCTCTTTGCGCATACGACCTTAGCCGGTGGCAAGCTCATAAAAAACTGGCCGATTCTTTACGGGCCTTTTGAGAAGGTCGATAAGGTAATCGGCATCACACCGGTCAAAGACCACCACCGAAGCGGTGCGTCAATGACAATGAAAAACTGGTACGGTCTGTTAGGCGGCAGACGAAATATCTTTCATCAGAATATCAACACCATTATCGCTGAATTAGCGACGATGGTCAGACCAACCTTTGTCGTGCTTGACGGCACGGAGGTGATGATGACAAACGGCCCGACCGGCGGGTCTGTTTCAGACCTTTGCAGGACAAACACAATGATTGTCAGTACCGACCAGGTGGCGGCGGATTCGTTCGGCTCAACATTACTACGTCTTACCCCTTCCGATTTGCCGTATCTTGCAAAGGCGCAAGCCGCCGGTGCGGGGACAACGGATTATGAGTCACTAAAACCCATCATCACATAAATGGCGGGATAAAAGCCTTATGAGAATAGTAACGGTAAGACGGCTGAGCCAGGTCTTCTTCTTCGCTGTGTTTATATGGCTTTGCATCGTTACGACTCAGGGCACAGAATGGTGGCAGCTTCGAGGCTGGCCGGTCAATCTCTTTTTGCGTCTTGACCCTCTGGTGGCAATCGGCACTATCCTGTCAACTCACACTCTTTACGCCCCCCTGCTATGGGCACTTTTGACGGTTATTCTGACAATACTATTCGGCCGATTCTTTTGCGGCTGGCTGTGTCCGTTCGGCTCGCTGCATCAGTTCATTGGCTTCCTCGGCAACAGAAAGAAACCAGCGGCAAAAAGAGTTCAACTAAACAAATTCCGAAAGGCCCAGTGCATAAAGTACTTTCTGCTGATATTCTTTCTTGTTTCAGCCGCTTTGCCGATGGCGGGTTGGGCATCCTTGCAGAGCGGTTTGCTTGACCCAATCCCATTGATAACGCGCTCAATCAACCTCACACTTTTGCCGATTGTGGATTCGCTGTCCGGCACCATCTCTGCAACACCACGCTATTACGAAGGCGCCTGGCTGCTGCTTACTATCTTCTTTGCGGCGATATTTCTGAATCTGCTCATACCACGGTTTTATTGCCGGTTTATATGCCCGCTTGGGGCACTGTTTGCGATTCTGAGTCGATTTGCGCTATGGCGAATAGGCAAGAATATGAGCGAGTGTTCAAACTGCAAACTGTGCGAGCAGGCGTGCGAAGGTGGCTGCGAACCGGCCTCGCAAATAAGAATTAGCGAGTGTGTGCTGTGCTTTAACTGCCTTGATAGCTGCAAAGATAATGTCATAAGCTACCAGGTGGTGCCCTCATTAAGTGGTGAAGTAACAAGCCCGAATGTATCGCGCAGAGGTTTTATCCTTTCTCTGGCCTCCGGCGTATTTGCGGTTCCGGCGGTACGTCTGGCGGGCAAGTTAGCCGCTAACTGGCCGCATAAGCTGATTCGGCCGCCCGGCGCTTTGAGCGAAGGCGAATTCCTGAAGCGCTGCATCAAGTGCGGCCAATGTATGCGAATCTGCCCGACGAATGTGCTTCAGCCGGCGGGTATGGAAATGGGGCTGGAGGCTCTGTGGACCCCCATGTTGAACAATCGCATCGGGACAAGTGGCTGTCAGCTCAACTGCACGGCCTGTGGATACGTCTGCACGACATCAGCCATACGACCAATCACACTTTCGGAAAAAATGGGGCTTGGTGAATTTGCCGAGGCCGGGCCGATCAGAATAGGTACGGCCTTTGTCGACCGTTCAAGGTGTCTGCCGTGGGCAATGGATAAGCCCTGTATCGTCTGCCAGGAAAACTGCCCGCTTAGCCCCAAGGCCATCTACACACAGGAGGTTTTCAATACGGTAAGAGACGGCATCTTAACGGTGAAAAAAAGTTCCGCCAATACCATAGAAACCGTCGAAAAAATTATGCAGTCCGGCAAGTTCGCCACGGGCGATTATTATTGTGCCGCCGGCGACGGGAAAAGGGCCAAAATCACTGCAAATACCGAGAACTTTATAGAAATTTTGCCGGACGGTCAATTCGGGAAAAACCTTGCTCAGGGCGGCAAAATTGAGGTTCAGGTTCGGCTGCAAAGGCCGTGCGTTGACATTGAAAAGTGTATCGGCTGCGGAGTTTGCGAACACGAGTGCCCCATCAGCGGTAAAGGAGGTATAAGAGTCTCTGCTGAGGGCGAAACAAGGAGCGATGATAGAAGGATTGTGCTCAAGACTTAATCGGTTGCAATATTGTGTAAAATCTGATAAGAGCAGGGCTGTAAGATTTTGAAATCTATTCGACAATTGGGAGGAATATACAATACGAAAAGGACATAGCAAGATTAATCGAAGAAACTTTATGATGAAGACGGCCGGGGCTGCGGGGTTGGGTTCCGTCTTCGTCGCCGGGAGTAGGGCGGGCGAATCCGGCTTGGAGGACAAGGCCGAGCGAAATGAGCAAGAAAAAGCTGGGCAGGACAAGTTTCCGCAGGTGCCGAGGCGAAAATTGGGTAAGACGGGTGTGGATGTGCCGAGTCTGGGTCTTGGGTGTAACAGGCTTAACAACCAGGTCATTTTGAGAGGTGCGTTTCAGTGGGGTGTTACCTACTGGGATACGGCACACAGCTACGCGGGTGGAAACAGTGAGCTTACTATAGGCAAATTCATCGCGAAAAACCCCGAAGCTCGAAAGAAGCTGTTCATCGTTACCAAGGCTTCAGACGCGGAAAGCGTCGCGGAAGTGGAACAGCACCTTGCGACTTCTCTGGAAAGACTCAATACCGATTACATCGACCTGTATTACGGCGTGCACGGACTGGACGAGCCGGAGCAGTTGACGGCTGAATTAGGCCGGTGGGTCAAGAAGGCGAAAGAGCGCAAGGTGATACGGTTCTTCGGTTTCAGCATACATGAAAATATGGCCAGGAACCTTGCAGCCGCTGCGAAGCTGGATTGGGTGGATGCGATAATGACGACTTACAACTTCCGGGTGATGCAGGATGCGAAGATGCAGGCAGCGGTCGAGGCGTGCTATAAGGCGGGTATCGGCATTATCGCGATGAAGACGTTAGGCGTCTGGACGGAAACAAAGGTTGAAACGGAGGCGGACAAGAAAATCGTCGGCCACTTCCAGGCCAAAGGCTTTACCGAGATGCAGGCGAAGATAAAAGCTGTATTGAGCGATAAGAGGATTGCTTCTGCGTGTGTTGGGATGAGAAATATCGCCGAGGTTACTGAAAACGCCGGCGCCGTGGTCGATAAGAGTAAACTGACACGACAAGATATGCAGGTTCTGGGTGAATATGCAAAGGCGACGTGTGGTGGTTATTGTGCAGGTTGCGGCGATATTTGTGCAGCAGCGGCTGGAGCGGGTCAAATCAACGATGTTATGCGGTGTTTGATGTACTACAACGGCTACGGTGAGCACGAAATGGCAAGGGAGAGCTTTGCGAAGATTCCCGGCGCTGCAAGGAGGAGGCTTGCGAAGGCGGATTACCGGCTTGCGGAGAGGCGGTGCCCGCAACGGCTGCCGATAGCGAAATTAGTGAAAGAGGCTTTGCAGAAATTAGCATGACCGGTTATAATGGTCATAATGCCTAAAGGCGTTATTGAATTGGGGCGGTTAATCTATTACATTGGTGAAAGGATAAAGAATGTCTGAGAAAGAAAATAGAATTGACAGAAGATTATTTATGAAGACAGCGGGGGCGGCGGGGTTTGCTTCCGTCCTTACGGGGGCGGCCTATGCCAAAACAGATGACTCAAACAAAACTACGCCGGATGTTGTAAAAGGTGCTGAGGAGGAGCAGGAGCCTAAATATCCACAGGTACCGAGACGAAAGTTAGGTAAAATAGATGTTGAGGTTCCGTGCCTGTCTTTCGGGGCAATGTTCGACATTGCCGAAAACCAGATCATTTTGAGGAATTGTCTTAAGTGGGGTGTGGACTACTGGGATACCGCCCACAACTATGCGGGCGGCAACAGTGAAATCGGTATAGGCAATTTCCTCAAGAAAAATCCCGACGTCCGAAAGAGGCTGTTTATCGTAACAAAGGCGTCCGATGCAAGGAATCCAAAGACAGTTGAGAAACGGCTGCAGACTTCGCTCGAAAGGATGAACACCAAATACATCGATTTGTACTACGGCGTTCACGGTCTGCGAAGGCCGAAGCAATTGAGCGAAGAACTGAAGCAGTGGGTCAAGAGCGCCAAGGAGCGCAAGCTCATTCGCTTCTTCGGCTTCAGCACGCACAGCAATATGGCCGAGTGTATGTTGGCGGCGGCGAAGACCGACTGGATCGACGCGATAATGCCCAAGTACAACTTCCGGCAGATGCAGGATGAGAAGATGCAAGCGGCGGTCGAGGCGTGCAACAAGGCAGGGATTGCGCTTATCGCCATGAAGGTCATGGCCGACGGCCAGGAGGTAAAGAGCGAGGACGACAAGAAATTAGCGGGGCATTTCTTAGCCAAAGGCTTCACGCAGGGCCAGGCAAAAATAAAGGCAGTACTTGCCGACAAGAAGTTTAGCTCGGCATGTGTGCAGATGAGAACTATCGCCACGCTGACGGAAAATGTAGCCGCGGTGCTGGATAAGACCGAACTTTCCCGCGCCGATTTCAATTTCCTTGCCCAATACGCCTCTGCCACGTGCAGCGGTTATTGTGCAGGCTGTGCGAATATCTGTGAGCGGGCGGCGAAGATGCCGTATTTGGCTGATGTGATGCGGTGCCTTATGTACTATAACAGCTATGGCGAAAAGGAGATGGCTCGGGAGTATTTCAGTTGGATTCCAGCCGGTGTAAGGAAAAGATTGGCGAAGGCCGATTACAGTCTTGCCGAGGCCCGCTGCCCACAAGGTCTGCCAATTGCCAAACTGATGACAGAAGCCGTAAACAAATTGGCCTGAGAGATTGTAAGATATTAACAAGGGTGCTTGTATTCAACCCCGGTTCCGGCGCCGGGGTTTTTTATTTGACATGTCTGCCGGTTTTGGACGGCCAAATAAGTTCGGCAAGAGACCCCGGTCAGCCGTGCTCCGGCTCGTCTCGGCTTGGCCGAGCCAAGACGGGCTGGCTCCGCCCTGACGAGCAGCCGGGCCTAAACAGAACGAAATGGGCGATACAGGACTCGAACCTGTGACCCGCTGATTAAGAGTCAGCTGCTCTGCCAAACTGAGCTAATCGCCCGAAGCCGGGTTCTAAAACGCCGTGATTCGGCACAAATTACCGGACCAAATGATAAGCACAAAAGCTTACACGGGAAAAATGGATATAGCAAGAAAATTTCTTATCCATCCACTCAGGAACTTCGATATAATGTAATAGTGCTCATTTTCAATATCAATACAAAGGAAAGGATTTAAGGATGCGATATCAGAAGATTTTTGGAGACTGTAGTAGCTTTACAGAGCAAATAATATGTAA
>CAZLWL010000084.1:0-10856 GCA_964563335.1 uncultured Pirellulales bacterium
GGGCGTGCCGTACATACCATTTAGTGAAATGTGGGGCGTGCCGTGCATACCATTTAGAAGCAGGCTGAAGCAGTAGCCCATTCATTTTTCCTTCATTCACATGGCGAAATTTAGACTTCAAAGCAAGTTTGAGCCCCGAGGTGACCAGCCCGAGGCAATCGAACGGCTCCTGGTGGGCCTCGAGCAGGGTAAACGCTTTCAGACGCTGTTAGGCGTTACCGGCAGCGGCAAGACCTTCACCATGGCCAACGTCATCGCCGGATACGGCAGGCCCGCACTGGTCGTTTCGCATAACAAGACATTAGCGGCACAGCTCTACGAGGAATTCAAGGAGCTGTTCCCGGACAATGCGGTCGAGTACTTCGTCAGCTATTACGATTACTATCAGCCGGAGGCCTATATCCCCCAAAGGGATATTTACATTGAAAAAGACGCCTCGCGCAATGACGACCTCGACAGACTCCGGCTTTCAACCACAACGAGCCTCATGTCGAGGGACGATGTTATCATCGTTGCATCGGTTTCCTGCATTTTTGGGCTCGGCTCGCCCGAAGATTACAAGGCAAGCGTAGTGGCAACCCGGCTCGGCGACATAATCGCCAGGAATGAATTTTTGGGCAGACTGGCAGACATCCGGTATTCCAGAAACGACATTGATTTTCAGCGTGGCACATTCAGGGTGCGCGGCGACGTGGTGGAGTTATGGCCTTCGTATGAGTCATTTGCCGTGCGGTTTGAGTTTTTCGGCGACGAAATAGAGAAAATAAGCTATATCAACCCCGTCTCATCGGACGTGCTTGCCGCCGAGCAGCAGGTCTTCATATACCCCGCACAGCATTACGTTATGTCCGCTGACAGAATCGGCTCCGCCGTCGAAAGTATCAAGGCCGAGCTGGCTGAAAGGCTCGGCATTCTGCGGCAGGAGGGCAAGCTCTTAGAGGCCCAG
Source organism: uncultured Pirellulales bacterium (assembly GCA_964563335.1). Lineage (GTDB taxonomy): Bacteria > Planctomycetota > Phycisphaerae > Sedimentisphaerales > Anaerohalosphaeraceae > QNBT01. Next base: position 947 of record CAZLWL010000084.1, read on the forward strand.
CGGCTCGAAGCAAGGACGATGTACGATATCGAAATGATGCAGGAGGTCGGCTACTGCAGCGGAATTGAAAACTACTCCCGCCATCTGGCTCACTTGCCGCCGGGCACCAGACCTTACACCCTGATAGATTACTTCGGCGAGGACTTTCTCCTTTTCATCGATGAGTCACACGCGACAATCCCGCAGCTTCATGCCATGCACGCAGGCGACAGAAGCAGAAAGACCGTGCTGGTTGAGCATGGTTTCCGCCTGCCGAGCGCTCTTGACAACCGCCCTTTGCGTTTTGAAGAGTTCGAGCAGACATGGAAGCACGTAGTATTTGTCTCAGCCACCCCGGGACCCTTCGAGTTGGACGCCTGCGTCGGCGAGGTCGTTGAGCAGATTATTCGGCCGACGGGATTAGTTGACCCGCAGATCTTCGTGCACCCGGCGACCGAGCAGATACAGCATTTGACGAGCGAGATTGACAAGCGAGTCGAAGCCGGCGAGCGCGTGCTCGTTACGACGCTGACCAAAAGGATGGCCGAGGACCTGTCGAGCTTCTTAGCCGGAAAGGGAATGCGATGCCGTTACCTGCACAGTGATATTCAAACGCTCGAGCGCGTCCAGATCCTGCGTGAGCTTCGCTCCGGCGAGTTCGATGTCCTCGTCGGCATCAACCTTCTGCGCGAGGGGCTGGACCTGCCGGAGGTTTCATTGGTTGCGATCCTCGACGCAGACAAGGAAGGTTTTCTGCGGAGCGAGACCTCGCTGATACAGACAATAGGCAGAACAGCTCGAAACATCAACGCCACAGTCCTGTTTTACGCCGACCGCGTAACCGGCTCGATGAAAAAAGCTATTGACGAAACGAATCGACGCCGTAGAATTCAAACCAGTTACAACCAGGACAACAATATTACCCCTGAGACGATAAAGAAGGAAATTCACAGTGGCCTGACGGCGCAGTTCAAGGCGAGAAAGACCGCTCGCGCCGCGGTGAACCTTGGCGAGACCGAATACGACCGGGTCGAGCTTGCCGCACAAATTGAGGCCGAAATGCTGACCGCCGCCAAGAAGCTGGACTTTGAGCGGGCTGCTTTCCTCCGCGACCAGTTGAAGGAACTGAAGGAAATGCCGCAACTGTCAACAAACCCACACTTGCCGGATAAGGCCTAAATGCTGTCCGCTGCACGCTAATTGGTTATTGGTAAATGGTAAGTGGCAGGCGCATAACACCTCACTTGTCATACCGGCCTTGAGCCGGTATCCAGTTCCGCATCACGCCCTTTGCATATTGACATTTTATTGCTGGCAGACTAAATTCTTAGCAATAAGTGTGGTGTAGCTCTGCCACAGGTATTATTATGTTGGCGGATGAGATGATAACATTTCATACAAAGATCAATAAAGGATATTGTCCGCATATAGCCATCGATTTGGGTTACTCACATGATGCGGCTTCGTGTGGCATCATGCATTCGGGTATCAAGGAGCCGACAACGCTACAATTCGGAGCCACCATCAAGGAAGTCGCCAGATTGGTGGAGCAAATTGGCCCCTGTGTACTAATTCTTGAGGCAGTTCTCTCAACTTACCATGATGAACGCGGAAATCCTGATATTCGAGGTTCTTTTGAAAAAGGAAGAGGCTGGTATTACGGGCCAGGAGTTGCCACTTATGCGGCGGCAATTCGATTTTTGCGAATGCTTCGAAAAAATTGCTCAAGCAATGCCGCCGTTTACTTGGCGGAAGCATTTCTTTCATTTAAGAGAAAACGCAGTCGCCATTCAGATGATGCGCGGATTATCTTTAATTCTTTTTGGGATACTCCCTCAGAGAGTTTGAAAGATGGTACAGAGGCAATTTTGGATTTCATTTTGGGCATCCCAAGCGTAAAAGTTTTCAAACTGAAAGAATTGTCGAACCCGTCAGTCCAGCGGATTCGCAAGGCTCGTCGCTGACTTTATCGTCTGACTGAAGGGCAACGCACCCTTTTCACAGAAAAGGGTGGCACCCAGTATATACAAATGTCATTCTGGGTCCCGATACATCGGGACAGTGGAGCGAAGAGTCTCCGGCTTGCGAAAGGGTGAGATTCTTTCCCGGCGCGCCGGGACTCAGAATGACGAAGGGTTCAGATAAACAGTGGTGTGAAACTTGACAATTCGAAGTGATTCGGGTAAAAGAGGCTGGATTATGGTTTTTGAACGTTTACTTGGGAAATTCCAGATGAAACGGCGGAAAGGCAATAAGGCGAAATGAAGAAACTGGACCTTGCAAAAGTACAGCCGTTGATAAATATGGCGGTTAAAGAGGACTTCGGCGCCGGCGACCCGACCAGCCGAATCACCGTCGCCGATGATGTTACCGCCACGGCAAGAATAATAACGCGCGAGGAAATCGTCGTGTGCGGCATGGAGGTCGTCAGGGAAGTCTTAAGGAAATACGACAAGAGGCTCAAGCTCCGCGTCTTCATCCGCGACGGAAGACGGGCCAATGTTGCCAACAAGCTGGCGACGATTGCCGGGCCTCTGCGCTCGATGCTCAGCGCAGAAAGGGTCGTGCTGAATTTCCTGCAGCGCCTTTGCGGAATCAGCACCATGACCTGGAAGTTTGTAAACGCCGTCAGAGGGACCAGGGCCAGGATTTACGACACGCGAAAGACCATGCCCGGCTGGCGGCTGCTGGAAAAGTACGCCGTCCGCTGCGGAGGAGGCCACAACCACCGCTTGGGGCTTGGAGACGCCGTCTTGATTAAAGATAATCACATCAGCCAACTTGGGCCGAATTTCTATCCGAAGCTGAAGAAAATGGTAACCAAAGCAAAAGCCACAAGGGGCGTTAAGTTCGTAGGCGTTGAAGTTGACCACGTTGACCACCAGCTCAACCACGTTTTGAAAATCCCCGGCGTCGATGTGATACTGTTAGACAACATGGGTCAGTGGCAGCTAAAGCACGCCGTCCAAATGCGAAACGAGATGTGCGGCCGAAGACCTCTGCTCGAGGCCAGCGGCAACGTTACGCTCAATAACGTCTTGGCCATTGCACAGTGCGGCATCGACAGAATTGCAGTCGGTGCAATTACACACTCGGCGGCAGCAGTCGATATCGGCCTGGACATTTAATTCAATTTTCTATTTTCTATTGACTATTTTCTATTTCGTATGACGCGATTTGACCAACTGGATGTTGACGCCATAAAGGCAAATCTTCACACCGCCAGGATTGGCAGGGAAATTCTCATTTTTAAGTCCACCGCCAGCACAAATGACATCGCCTGGGAATACGCAGCCAACCGGAAAAATAGCGGCCTTTGCATCTTCGCCGAACGCCAGAGGGCCGGCAGAGGACGAGGGCCGAAAGAGTGGCTGGCAGGCGCCGGCGACAGTATCCTGTGCTCAATCCTCCTGCTCGATTGTAAATGCGGCGCAGAACTGCTGACACTTGCTTCGGCGGTGGCAACGGCCCAGGCTATTAACAAGTGCTGCCGGCTGGATGCAAGGCTCAAATGGCCGAATGATATAATAATAAAGGGCGGGAAGGTCGCCGGAATCCTGCTTGAGTCCAGAACTACTAACGGCAGAAGCAATTACGTAATAGGGGTCGGGATAAACTGCCATCAGGCCGAAGACTTTTTCCAAAGGCACAAGTTCCGGATGTCGGCCACGAGTATCGATATCCAGAGCAATACGGCCGTGGACAGGAACTTATTGGCTGCAGAACTGCTTGCCTCGCTTGACGAATGGCTGACCGTAGCTCAAGATGACAGCCGGCAGATTATAGACACCTGGAGCGGGCTAAGCAGTCAATTAGGCCATCGCGTAACGGTGCAATACAACCAGCAGCCCTTCAGCGGCAACTGCATCGGCGTTGACCCGGCCCGCGGATTGATTCTGCAGTTGGACGACGGCGGCGTCCGAATGTTCGACGCCGCACATACCACAATTATCAAGCATTTGTAATTTGTGGAAGGAAGCGAAGATGAAACATAACTACTTATGGTATTACCCTATTGCTCTTGCATTGCTGCTGACTCAAGTTCCGCAAGCCGCAGCAATTAGCACCGCCGAGCTGGCTGACATCATAGAGCAGATGGAGACGTCCATAGTTGATATCTCCATGGAATATGAAGAGCGTGTTGTCCCGCCTTCGACACACGAAGAAGGCAAGGAGAAAGCGTCACAATAGAGCCGCCAAAACCGCACGGAGCAATCGTGGATTGTAAAACTTCCACGCCGCCTTGCTATCCGACCAATGTTCGCTATAATCACTCCCTGTCTTAATATGGGCACTCGGACAGATTACTATCACGTGTTGCAGAGTCGTGGATTAATTGCAGTTTTGGGTCATCTCGCCGGTTACGGAACTGCGTTAAAATAGATTAGGGTTCGGCTCCAAAGACGGGTCCTGTGGCCACGACAATGGGATTTAGACCTGTGCAAAGTGTAAAAGTACAGCATGAGTTAGAAGTTCGTGATTGTGGCCTGATGGCCTACCATGAGGCGCTGGGCCTGCAGCACAAGCTTGTTGACCAAAGACAGAATGGCGAAATTGGCAACACCGTTTTGATATTGGAACACCCGCCGGTGATTACGTTGGGCGTGCGGAAGGATTTGAACGAGCTGCTTGTTGACAAAGAGGTTCTGGCGCAAAGGGGAATTGAGACTGCGCAGGTTCGACGGGGCGGCGGCTGCACAGCCCATAATCCGGGACAGGTGGTTTTATACCCGATTATTAAACTCCCATCGCTGGGATTAGACGTGAATGATTATGTCAGAGAGCTCGAGGCAATTGGGATTGAGCTTTTGGAGCAGTTGGGAGTGTGGGCCGAGAGACGAAGGGGATTTGGCGGATTGTGGACAGGCCGGAAAAAAATCGGTTCGGTAGGTGTGCGTCTCAAGCGATGGGTAACTTTCCACGGAATGGCAATTAACATCAGGAATGATTTGAGTATCTTCGAGACTATCGTACCATGTGGCCTGGAGGACGTGGAAATAACAAGCGTATTGAAGCAAACGGCTGCAGACCATCCAATGGCGCAGGTAAAACAAAGGCTGGCGGATCTGTGTTTCAAGCACCTGTCCGGTCCAAACAGCGATTCAGTGGATAGACAGCCAATGGCCGGATCGGCAGCTAAATTGCCGCCGTGGCTGAAAAGACGGCTCGGGGCCGGCGAGACCTTCAATCATACCCGTGATGTGCTCGATACATTGGGCCTGGAGACGATATGTACAAACGCCAACTGTCCGAACAGGGGCGAGTGCTGGTCGAGGGGGACAGCCACCGTTTTAATTTTGGGCAACATCTGTACGCGCAATTGCAGGTTTTGCTCTGTAGCTACCGGCAGACCTGCACCGCCTGATGCCGATGAGCCGAGGCGGGTGGCAGAAATGGCCAGGCAGTTAAATCTGAAGTATCTCGTCATCACAAGTGTCAACCGCGACGATCTGCCTGACGGCGGCGCGGGCCATTTCCAAGACGTGGTGAATCGATGCAGACAAGAGATACCTGCCTTGCGCTTTGAGTTACTTGTGCCTGATTTTAGGGGCTGTCAGGATGAGGCAATAGAGATTCTGGCCGAGGCGCTGCCCTTTGTCTTTGGGCATAATGTCGAGACGGTACCATCGCTGTATCCCGCGGTTCGCCCGGGAGCCGACTATCGGCTCTCTCTGGCCCTTTTGCGCAAGGCCAAAGAAACGTACGCCAATATCCAGACCAAATCGTCGATTATGTTGGGCTTGGGCGAGAGTGAAACTGAGGTCATCGAGGTCTTGAAGGACCTGCGGCGGTCCGGGTGCGACCGCATTGCAATTGGACAGTATTTACGCCCCTGCGCCGATGCACTCGCCGTCGCCGAGTTCATTGACCCTCAAAAGTTCCGTTGGTGGGGTCAAAAGGCACGCCGGTTGGGGTTTTCATGGGTGATGGCCTCACCTTTTACCCGAAGCTCGTTTCACGCCGAACAAGAAAACGCAGATAGCCCGCCCATTTTTTCCTGATATTTCTTAATAAATCTTAATTTTTGCTTGACATTCCGTCCTCGTTTTGCTATAATAAGAGCCGTTGTTAAGAGTGGGTCTATTTCAAGGGGGGTTTCAATTAAACCCAAAGTGCTGTTGGCGATTTTTATCGGACTTGAGTAGCCGGCTTTGGAATTATTACAGGCACCAAGCCCTGTAAATTTGGAGGGATAGATAAAATGAGAAGCCGTAACTGCAAAAAAAAGAATAACGATTTTCGCCGGGGGGCGGTCCTCATTATAGCGATAATTTTCATGGCCGTGTTTTCATCGTTGAGTCTTGCTATGCTCACGATGTCCTCGGCCAACATCCAGATAGCGGACAATCAGCGCCAGGGCAACCTCGCCCTTACAAACGCTCAGTCCGGCCTGGAGGTCCTGCGGTACTGGCTCGATGACATGGGCGTCTCCGCAAAGGACCTCACAGCGGTTAAAGATGCACTGACGCTCAACCTTACTAACGCAGTCGTGACGAACATCACCGTTGCCGCCGATGACCCTTGTGACCCCACAGCTCTAACGATCGCCGCCGTAGCATTGGGTTCGCAATCCAACCAGACCTTCAGCGCGGTCATCAGCCAGATTGACGCCGATACTCTACGGGTGGATGTAACCGGTACCAGCGGGCAGTTGAGCCGAACAATAAGGACGAACTTCAATTTCGCACTAAGGGGCAGCAACGTTTTTGATTATGGGATTGCAAGCAATGGTCCTTTGGCGATAACCGGTCAGGCTGAAATTGAGGGCGTTAATCTCGCAGTTGAATCGGACGTGTATATCAGTGGCGGGATTACGGGCGATTCTTTCGAGATAAGCAACAAGGCAAGCCTGGCCGGGGATGTTTATATTGCCGACCCCTATGCCACCGTTACTATCGGCCCTCAGTCCACTGTCGGCGACGTAATCCTCGATGCTGATCCTGTTGTATTCCCCACGCCCAATACCGCTTATTTTGCCCAGTTCGCAACCGGTGATGTGATTAATTCGGAATCATCTCTCAGCAGTTACACTGCTTTGAATAATGTCACGATTGCCGCGAATACTAATCCTACATTTTCGGGCAACATGGCAATAAACGGTGTTTTGTTCATTGAACAGCCCAATCAAGTGGCTTTTTCAGATCAGGTGACGGTACAAGGTATTATTGTAGGTAACTCTGTTGTGGGCGACGAATCGCCCTATAACAGCCTCAGCTTCAGCGGACAGGTTGAATGTTTTGACATGTCCGGGCTTACAGGAGCCGAATTTAATGCCATCAAGAATGAAACAGGGACATTTATAATAGCTCCCGGTTTCAGCGCTGAATTTTCAGGCCAGTCCAATGTGGGCAACGGTGTGATTGCGGTGGCCGGGGCGAGCTTTACGGGCCAGGCAGGCGGCACAATCAACGGCTCTATAATAAACTATTCCACCAACCCCGTAGAACTTTCGGGCCAAAGCTCGCTATCGTTTAACCAGCCCGGTACGACCAACAATCCCACAGGTTTTACAGGGGCGCAGGTGGTTGAATACAATGCCGCCTCCTATAGTGAAGTTCATTAACATTCTTAAATATCCAGCCTGTATCAATTATCGGAACTTAGTTCTGTAACTACTTTGGCGCCCTTTAGTTGCAAATCCGGCACAAGGGCCGATTTATCCGCCGCTTTTTTGCCCGGCTTGCAATTGTATCTTATATTTTACTTTGGAGATATGAAGCTTTTACAGGCTTAAGGGAAAAATAACGAGAGGAGAAAACGAGAGGAGAACAATGATGAACAGGTATAAGGGGAGAAATAGATATCTTCGCCATGGGGCTGTCCTTATTATTGCGGTGATTTTTGTCGCGATCTTTTCATCCCTGGCCCTGGCGATGTTGACAATGTCTTCGACCAATGTCCAGGTCGCAGACAATCACTACAAGGCCAATCGTGCGCTTGAAGGTGCACAATCAGGACTCGATGTCATGCGCTATTGGCTCGGACGTGTTGCAATACTCGGCGATGTCTCGCCCGGCAACAGGTTCACTTACCTGGCAAACCAGCTTGTTGACGTCGACCTGACAACAGCCGGTATAAGCGCCGACAAAATCTGTGACGAAAGCGGGAACCCTGTTGCCGTTAATCTTAATAACATCAACATAAGCTCTCTGGCGGCCCAGTCCTTTTCCGCGTCTATCCAAAAAACCGCCAATCTCGACGTGGTGCAACTGAATATTACAGGAAGCGCCGATTCTATTTCACGAACTATCAGCGCAAATTGCATGTTCGAAACAAGAGAGAACAATGTTTTTGACTATGGTGTGGCTACCAGAGGGCCTTTGAGTTTGCTTGGCAATATCGAAATGAACGGCACAAATGTACATACCGACGCTGACGTTTACATTGAAAGCAGCAATCAGAATGAAGCCCTTTCCATCATAGGCAATTCACAAATTGCAGGGGGTGTGACACTCACCAATCCTGACGCCTATGTCACATTGCAGGGTGGACAGGCCGGAATCGGCGGCGAAACCGGCGAAGCGGCCCTCAACCATGTTTCCATTGTCGATGAGCCCGTGGAATTTCCCGTCCCCTTATCCGGATATTTCGAACAGTACGTTCAGAATGTTTTTGACCCCGCAGTTCACGATACAACCGCAGACAACACATTCGAAAATATAAGAATACCCGGCGGAACCAATCCCACCTTCTCCGGCAGTACGACTCTGAATGGAATCGTTTTCATCGAATCGCCCAATATAGTCACATTCACCGGCAACGTCGATATCACCGGCATTATCATAGGCGATGGTGACACGTATGACAATTCCGGAACAAATCAGATTATATTTCTCGGCAATGTCGGTAGCGCCCCTGTTACGGACCTGCCCGAAACAGAACAGTTCGACGGCTTGCGAGATGAGACCGGCACCTTCCTCATGGCGCCCGGCTTCAGCGCATCTTTCGGTGGAAGCTTTGAAACTCTAAGCGGTGCCATAGCCGCCAACGGCATCAATTTCTTCGGCAATGCCGGCGGAACAATCAGCGGGTCCATATTGAACTATTCCGACACTCCCATGACGTTATCCGGCAACAGCGACCTCTTCTTCAACCGTTCAGGTGATACCGAGGTGCCTGCAGGTTTTGGACCCGAAATAATACTTAATTATGTCTCAAGCTCTTATTCGGAAGTAATCGGCTCGTAACCGTTCTAAAAACGTTTTTGAATAACGGCTGATTTTATCAGCATTCAGACAAAGGGTAGAAAAATGAGAAACTTAATAACGACAATATGTTTTCTTGGCTTGCTATTTGCCGGTTCGACAAACGCGGCGGTCCACTACGTACCCACAGACTACACTAATATCCAAACCGCTATCGACGCCGCCGTAGATGGTGACACGGTCGTAGTCGCGCCCGACACGTATTTGGATTGCAACATTAGCCTTAAAGGCAAAGCCATCACGGTCCAAAGTACGGACCCCGGCGACTCTCAGGTTGTCAAGAGTACGGTCATTGACTGCCAAAGCTCACCTTCAACTCGGGGCTTTGTCTTCCACACCGGCGAAACGTCCGACTCAAAAGTGGCCGGATTTACCATTAAAAACGGAAATGCCTTCTCGGGCGGTGCGATTTCGTGCTCCAATGGCTCCAGCCCCACAATCAGCAACTGCGTCCTTACAGCCAACTCGGCCGTTTTGGGCGGGGCTATAGAATGTGGAAACAACAACAGCCAGCCTGTGATTACCGGTTGCACCATCACGGCAAACTCCGCAATAGTGGGCGGCGGCGGGATATACTGCACCAGCGCCAGCCCCACGATAGAAAGCTGCATTATCGCAGGAAATTTTGCGCCCCGCGGCGGTGCAATCTACAGCCATAACGCCGGCCGACCCGTCATTGTCAATTGCACAATCAGCGCAAATGCCGCTTCTGTATTCGCAGGCGG
>CAZLWL010000085.1:0-10810 GCA_964563335.1 uncultured Pirellulales bacterium
CTATTATGGCTTTGAAAGTCTGGTTGCATGACAAACTCGTTGATGAAGACCAGGCGAAGATTTCCGTCTTTGACCACGCTTTGCTTTATGGTGACGGTGTGTTTGAGGGCATTCGCGTCTATGGCGGCAAAATCTTCGAATTCGACGCCCATCTGGACAGGCTCTACAATTCGGCAAAGGTCATTCGCCTTGTTATCCCCATGAATAAACACACGCTTGCCGATGCCGTCAACAAGACCATCGAAGCCAACAATGTCGTTGACGGCTATATCAGGTTAATCGTTACTCGCGGTACAGGAGACCTTGGTCTGGATCCTCTCATCTGCAAAGGGGCCGGGGTAATCATAATCGCCGACAGTATTCAACTCTATCCCGAAGAGCTTTATGAAAAGGGTCTGAAGGTCGTAAGCGCTGCCACCATCCGCAACCACCCGCTCTCGCTGCCGCCGCAGATAAAGAGCCTTAATTACCTCAACAACATCCTGGCTAAGATTGAGGCCCTCGATAAAGGCGTAAGCGAGGCTATTATGTACAACCACGAAGGTTACGTCGCCGAGGCCGTCGCCGACAACGTCTTTATAGTCAAAAACGGCGTCATCTACACCCCGCCGACTCAGGCAGGCTCGCTCCCGGGCATCACCCGGGCACTCGTGATCCGGCTGGCCAAAAAAGAAAACTTAGAGGTCGTCGAGAAGAACCTTGTGCGGTTCGATTTGTACGTTTGCGATGAGTTCTTCCTGACGGGCACCGCCGCTGAGGTCATAGGTATCGTCGAGATGGACGGCAGGGTCATTGGCGACGGCAAACCGGGACCCATTACCAGGCTGCTTAGAAAAAAGTTTTATGAATATGCCCGCTCCTGAAGGAAATAAAGGGGACCGAAAATGAAGGCCGGAATTGTAGGATGGGCTTTAGCCCATGCTGTTGCTGTCGTGGCGGTATTACTGTGCGTAGTTGTCTGTCCGGCTGTATGCAAAGCCGCTCCCAAGCTCCCTGAGCCGGGTGTTGGGCTGACCATCTACAACAACAATTTCGCCGTGGTCAAGGAGCGACGCCGGATGGACTTCAACGCCGGTGTCAACACGGTCAAGTTTACAGATGTGGCCTCTGCGATTGACCCAACCAGCGTAAACTTCAAGTGCCTGTCGGCTCCGGGAGCTGTTTCCATTCTCGAACAAAACTACGAATACGACCTTGTCGACACCGCCAGTCTGCTCAAACGCTATATCGACAAAGATGTAACTATTCAGATTAAAGGCAGCGGTTCCGATACCGGTACGCAGATGAGCGGTGTCCTCAGTGCCGCCGTCGGCAATGATTTGATTTTGCGTGACGCCACGGGCCGGCTGGAGATAATCAGCAGAGCTGTGGTTGAGCGCATAAGCCTTGCCGAGACACCGGAGGACCTGGTAACCAAACCGACGCTTGTATGGCTGGCAAGGGCGGACGGAAAGAGCAGGGAGCTTTGCCAGGTTACTTACACTACCAGCCGGATAAACTGGAAGGCGGATTACTCGGCCGTTCTTAATGAAACAGAAGACAAACTTGACCTTACCGGGTGGGTTACGATAGATAACAAAAGCGGCGCAGGCTATAAAGATGCGATTATAAAGCTTATCGCCGGCGACGTTAGACGCATTACCGAGCCGCCCGCCCCTCGTCGCCGGCAAGCGTATGCACTGGGTCTCAAGGCCGCCGCCGAAGCCGGTTTTGAAGAAAAACCCTTCATGGAATACCACCTTTACACATTAGGTAGAAAGAGCACCATAAACAACAATCAGGTAAAGCAAATTGAACTAATAGCTCCTGCAAGGGATGTGCCGGTCAAAAAGCTTTATATCTATGAGTGGCGGAAAAAGGATGATAAAGTACAGATAAAGCTCGAATTTGAAAACAAGAAGGAGAATCACCTCGGTATCGCACTTCCCAAGGGCAAGGTGCGTGTCTTCAAGAGAGACCCTGCCGACGGCATGCTCGAATTTGTCGGCGAAGACGCAATCGACCACACCGCCATGAAGGAAAAGGTTTCGCTGTATATCGGCGATGCGTTTGACGTTGTGCCCGAGCATACGATAACAGACTCCAAGCAGAGGAGACGCTGGAGAATGGAATCGCACAAGATTGAGCTTCGCAACAGGAAAGCCGAGGCCGTTACCGTTTATGTCGATGAAAAATTCGGCGCCCATGTCAACTGGGAAATCAGCGGGGCCACACACGATTATGAAAAACGCGATGCCGGAACAGCCAGATTCAAGGTAGCCGTGGAAGGTGATTCAGTCGCTGTTCTTGAGTACACGGTCACGCAAACCTGGTGATTCGATAAGTTGAAATTTTGGGCATTGAATCTGCGGTGAAAAATGACTTGAATCGCATTAAATTTCACAGTTTAGCTGTTAAATCTTGTGGCGTTAGCTGACTTTGGGCCTTACCAAGTAGTCCGGCGCAAACGAAAGTAAAAAAAAGGCCGGTCTTTAACCGGCCCATTTTTTCTCGAATACTGTCGGGCTTTTAGAAGCCGACGCCGTAGGAGATGCCGACCCAGAATTCATCCTCCGTGTTGACTGAATCGTCCATCGAAGTCTGGTAGTACACAGCCGGCGTTAAACTGCCGTACGGCAGCTCAATTGATGTCGAAACACCCCACAGGATATGTGACCAGTCATGATCAACGCCGAGCACGCCATCGTTGTAAACCATATCTGCGCTAAAGCTCAGGACCTGCTCGGGATTGTCCGGCAAAAAGCCCGGCACCGTCAAGTCATAGCCAAGACCAAAGATGTGTATCCACCCAGTAACGTCGCCAAGGCCCAGCGCAGAAAGGGCTTGATTCGCGAGGTTATTGCTTTTGGACGGCCACATCCAAATAGCGGTGTATCTGGGAACGATGCCTGCTGGGCAGATGTCAGGCCACGAAAGAGCTGCGAAAAATTCCTGCATATCCAAAACCTTGTTGGACATGTCCGCGAAGTTGTAGTACCGCCAGCCAATCGCATAATTGGTCTTATACTGCTCGCCGTCAAGAATACTGTTAGCATATGTCAGGGTGTAGTGCCATTGCTCATCAGGGCCATATCCCAGATATCCTGGCGTGCTGGCACCTGGCCACGAGGCCCACACATTCAAACTCAGGCCCGTGTCAAAGAAGTCAAAGTTAATGCTCGGCTGGAAGGCGGCTTTGTCATCGTACCAATCCAAGCCTCGCCAGATGTACTTGCTGACCCACGTCGCATCGACGTCGATACCCAGATCACCATACTCTGTTTCCACCGCATGGCCTACACCGACCATACTGAACAATACTATAGCACTTACCACAATCATTCCTTTTTTCATTTCGGTCTCCTTTCAAACTCCTAACTAATTTAGTTCCTGATATTCGCTCAATACTATCATTGTCGCAAATGGTTCCTCTGTAAAATCCTGTTTACCGAATATGTCAATATGGCCCGAGCGCACGCCGCCCTGAGCCATCCTTATGAAAAGTTTATCGGCTTGTCATTGTAAGGCAATTAAAAAATTCAGGTTTTTTGAAAAAAAATACGGACCCAAACTCGAAATCAGGCAGTCGATTTGCCTCCTGGGTTTAGCCACTTGCCACCGGCAGCCACTTGCAACTGGCAACGTCCGATAAAAGGGGTGTCCCGCCTGTTATCATCCCCGATATATTGATATGTGGTTGCCCGGCCATTACCACCGGCCTTACCGGTGCGGCAGTCAGTTTGCCTGCAACTGTTCCTTGGCCTGACCGACAAGATAAAAACTGCCAGTTATGCAGATGAGGTCTTCCCTGCTGACCGCACTTTTTGCAATCTTGACCGCCTCGGCAACGGTTAGGGCAGTCTGGCACATCTTTCCGCACATCTCGGTATACATGTCCGCCAAATCCTTCGGATAGACCGCCTTTGGAGAGTTGCTTCTTGTAAAGACGACTTTGTCCGCCCCGTACTGCAACTGGTACAGCATCCCCACAATGTCTTTATCCTTGTTGCAGCCGAATATGACTACCATCGAATCGTACGGCACATGCTGACCAATGGCCTGGACAAGAGCGCGAATACTGGCGGCGTTGTGTGCGGTATCGACTATAATTCTCGGGTCGTCGCAGATGATTTCCATCCGCCCGATAAGCGAAACGCCTTTAAGACCGTTCACGGCCTTTTCATCATCAATCTCGTAGCCCTGCGTTTTAAGCTTATCCAGCATCGCCAGAGCCAGACCGCAGTTGAGGGCCTGGTGTTCGCCCGGCAGCGGCACGCGCAAATGCTCAAACTTGCTATGCGGCGTGGTCACACAAATCCGCGTGTGAGGACCCTCCTCGCGCGAGGACTCAAACCGAGACGAAAAGTCAATATCCAGCCCCGTAACGCTCAACGGCGCGTTTACCGCTGTAGCTGCCCGCTTTAGCATGCGCATCGCATCCGGCTCCTGAGGGACCGTAATAACCGGCACACCTTTTTTCATCACGCCGGCTTTTTCCTTTGCTATACTGCCAAGGTTGTCACCAAGCAGGTTCTGGTGGTCCACACTGATGCTGGTAATCCCGATCACTGCCGGCCGAATGACATTGGTGCTGTCAAGTCTGCCTCCCAAACCCGTCTCAATAATAGCGATGTCCACGTTCTTGTCAACGAAGTGCATAAACGCAAGTGCCGTCATTATCTCAAAAAACGTTGGTGCATCGTCTCTTTTGGCCATCCTCTCAACATTGGTGTGAACGCGGTTAATAAGGCCGCGCATTTCTCCGCGGGAGATCATGTGCGAATTGATGGCGATTCGTTCGTGCAGTGTAGTGACGTGCGGCGAGGTATAAAGGCCGACACTGTAGCCATTTGCCTCCATCATCCTGGCTAACATCGTGGCTGTTGACCCCTTGCCTTTTGTCCCGGTAATATGTACCGTCTCTATCTTCCTGTGAGGATTGCCCAGACCCTTCAGGAGCCGCTCCATACGCCCAAGGTCAAACGTTGTAACATTATAGCGCAGCCTCTCATGCCTCTCATAGTCGGTCCTGTCGAACAGATACCCTATTGCCTGGGCATACGTCCTGAACGCAGCTTTGCGCTTTACTTTGCCAACGGAGGAGGTCTTTTTCTTCGTCTTCTTAGAGCGTTTCCTTATTATTTTTCCTGACGCTACCATGAACCCTTTAATTTAACAAAAAACCGTGGTCAAGTCAAGCCCAAACCGTAACAACTTGAAGAAAAAACCGCTTACGAAGAGCAAATTGCAGATAACTACTTCTATAATAAGGTGTTGCGAGCAAGTCTCTATAGTGGCATTTTATTGTTAAAAACAGATTTCTATCACAGTAACTGTTAAAACGATAAGCACGTCTTATCTATCTTCAGCGAGCAGCGATTTGGCCGCCTAACAGCTCTGTTATCACTGCCTCGGCCTGCGACTTGGTTTTTGTATGGGATGTTAGCTCCAACAGCTCCAGTTGCCTCTGTGTAAAGCAGACAGGGGTATTTAAATCAAATTTTTCCACGCCCAATAGTTCTCGAATTTCTTCTAACAGCCGTTCAATTCCATCACCTGATTTTGCACTTATGCTGACACTGATTGCGAAGTCAAGGTTCAATTGGCTCTCATCGACCTTTTTGCCCAGATCCAGCTTGTTCAAGACAACCAAAACCTTTATGTCTTTTAGAAGGTCCCTTTTGAGTTTCAATTCTTCATTACTAATTGTCTTGCTGCCGTCCAGTACAAACAGCACCAAATCACAGTTTGCCAATAACGCTACGGCTCTTCTTTGGGACTCGCTATCGATGCTGTTTACCTCTGAAAGGCTCTCATCCAGCCCTGCAGTGTCAATCAGTTCCATCAAGAGGCGGTCGGTTCGACATCTGCCGGTCACCCAATCGCGCGTAGTGCCTGGGGCGCCCGCGACGATGGCTTTTTGCCTGCCGGCCAGACAGTTCAAAAGAGTGCTCTTGCCGCTGTTGGCAGGGCCTGCTATCGCCACCCTGCAGCCATTTATAATCAGGTTGGCCGTCTTACTGTCGGCGATTATCCGTTCGCACTGCCGGGCTATGTCCCGCAATGCCAGGCGGTCCATATTCACCAGCCATTCGCCGGCGATTTCCCCAAGGCCTGAACGGACCTGGTTGGTGATGATTTTCACTCCTTCAAGTGTAACCACCTCTGATTGTGCAAGTTTCGCTTCTATCGCAATCGCGTTTGACTGGTCATCTCCGGCGAGTTGTTGTGCAAGCATTTGATGTATACCGGTCGGTTCTGCCCCATGCCTTTTTAGAAGTTTCATTATCATCTCGACGATGATTGGATTGCCGTGGCAGTTAATCGCAAAGACGTTCTCGCCCTCGCGGCCGACAATTACCTGGTCGATGACCTGGGGGCCGTCAAGGATATTGCCGACGGAAATGTCGCCGATTTCAAAGTCAGCCTCTTTGCCGTCAATTGGCTTGAATATCTTTTTGATAATCTCCCCGGCTGAGGGTCCGGAGACCTGGATGCTCGATATCGCCCCCGTGCCCTTGGCAGTTGTAACTGAAGCAAAGGTTTCACAGTTCGCAGTTCGTAGTTCGTAGTTCGTAGTTTCCATCGTACTTTGCTGAAATGTTGAGGGCTTATTGGCGTCAGGAATGTTATTTCCTGGTTTTCTCCTCTTTTGCAAGTTCTGCCAACTCGGTCTGGTCTTCGAGGTGTTTTTTGTAGGCAAGGACGACTCCTTTGACGGCCAGGTTCGGCACCCATGAATCGACAAATTCGCAGTCGTCTTTGATGACATCCGCTGCTCCGCCGGTAACAATTACCTGTGGCCATTTTCCAAGCTGTTCGGCGTAGCGTCGGACGGCCGTCTCAAGGGCGCCTACTGCCGAGTAATACAAGCCGCAGTTAATCGCTTGACGGGTGTTGGCACCAATAGGGTCGCTCGGGCTTGTTACTTCCACTTCCGGAAGTTGCGCCGTGCTGCCGGCCAGGGCCTTTGCACTTAACTCAAATCCTGGCAGGATACAGCCACCCAAGAAGACCCCCCCTTCGTCAACGAGGTCAATGGTGACGGCGGTGCCGAAATCGGCGACGGCGACCGCGTCTTCGACCACTGCAAAGGCCGCCGCGGCCGAGACAAGCCTGTCGGTGCCCACCTCCATATTATCATCAACCGCTGTTTCAATCGGCAGAGGCACGTCCTTACCGATAATCTTAATCTTCTCATCAAACTCTTTTTTGCAGATATCGGCCACCAGTTCAGTCCAGGCCGGCTTCACACTACTGACGACAATCACCGCGTTTTTCTTTTGGACTTTGGCGCCCTTTACGAGAGGAACCTGCTCCCAGGCTGATGCCAACAGCTTCTTAAGTTTCGCAGGCGCATTGCCGGACACAGATTCAATAGATTTGGCCGTATCATTGAGAAAGAACGCCACCGTAATGGTCGTATTGCCTATGTCAATTGCGATTATGTTCACTGCAACTGTCCTTTAACCATGGCCCATAAAGTTTCATTCAGTTTGCCGATACCCCGGCCGGTTACCGCCGATATCGCCATCACCGGAAAAGGTTCCTGACCCCTTTTTTGTAGTCTATCGGTAATATCCTCCACTAATTCACCATCAGGGTCGAGGTCTATCTTGTTGAGGACGACCACCTCCTTCTTCTCGGCTAAAATACTGCTGTGAAGGGCTAATTCGGCGCGGATTTTCTCATAATTAGCCACCGGGTCGGACCCATCGGAAGGCATTATATCAAGTATGTGTACGATAATGCGAGTCCTTTCTATGTGGCGCAGGAACTCATGGCCCAATCCGGCCCCCTCGTGAGCACCTTCGATAAGGCCCGGGATATCGGCCATGATAAACCGCCGGAAGTCGGTCAGTTCAACGATCCCCAGCACCGGGTTAAGGGTGGTGAAAGGGTAATCGGCGATCTTCGGTCTTGCCTGCGAGCATCTCGAAATCAGGGTACTCTTGCCCGCATTGGGCATCCCAACCAGACCGACATCGGCTATAAGTTTAAGCTCCAGCCGCAGGTTCCTTTCCTGGCCGGGTTTGCCGGGCGTAGAGAACCTCGGGGCCTGTCGTGTGCTCGTGGCAAAGGCCTTGTTTCCATTGCCGCCCCTGCCGCCCCGGCAGATGCACACCTTCATCCCGACCTCATTCAAATCCTTCAGCAGCACCGCCAGGTCCGTATCATAAACAAGCGTCCCGACGGGCACGCGTATCACGAGGTCCTCGCCGTCATGGCCATGCCGGTTTGCGCCTTCGCCGCCGCCGCCGTTCCCGGCCCGGAAGTGATGCCTGCCCACAAAATCCGCCAGAGTGTCCACATCCTGGGCTGCCTCAAAGTACACACCGCCTCCGTTGCCACCATCGCCGCCGTCAGGCCCGCCTTTGGGGACGAACTTTTCACGCCGGAAGCTGATACATCCGTGACCGCCGTCACCGGCCTTGACCCAGATTTTCGCCTCATCAATAAACATGTTCTTCCTGTAAGTCGCCGACGAACAGTATCTCACCGAAACCTGTTCGAATCGTAAGAAGTGTAGATAACCTGCCTTATATTATAACGCATCACGCTCTGATTAACAGAGATAATCAGGCCACCGATGGGAGTATGAATGAAACTTGCTTTGGAGAAAAGCCCCGATTGGTGAGCTTGGCCCGGCGGTAGACATTTACCTGCCGCCGTTTTTCCAACCGCCGCAGGATACTTGTGCACCCCGACCGACGGCGGAGTTTGACAACTTTTTCTCAAGAATTCAGAGACACAAGCCGATTATCTAACTAATATGGATGTAATACCTGCAATTGATTTGATGAATGGCAAGTGTGTCAGGCTTGTCCAAGGCGAGTATCACCGGCAAATCACCTATAAACATGACTCGGTTAAGCAGGCGCTGGAGTTTCTCGCCGCCGGCGCCACCCGCCTGCATATAGTGGACCTGGACGGGGCTCGCGTCGGTAAGCCCGTCAACCATGAGGCCATTGAGGCAATAGCGACCGCGGTGGATTTGAAGATTGAAGTCGGCGGCGGCATCCGCGACGAGGCCTCCGTAACCGGGATGTTTGATATCGGCGTCGAACGGGTGATAATCGGCACCGCCGCCGTGAACAACCTCGACTGGTTCACAGAGATGGCCGACAAGTTCCCTCACAAACTGGCGCTGGGACTGGATGCGAGAGGCTCCAAGGTTGCGATACGCGGCTGGATCCAGGACAGCCCCGAGCAGTTGAGCGAGTTTGCTGCCCAGGCGGCCAAGCTGCCCCTGGCGGCAATCATATATACCGATATCGCAAAGGACGGAATGTTAGCCGGGCCCAATTTCGAGCGAACAAAGGCACTTGTTGAGGCGGTGGATGTTCCTGTAGTCGCCGCCGGCGGTATTACCACGGTAGCCGACGTTGAGAAGTTCAGCCGATTGGGCGTCGCCGGCGTAGTCATCGGACGCGCACTGTACGAAGGCAGTCTGAAGCTGTCTGATGCGATAGCTGCCGCCCGCGCAGCTAACCAAAAATAAAACCGGACTGCTCGTTCCTGCAGCACACCAACAACAATCCTTACTGTCGATGATTCTGATTACCTGTTAAAAATGCTCCTGTCTTTTGTTTTTCCGGTATGATGTTATAATGGGCTGCGGTCATGAGGGAATTATTGAAGAAGTTAATACGGGCTCAGCCAACCGGCGACAAGGGTGAGTTAGAGGCGGCGAATGTGCTGGCGGATTTCCTCCACCCGCACGGGATAGACTGCCGGATAGATAAATGGGCCGGCTCGCGGGCTAACCTTACAGCACATGTCAAGTCAAACGGCGAAAGGGGCGCGTTGTTTTTCGCTGCCCATCTTGACGTTGTGCCGCCGGGCGAGGCCGAGTGGAAGCTTCCGCCGTTTGAAGCGGCCGAGGCTGACGGCAGGATACACGGCAGGGGGGCGGCGGACATGAAAGGGCCTCTGGCCAGCCTGGCTGGGGCAATAGTTGAAGTTGTCAAAGAGGGGGCCGAGCTCAAAGGCGACCTGATACTTGCAGCAACTGCCGGCGAAGAGACAGATAGTTGCGGCACTAAGAGATTCATTGAGAAAGATTCCGCCAATTTGCCCAAATTAGCCGGTGTGATAGTCCCGGAGCCTACCGACTTTGAAGTCGCCAGCGCTCACAGGGGGATGCTCTGGCTGGAAATTACCACCATCGGCAAGAGCGCCCACGGCTCTATGCCGCACCTGGGTGTCAACGCCATCGAGCTAATGAATTCGCTGCTGAATCACCTGAGCGATTACCACCCGGCTCACGCAGAGCATCCGCTGCTTGGTAAGTGTTCGGTCAGTGTAAATGAAATCCACGGCGGAAAGGCCGCAAACGTTGTGCCCGACAGATGCTCTATAAAGATTGACATTCGCACCGTGCCGGACCAAAACCATCAAAGCATAATAAGCGATTTGGAAACGATTTGCAGCGAACTGAGAGAGAATAACCCCCGGTTTGAAGCCCAAATTGCAACAGTCAAATCCGTCCCTGCCCTTGAAACCGATGCCGAGGGTGGGTTTGTAAGGTCCTTTTGCGCCGTTATTGGGGTAGGCGAAACCGGCACGGTTGGTTTTGCAACGGATGGGCCGTTCTTCGCCGGCCTCGGCGCGCCGGTGATTATCTTCGGCCCCGGCAAACCCGGCGTATGTCACCAGCCGGATGAATATATTGATGTCGCAGACCTGGAAAAAGGGAAAGAATACTACAAGAACATAATCCAGGAATTTCTGATGTGAAAATTGGGTTTGATTGGGTTTGTTTTTTCCGCGTCTGTGAAGGCGTATATTTTCATATTCCTTTGTTAATACTTTATTTATGTTCATTTTG
>CAZLWL010000086.1:0-10324 GCA_964563335.1 uncultured Pirellulales bacterium
CGGCGGCACTATCAGTAACCAAATTAGGCGCGCAGCCTTCCGCTCCAACGAAAGACCAGATTGATAAATTTTTGAAAGCCCCAGCTAACTGACTCTTGCAAACATTATTGATGTCCTACGGAGAAATTATGTTTTTAAAACGTTTAAAATTGGAAATTTCAGATTAAATTGCTGGTAAACCATAAAATTAGAAAGGAACCATTGTCATGAAAAAAAATCTGCTGATACCGACCATTTCTTTGTTTTTTCTCCCTCTTACTTCCCTTAGTGCAGAAGAATTTCGAAAACTTCCCGTCGATACCTACATCGACAAAATGAAAGCCGGCTGGGTCGGCCAGATGGCCGGCGTCGGTTGGGGCGGGCCAACCGAAGGCGACTTCATGAATACCATCATGCCCAAGGATGCCGTGCCTGAGTGGACGCCCGAAATGGTCAATCAGTTCGATCAGGATGACATGTATGTCGACTGCACGTTCCTGCAGACGCTCGAACGTTTCGGGTTGGACGTCAGTTCGCGTCAGGCCGGAATCGATTTTGCCAACACAGGCTATTGGCTTTGGCATGCGAACAGCGAGGGCCGCTCGCTGCTTCGCGAAGGGATAGCACCGCCAGACTCTGGCCATCCTCAGTTCAACCGGCACGCCGATGATATCGACTATCAGATCGAGTCGGATTTCGCCGGGCTGATTGTGCCGGGCATGCCGAATCTCGCCGTCGAGCTGGGGGAGAAGTTTGGCAGTATCATGAACTATGGCGATGGTATCTACGGCGGTCAGTTCATGGGGGCCATGTATGCGGAGGCTTTCTTCGAAGATGATATGGAGAAACTGGTCGAGATTGGACTGGCCCACATCCCCGAAGGCAGCCAGTACCATGAATGCATTTCAGATGTGCTCCAGTGGTACCGGAAATACCCCGACGATTGGGAGAAGACGTGGAAGCTCGTTAGTGAGAAGTATCACTCAACGGAACAATATGGTCGCTTTCGCTGTGTCGACGACCTGAGCGAGTTTAACATCGATGCCAAGTTCAACGGCGCGTGGGTTGTGGTGGGCATGCTCTACGGCAAAGGGGACCTCGACAAAACGATCATCATCTCGATGCGATGCGGTGAGGATTCCGACTGCAATCCTTCCAGTGCCGCAGGAGTCCTGTTCACATCCCGAGGTTATCGCAGTCTACCTAAGCGGTACATAGAGGGTCTGGATACGAACGGAGTGTTCTCATATTCTCCCTACACTTTTCCGAACGTCGTTGAAGTGTGCCGACGCCTGGCAAGCCAGGCCGTTTTTCGTGCTGGCGGTTATCTGGAAAAAGACGAGGCCGGGAAGGAGGTCTTCGTAATTCCGATCGAGAAACCGCGGCCGAGCAAACTCAAGCAAAGTTGGGAACCGGGTCCTATCGCCAATAGCCGCTTCACCGAGGGTGAGATGCGCATGATCGATTGGCCCCCTATGGAACAGGCTGTGGCGGCCGTGTTGCCGGGTTGGAGCCTTAGCAACTGGGGGTATGGCTCGAGTCCGGGCCTCTACCCCGAACTTTCCGGCAAGAAGAACGTTCTGGTGACAACGCCGAAAGACTGGAGACAGGATGTTGTACTGAGCAAGAAGATCACCACCCCTTCCGGCAAAACCACCACGCTTGTCCTATCTGTCGGCCGCCAGTTGTGGGAAAGTACTAACGTGGCGGTGCGGATCAACGAGAAGATTCTGAAAGGCGTAAATGTGAACCGTGAAACGACGGATGCCCAAGGTTGGGTGGAAGTCAACGTCGATCTCTCGGATTATGCAGGCCAGGAGGTTAAGCTGGAGATGTTAGGCAGAGGCGTCACCTTTTGGCACAATGTAAGAATTGTGAGCAAATGATTGTGGGGTATCATCTGGTGAAGGCGTATGGCGGTTTAGATAAGGTATATTGGGGTATTAATGGTATTTGGTCAATTGGTTTTTGGAATTCAATTGTTGGTAAACTATAAATTTTGAAAGGAGCTATCGTCATGAAAAAAAACTTGTTGATACTGACCGTTTCTCTAATTTTTCTTCCTCTTTCTTCCCTTAGTGCAGAAGAATTTCGAAAACTTCCCGTCGATACCTACATCGACAAAATGAAAGCCGGCTGGGTCGGCCAGATGGCCGGCGTCGGCTGGGGAGGACCTACCGAATTTCGCTTCAGAGGACAAATCATACCTGAGGAGAAAATGCCGAAGTGGGAGCCCCAGTTGATAAATCAGTTCGAGCAGGACGACATCTACGTGGAAATGACGTTCCTGCGTACTTTGGAGCTTTATGGCTTTGACGCTTCCATCCGCCAGGCCGGTATAGATTTTGCCAACAGCGGTTATGCCCTCTGGCATGCTAACAGGTACGGAAGAGAAAACCTGCGCAATGGTATTGCCCCGCCGGATTCGGGCCATCCAAAATTCAACAAACACGCCGATGACATTGACTATCAAATAGAAGCCGACTATGCAGGATTGATTTCACCGGGAATGCCGAATATGGCCATTGAACTGGGTGAGAAATTCGGGCGCCTTATGAACTATGGTGACGGTCTTTATGGCGGACAGTTCGTCGCTGGAATGTACGCAGAGGCCTTCTTTGAATGCGATATGGAAAAAATAGTCTTCGCAGGGCTAAAGTGTATACCCAAAAAAAGTCAGTATGCTGAATGCATCCGTGATGTGCTCAAATGGTACAAACAAAATCCAAACGACTGGCAAAAGACATGGCAGCTTATCGAAGACAAATATCAGGACAATCCCGACTACCGTCGCTTTTCATGTGAAAGTGACCGCGACGATTTCAACATCGACGCAAAAATCAACGGCGCCTATATCGTCATGGGTATGCTCTACGGAGGCCGCGACCTCGACAAAACCATCATCATCTCTACACGCTGCGGCCAGGATTCCGACTGCAACCCTTCAAACGCGGCTGGAATCTTGTTTACCACCATCGGTTTCTCTAATCTGCCTGCTCGTTTCACTTCGGCCCTTGACCCGAAGGGAAAGTTTAGCCACACGCCGTACAATTTCCCCACGCTGGTTAATGTTTGCAGGAACCTGACCCGTCAGGCACTGATGCGGGCCGGTGGGCGCGTCGAAAAGGACACTGACGGCAACAGGGTATTCGTCATCCCGGTAAAAGAGCCAAAGCCGAGCCGTTTTGAGCAGTGCTGGGAGCCCGGCCCAATCGCCAGCAGCCGCTTCACCGAAGCCGAACGCAAAAAGATTTACATGAGCTTAACCAAGGACCTTGACAAAGCCATCGAAAAATTCGCTCCCGGCTGGAACATAGCAAACTGTGGAGACGATGTCGACGTCGGATTGCACGGAAGGATACAGGGCAAAGATAACGTTCTGGCAACACATCCACTGGACGAAGACACTGCCTGTGTGTTGTCTAAAAGGCTCATGATTCCACAAGGCGGGAAAAGCTCGTTGAGACTGGTCATCGGACATGACCAGAACGGTGACTGGGAGCTTATCGTCAAGGCCGATGGCAAGGAAGTAATGAGGTCAACTGTCGGAAAAAAAACAGCAACCAATGGTTGGATGGACGTCAGCATAGACCTCTCCGCCTATGCCGGCGACGCAGTCAAAATCGAACTTGTCAATAAGGCCAATGGTTGGGAGTGGGAGACCGGTCTCTGGTCTAAAATTAAACTTATAAGCGAATAATACCCCCTGTCGGCTTAGAGGAGAATGATTAATAGACGTGGTGGTGGACCTCTCCGAATACGCCGGCAAGACCGTTACTGTGGAATTGATAAATAAAACCAGCAGATTCTGGTCGAATGACTTTCGACAAAGGAAAAACGCTATGGCCAACAACGAGACCCGAAGGTGAACTGCCGCCCTTGGGAAAACCTTGCGATCCTATGCAAAGAAGAAAGGACACGATCTCACATGACCATACGCCCAGAGAAACGAAAAACAGTTTTTTTGTTATTAACGATATTGATTTTGGCGGTAACAGCCGAAGCTGCGCCACCCAGCTTTGAAGAAAGCGGCAGGCATCTGATACCGAACCGATGGTGGGAGACGGCGGCGGGCATCAAGCTCGTAACCCTCAAGAAGGGAAGAACCTTTGCGCACGAAATCTCGATTGATCCGGCCAAGGCGTCGAAAGAACTCGACCGCATCAAGGCCGAAGGATTCCGGGCTATCGAGATATTTGCTCCTGCCCAAGGCCTTTATGCCTATTCCGGACTCGATACGACAAATCATTATCAAATAGACCCTGAAGTTGGGACGATGGATGACTTCCGGCAATTCATCCGCATTGCCCACAGCAAAAGTCTGGCGGTAATTGCCTTTGTCAATATAGGCTACTTCAGCCTCGAAGCACCAGACTGGATAGAGGCGTGCAAGAATCCACAGAGCGAAAAGGCCAAATGGTTCATCTGGTCCGATAGCCCCGATGCGCCCATCCCGCCGGAACATCCGTATTTCAACTGGCCGCGCGAACCAGAGTCCTTGGAAAAGACCTGGGGCTGGCAGTACAGTGATCTGGCAGGCCGATACTTCTGGGCCAAGTGGCAGGCAAAAAAACCGGACGGAAGTTTCATAGGCCTGCCACAGAACGATTGGGGCTCGGATGAATGGCCAAAGGAAGCCGAAAGAATTGTCAGGTTCTGGATGGACACCGGCCTGGACGGCCTGACCATTGACGCACCCATCTACTACATCGGGATGACCTGGGAAAAGAACAACCGGCACATAGCAAATGTGATTGCCAGCTATGGCAACACATTTCGACAACCCGAAGGCAGTCAGCAGGTTGGCTGGATCACCGAAGGCAATTATAACTGCATGATTGACTATGGCATCGCAGAATGGACCGACGATGGCGAAGATGCCATTGATGTGGGTATCAAATCCGGCGACCCTCGGTCCATCGAGGACGTTTTGCGCCGGTATCGCGATGTGCGCGTGGCACACGGCGGTGTGCTTTATAAGACCGTGCGGAGCTACCGCGACGTTCGCCACCGCCACCTGTATCGCGCAACGCTGGCTGCAACAGGGGAAATTCTCGTCTATACCCGAAGGGCCGGCAGTCCCGATGCCAATGAGACGTGGATTCTGAAAACCAAGGATAAGCACCCGGCTTTGCAGCAGTTAGCCAGCCGCAGAAAGCTGAACACAAATGCTGATGATAAATACTACGCCTTCTTATGCACCGCTGCCGACAAATCAGAGCGCATTTTAGTCGTGCTGAACTTCCAGGATAGCCGCGAAACTGTCAAAATAGATTTAAGCGGGGTTAATACGACCAAACTGGTAGAACTCAAGAGCGGCCAAACGGTCGAACATCAAGACACCTTCAAAGTCAAACTACCGGCCTACGGCTACCGATTTTATCAGGTTCTTCCGGCAAAGGCACTATCAAGATAGAACCATTTTAAGGCGAGCTCGTAATACGGCAAAATTTGGAGATATACATAATGAAACAGCAGAATAAATCAGTCGAGCACAAGACTAACCTTTCCCGCCGCGAATTTTTGGGCCGGTCCCTGGCGGTTACGGCGACCATAGCGAGCTTACCGCAAGGGGCAGCGGCCGAAGCGAAGAAACAGACGAAGCCGAATATACTTTTTATCATCACCGACCATCAGGCTTTTTATGGGCATGACAGGGAAGGTGAATTTGAATACAAGTGGCCAGTATTCGAGAAATTCTGTTCTGAAGGGATGCGTTTTGACCGCGCATACTCGATATGTCCGTTGTGCACGCCGGCACGGGCTAGTATGCTAACCGGCGTCTATCCGAGTTCACACGGTCTTATGTGGAATACCGACTACGCGGACATGCACGATTTCCGCTCCGACCAACAGCTTTATAGCCATTACCTGTCGCGCGTGGGCTACCGAAATGCCTATGTCGGCAAGTGGCATTGTGGCAAGAACAAGCTGGCTGCTGATTACGGGATGGAAGGCTGGAGTCTGCCGGACTACGGCAAAGTCTACATGTCCGACGCATACAAGTCTTATGCTGCCGAGCGAAACCTTGGTGACGCCCGCGCCCGCATCGAACATGACATTTACTATCCTCAACGGAATGGTAAAACACTGACGCTGCATCACCCTTCACCATGGCATTTCATGAATGCAAGCGGTATTCTGGCCGGCCCGCCGGCCGCTCACGAAGAGAACTTCGTCGCGCACCTTACGATAGAAAAACTAAAGGAACTTACCAGTACAGCGCAGCCATGGAGTCTTGTCGCAAGCTTCTGGGGGCCTCACCAGCCCTATTTTCCAACAGAACCCTATGCCTCTATGGTTGACCCTAAAAGCATCCCGCAGTACCCCACCTTTAATGATGACCTGGAAGGTCGACCCTTCCGCTATATCCTGCATCGCGACTTTGACCATCGCAGCCGGTACGCCTGGCCCGAATGGTCCACCTGGCAGTACGTCCTTGCACGGGCGTACGGGCAGGCCTACCAGACGGATGCCGCTATCGGCCAAATCCTAAGTGCCCTGGAGCAGTCAGGCCAGGCCGAAAACACACTCGTCATCTGGTGTGCCGACCATGGTGATGCGCTGGCCAGCCATGGTGGTCTTTGGGACAAAGCTGCTACATACATTGAGGAGGTTGCGCGGATTCCAATGGCGATTCGCTGGCCGGCTCGTTTCAAAGGCGCTAAACGCACAGACAAAATCATCTCAAACATGGATATCACAGCAACGATACTCCATGCAGCTGGTATAAAACCGCCGGGGTATATGAATAGCCGAAGTCTTCTCGAGCTTTGCCGAGGGGGTGAAGGGGTAGACTGGCCGGAATACACGGTGGCCGAACACCACGGCCATTCAGACAAGATAACGCAGCGTATTATAGTGGGCAAAAGGTATAAGTATGTCGCGGCACTTTTTGACGGCGATGAACTCTACGATTTGCAAAACGACCCGTTCGAGCGGCACAACCTTGTCGATTCCAGAGAGCATCGTGATATTGCTGACCAGCTGCGCGGGCGTATCATAAAGCATATCGAGAAAAACGATGACTAGATGGCCGAAAAGCTTGCCCACGCACTTAAGCTCGGCCGCTAATCCTCAATGGGGAACAGTTCAGATTAAAACGTTCAAATAAAAAGAAAAAAAAGGAACTGGAAAATGAGAAAGAGTATTTTACTTGTAGCGGCTGTCGGAGTTTTAATTTCAATCAATGCATGTACCCGGAGCGCAATTCCTCACAGCGGAACGAGATGCAGCCGGACTTTACAAAATCAACCTTTGAAAATCTCAGCGGACGACTATTACAACAAGGTCTACGCTTCCTGGCTCGGTCAGTGCATAGGCAATATCTACGGCCTGCCACACGAGAACCAGTACATCGACGAGCCGGGGCCGGAAAACTTTCCTTACGGTTACACCGGGAACCTAGAGCAGTTGGAAGAGGCCAACGGCGCTTTCTCAGACGACGACACCGATATCGAGTATATGTATTTGCTGGCCATGGAAGATTACGGTCCTGAGCCGACACTCGCTCAGCTGGCAGAAAAGTGGAAATACCATGTTCGCGACCGTGTGTGGCTTGCCAATCGGGCTGCTCTGTCTGCGATGCACTATGGCTATACACCACCGGTCACAGGTCAGAAAGGCATAAATCCACACTGGTTCCAGATTGACCCTCAGCTGATTAATGAAGTCTGGGCAGTCACGGCACCGGGTATGATTGATTATGCCGCCGATAAGTCAGGCTGGGCCGCGCATGTCATGGACGATAGCTGGGGAATTGAAGCAACGATATGGTACGGTGCGATGTATTCAGCGGCGTTTTTCGAATCGGATATCGAAAAACTGATAGATATCGGTGTAGCAAGCCTGCCACATAACAGCCGCTTTGCTAAAACAGTTGCCGATATGAAAGCACTCTACAAAAAATACCCCAACGACTGGAAGAAGGCCCGCCAGGAAATGGCCCGAAAGTACTATGTCAATGAACCTCTCGATACCAAAACCATCTGGAACGCCAACCTCAATGGTGCCTGCGGCGTTCTCGGGATGTTATATGGAGAAGGCGACTTCCAGAAAACTCTTGATCTGAATGTTGCTATGGGATTTGACTGCGATAACCAGGCTGCGACGATCGCGGGTCTGCAGGGCATTATCCTGGGCGTTGACGGAATTCCGAAAGATCTGCTTTATCCACTGCCTGAACTTGAATGGTCAAAACCATTTAATGATTCTTATAAAAACGTTACACGCCATGACATGGACGATGTGAGTATTCAGGATTTGTCTAAGCGTACCGCTATGCAAGGAGAGAAGATTATTCTGAAACACGGCGGCAAAAAGCTTATGGAGAACGGACAAAAGTTCTATCTGATAAACACCGAAGCGGAATTTATCGCACCACTCGAGTTCCCTTCTGGGCCCAGGCCTCTTGTCGAAGTAGGAAAGACTATGGAATGTGACTTAACGCTGTTCGGTGGAAAGCCTCCCTATACGTGGAACATCGAGTCAGGTGTTCTGCCGGACTACCTGCGGTTCGCCGATGGGACCATCTCCGGTGAGGCCACTGCAGGGGGCGTCTATCCTATAACCGTTAGCATAAAGGATAAGACCGGACAAACTCTCAAACAATCCGTCAACCTTATCGTCCGCGGAACGAATCTCGCTCCAAAGGCGGCTAAGGTCCTCGCTAATGTGCTCGAAACCGACACCGCAAAACGTGATGCGATGTGGCTGACAGTGCCACGTTCGCTTTATGCGGATAAGCTCAAGGATATCATTCGCGACGGCAAACGCCTGGGCAACAGCCAGACGTTTTACAGCATCAGCAGGGACTTGACAGGCCAAACGAAGTCCAAGACCGACTTCTACG
This sequence comes from uncultured Pirellulales bacterium, assembly GCA_964563335.1. GTDB lineage: Bacteria > Planctomycetota > Phycisphaerae > Sedimentisphaerales > Anaerohalosphaeraceae > QNBT01. The sequence goes on from CAZLWL010000086.1 coordinate 8,831, forward strand.
GTTACGAGTGGGCCAAGCCGCAGACGATTGGCCTGCTCGGCTATCATGTTGGGTCGGTCGAAGAGATGGGTGGCTGGTTCAACTCGCTCAATGTCGAATATCGGGACGCGCAAGGCGAGTGGCAACCAGTGAAAGGCCTTGTGATAAGTCCACCCTTACCAAAACTCCTACCGCCGGAGAAAGAGCCTAAGAATAAATTCAATAAACCAAACTTCGTGGAGTATCTCCTCGGATTCAAGCCGATGAAAACGACGGCGATACGTATGATTGGGGAAACTGCCGAGGTCGACCACTGGACGATTCAATGGCCGGATAAGCCGAACAGGGTATGCGTGTCACACTTTACCTCGATTACGGAACTGAGCGTATACGGGCCTTTACCGCAATATGAGTTGCTCAGACCGTGACGGAAATAAACTATCGTAGGAGATATGTCATTATGCGTAGATTTTTAACGTTTATTATGGTAGCAGGATTTACTTGTGGATGTAGTTCTAACCTGCTTGAAGCGACTGAGGCCAGGTATCGTCGGCTGCCGGTGAAGCAGTATGTCGACAAGATGAAGGCGGGCTGGATAGGTCAGATGGCCGGCGTTGGATTAGCCAAGTCGACCGAGTTCAGGTTCATGGGCGAGCTCATCCCTGAGGACCGGATCCCGACCTGGACGCCAGAAATGGTCAATCAGTTTGACCAGGACGACCTTTATGTTGAGATGACGTTTGTCAGGACGCTCGAACAGTACGGACTGGACGTCTCAAGCCGGCAGGCTGGTATCGATTTTGCCAACACTACTTACCTTCTCAGGCGTGGGGACGCTGTGGGCCGAAACAATCTAAGGAACGGCATCGCCCCACCAGATTCCGGGCACCCGAAGTTCAATGGGCACACTGATGACATCGACTACCAGAACCAGGGGGACTATGCGGGCCTTATCTCACCGGGACTGCCCAACAGCGTTGTAAGACTCGGTGAGACGTTCGGACGCCTGATGCACTATAACGGTGGAGTGTATGGCGGCCGGTTTGTCGGCGGTATGTACGCCGAAGCCTTTTTCGAGACGGCTCCCGAGAAGATTGTCCGGGCGGGCCTTCGCTGCGTTCCTGAGGGCAGCGTGTTCAGCCAGTGCATCTGGGATGTCCTCGCATGGTATAAGCAAAATCCTCAGGATTGGGAAAAGACGTGGAAGCACGTCGAAAACAAATACCACAAGTATCAGAACAATCCCGACTACCGTCCTTTCTCCAGCACGAAGGATAGAATTGTCGCGAAGGTCAATGGTGCCTATATAGCGATGGGGTTGCTGTACGGCAAAGGCGATCTGGACAAGACGATGGCTATTGCGACGCGTTGCGGATGCGGCCTGGACGCAGACTTCAGTCCGTCGAACGCCGTTGGCGTGTTGTTTACCACCATAGGACTTTCGAAGCTGCCTGACCGATTTACTTCAGCCCTCAATAAGCAGACCAATTTCAGCGATAGCCCTTACAATTTCCA
>CAZLWL010000087.1:0-10283 GCA_964563335.1 uncultured Pirellulales bacterium
CACGGCATTAATATGTCAAAAGGATATTTGGAGCAGAAGAAGGCGGTGGCGTGCGGCTACTGGCCGCTTTTGCGGTTTGACCCAAGACTGGCCGATAGCGGAAAGAACCCACTGCAACTGGATTCGAAGGCGCCGACGGGAGATTTCGAGGAGTATGCATACGGCCAGAACCGATATCGCAGATTAAAGCAATCTAAGCCGGAGGTCGCCGCGGCACTGATGAAGCAGGCCAAGGAAGATGTCGCGTCGAGGTATTCGCTGTATGAGAAACTTTCGCAACTGTAAAAATTGGAACTGATAAGAATGTTGCAGTTTCGCACTGCCAAGTCCCGATGAAATCGGGATGGCACCCTAATGTTAAAGGTGTCGGGGGTGCAAATGAAAAGTCCTGCAGACTCGTCGGCAGAAGTATCGTGGCCGATTGCGTGGTTACTTTTTATGCTGCTGACGGGGTAGCTGGATGGTTGCATTTGGATTGAACATTTCGCGAGATAACGCAGTATAAAAGGCAATTCGAGTGTTTTTTCCAAACCACAGGGGGAGGGTGAAGTGTCGGCTGAGGTGATTTCAACGTAAGTTTTTTTGTTTCAGTCAGTTACATTCCGGCGGCCACGCCATCAAGGACGAGGTTTCATTGTTGTGCGAGATAATTATCTTTGAGATTATCGGACCTGAAGGGCTATGGCCAAGGGTGAAACGAATAATCGCAATTTTCTGTGAGCATTGAACTTATGGCGGAAAAGAGGTTAAGAAACGGCATGGTTAAACCGATGATTTCTATGAGGCAAAGTGCCGTTTCTGTGCGCCCGTAGGGCGCTTATCCCGACTGGTCGGGATAGTAGCGATTTACGGTTTAAGCCCAAGAGGAATAGTGGCGCGGGCGAAGTTACAGGCGATACGATAAGTGAAGTATAGAGTACTGAGATGTGGGTTTAGAAGAATGATGGGACCCAAGGCCGTAGTTTGCGGTCCGGCATTGACACTATTGTTTTTGTGCATATGTTGTATAGGTTGTTCGAGGGACTACCTCGACCCGACGCAGCTTGGCCGTTTTCGCCCAGTGCCCGTGGTCAATGTAATACTGGATTCATTGGGGGTGGTTGATGAGCCGGAAGAAAGGTATGCCGGTGCCCAAGACCCTCGGCCGGAAGATGTGATACCGTACGAACAAGATTACGTAATTGGAAACGGAGATGTCGTTCGTATAAACATATATGAACTATTCTCGGAAGGGCGGCCATTCGTAAATGACTTTATGGTAACCGAGACGGGTCGTATATCGATACCTGAGGTCGGTCAGGTTCGCGCGGCAGGTCTTACCGAGGTTAGGTTGGAGGAGGAAATCAGGAATATACTTTCGCCGAGTGTGCTGAAAGACCCATCGGTTTCGGTAATGCTGAGGAGTTCGCAAAGCAATGTATATTCCATCTCCGGGGCAGGAGTGGGGCGTCCCGGGCGAGTTAGCATTCCGCGACGGAATTTTCGGCTGTTGGATGCTATTGCGCAGGCCGGCGGCGTTGGACAGTTCAATATAAGCTATATCTATGTGTCCAGGGAGATTACCGGCGAAGAGGCAATCATTGAACAGGCGGGCGAGTTGGAGCAGTTGGTGCCCGAACAACCGGCCGAAGAAGCTGAGCGAGAGGATGCGGAGCCGAAGCCGGTTGAGCCTGACAGAGGCGATGAAGGATTGAGTCCGGAAGAAGAGATGCTCGAGATAATTGCTCCGTATGCAAAGGGTGTTGCGGACGATGGTGGAATAATCATAGCGTTGTCGGAAATGATAACGGACGAGGAGCTTGAAGCGCTTGCTACTCCTGAGGGGCTGGAACCCGAGACGAAATCGGATGTTGATGATGAGGCCAAGCCGGTCGAAGAAGTCGAGGATTCGGTGGGTCGGCGAGGAGGGGCCGAAAGGATAGAATGGGTATTCGAGGACGGCAGGTGGCTGCCTATTCGAGTGGGGCCGGCACCGGAGGTTGAGCGGCGAGAAGCGCGCAGGGTTGAAGAGTTCAGGGGACCGTTACCGCTTGATAAGGAGACCGCTGAGCGATTTGGCTTAGAGCAAATCGGTGCAGCCGGCGCACAAGTGCGGATAATCAAGATTCCGGTTGACAAATTGTTGGGTGGGGACCCGCGGTATAACATAATGATTCGGCCTGGTGATGCGATTACAGTTCCGGTTGACCTTATCGGTGAGTTCTGGGTGACGGGTAATGCGCTAAGGTCGGGACCTGTCAATCTGACAGGTCGTCCTATGACGCTGAAGATGGCAATAGCCACGGCAGGAGGGCTAAATGCGCTGGCCTGGCCGAAGAATGTGGAGGTGACCAGGAGAGTCGGCCAGAACAAAGAGGTGACGGTGATGGTTAATTTGGACAAGATAGCGAAAGGTTTACAGCCCGATTTCTTTATCAAACCATACGACTTGATCAATGTTGGTACTCACGGAATCAGCAGATATGCCGCTGTGCTTCGCAATGCGTTCGGCGCATATTACGGGTTTTCGTTTAGCTACGGGCGGAATTTTGCGCCGATTGATTTTTGGGGGAGACAGAATACCTTGGGCGGTGCATTGGATGACTTTCGGGACATATTTTAGCATCATGAGAGCGAATAACGATTATGTTTTAGTATCTGATGTTTCCTGTAAGCAGGCCGAGTTGGGGTGGGGTTCGCTTGGGTTCAGCCTCTATGTTAAGGTGCTGGTAATCGGCGGATTGCTGTGGTATCTGTTTCGTGAGGAGATGGACGGTATTGTTCACAGGTGGGTGAGCGACCCGAGTTGGTCCCACGGTTTCCTGATACCGCTTTTCAGCTTGTATTTTCTGAATCAGCACAAGAAAGAGATACTTCGACTGGAGACCAGGCCGAATTACATCGGGCTGGTTTGCATGATTTTCTGTATTATTTTCTATCCTCTGAATATTGTTCAATTCAAGGTCGCCTATGCCGGGCCGCTGACGGTAGTGGCGATGCTCGGTACGATAGTATTGTTTTTGGGCGGCTGGCGTTTGGTGAAATATGCGTGGCTTCCGGTTCTCTACCTGATATTTGCGATTCCGCTGCCGGGGAGGTTATACCGTTCAATAACAATTCCCATGCGGCAGTTTGCGGCGCAGATTGCCGCTATACTGCTTAACCTGGTGCCCGATCTGGAGGCGACGGTGAATGGTGTTGTTATAGATGTGGTGTACAAAGGAGTTCGGATGGAACCGGGGCTGGATGTTGCGGAGGCGTGCAGCGGAATGCGTCTTTTGATGGCGTTTTTGGCGCTGGGTGTTGCGATGGCGTATCTGCACGACAGACCGGTATGGCAGCGAATCGTGCTGCTGGCCAGTACGATACCAATTGCTGTATTGTGCAATGTCGTTCGTGTTACAGTGACCGGGTTTATTTATATACTGTGGGACCCGGGATACGCACAGGGGATTTACCATGACATGTTAGGCATGGCAATGCTGCCGCTGGCATTCGGGTTTTATGGTTTTCTGGCATGGTTTATGTCAAATTTATTCGAGGCCGAAGGTGCGCTAAAGCAGGATGTAATAGTGCGACGGCGAGATTGAATTAGAGTTGAAAAGCGATCTGTAGAAAAGATGTCAGAATGACATATATAAAGTTTTCTACAGAGCAGTTGAAAAGCGAAAATGGGATATTTGAGGAATTATGAAAAGTATCATTAAGCCATATACTCAACCTGCTTTTCTCATATGTGTGGCGGTTCTTGCAATTGCCGGAACGAGCAAAGAGATTGTTGTCGAGTGGTCCGGGGCGCATCTTAAGAAGCTGGCGTTGCCATTGAAGAAGCCGTTGGCAATGCTGGATGCCGGCGCACTGGCACCTTATGAGGTGATAAACAAACATAAGATAGCCAACAAGGATGTTCTGGAACAGTTGGGCACGGACGAGTATATCCAATGGGAATTGGTAGATACCGAAGCGGATGAATTAAGTCCCGTGCGGTATTGTTCGTTGTTTATTACATATTATACGGGCAATCTTGATCAGGTGCCCCACGTTCCGGAGGAATGCTATGTGGGAGGGGGCAGCCAAAGAGTGGGTACAGAATCGGTATCGGTGGATGTTGAGGGCCTTGTTGAGATGCCGGCCATCAGTCCAGTGAGCGAACCGGCACGCGAGTCCGGCGCGGCCAAGAGAATTAAGGCAAGATACGTCGTTTTCATTGGGCAGGGTACTAATATATGGCAGGCGCAGTCAAAGTATGGGGTTCTGTATTTTTTTAAGACCAACGGTGCTTATGCCGGCAGCAGAACGGAGGCCCGGGCAATTATGGGCAGAAACCTTTTTGGGAAGTACTCGTATTTTTCGAAGGTTGAGTGGAAGTTTTACGGTGGTGGTCCGGGGGGCAAGATTTTCCCGGACAAAGCAGAAGCGATTGGTGCGAGTGAGAAGCTTTTGTCTGTGGTTTTGCCCGTTATGGAAAGAGACCACTGGCCTGACTGGGCCAGAGCTAATATTGACAGCTAAGTTACCCGTCCGGAACGGCGGGTGGGTCCGTTGGGAAGTGGTAACAACCGACTAATTGGAGAATTAAGGAAGGAATTATGGCGAAGAAGAGATTGAACAAGAGAGTCGCGCTTATGGGTTCGATAATACTGGCGGTTTTTCTATTGGGGGTGGTAGTGGTAGTTCTGCGCTTTAGCAAGAACCCGTTAAAATTCTTAGCCGATGCGGAGGTGGCTCTGACGCAATACGATTACGAGGGCACAGAGCGCAATTACAGGCAGGCTTACGGCAGCGCAAAAGACGATGACCTGAAGATAGAGATCCTTTTCAAGATTTCAGAATTGCATTTGATAGACGATAAGGTTCACGAGCATGAGCCTGATTGGCGTAAGGCGATTGGCTGCTGGAACACGGTAATCAATATTGATCCGAAAAACATAGAAGCACGAATGGCCTTGCTGAAGTATTTCTATGAAATAGGTGATAGCGGCAATACCGGAGCATGGCAAACGGTAGAGTCAACTGCATCTGAATTAGCCCAGGTAATAGATGAGAAACTGCTGAACCCTGACCCATACGTTTTGATGGCGAAAGCTCGCGCCAAGCTGGAAATGGCGGGACTTGGGCAGGCGAGCGATCGCGAAAAGGCCTTGAAGGAGGCAGTGGCAGAGCTGGAGCGACTCACGGAGATGACAACGGAGGATATAGACATTTACAAGTACCTTGCGAGAGCGGAGATAATCAAAGGGGAGATTGACAGTGCAAAAGGACTAATTGACGCAGCAGAGAAAGCTGATGAAAAGGCCATGGAGATTCTGAAAAGGGCTGTTGATATCGCACCAGAAAACGCCGAGGCGTATATAAATCTTCTGGATATGAAGCTCAGAACTGTGTGGAAGGAGGTGGGCGGCGACTGGAGGGAAAACGAGAATGTGGTGGCGATGGCGAGCGATTTCGAAGCTCTGGTGGGAAAATTCAGTTCGAATACAAAGGCTTATGCATCGCTGGCAAGATTCTACCAACTGGACATCATGGATATTGACAAAGCCGTGGAGGCCATTGGAAAAGCGGTGGAACTGGACAGTCAAGATATTGATAGTGCGATAATGATGGCAGAACTGTATTATCGAAAGTTCTCAATTTACGAGGACAAACAGTTCCTTACCAAGGCACTTGAGACGGTGAACAACGCGCTGAACTTGCCTGGTGCCCGAGATGTGCAGGGGCCCCGGCAGTTTCGACACAGGCAGAACAAATATATGCTGTACCGCCTACTTGCCGGCTGGTGTATCGAGCAGGCGTTTGAAGAAGGACGGGCGGGAGATGAGGAGCAAAGACTGGAATGGACGACAAAAGCCGAGCTGGCAATACATGAAATTGAGCAAATCATAGGTACCGGAGATAATGTGCATGTCGTGAAGTGGCACGGTATGCTGGCGCTGGTCAAGGGGGACACGACGACAGCTATACGGCAGATGTTTAATGCGTACGAGCAGTTGAAGGCTGCCAACCGGCGGGACCTGATGCTTTCTTACATGCTGGCAAGAGTGTTTGAGAACAGGGCCGAGATAGGAGCCAGGAGTGAGTTACTTGAGAGTGCGCTTTTCAAGCGGCCCAGCATTGCCCTGCAAAAGCCGCAGGCGCTGTTGGATTATGCCCAAATCCTGCTGGTACTGCGTGCCCCGACAAAATCAGTGTCGATGGTGGATGCGTACGAAAAGGCGCGTCCGTCAAGCGATCGCAGTAAAAGCCTTCGGATACGCGGATATATTCATGCCGGTCAGTTCGACGATGCTGAAGAACAATTGGCACAGATGGACCCCGATGCGGCCGATACGATTGAGCTGAGGCTTTCTCTGGTACAACGTCGTATCGCTCGGATCGCTTCACAGAGAAGACAGAAACTGGGTTTGGTGGACGAGAAGAAACCGGCTGAAACGATGTTATACGAGCGAGCGGAGCTGGAGACGTATCGAAGCCAGTTGAAACAGTTACGTGAGCGGTTGGTGCAAAAAAAGCCCGATCGATTGGGTATAGTACTTGCCCTTTGTAATCGTTACGTCGCAGATGGCGAGATTGACCGGGCAAGAAGTTTGGTTGACGAATTCCTTACATATTCGCCCAACAACATACAGGCTCAAGTTTATAAACGACGGCTTAATGAACCTGATCCGACGGCCATCTCGCCGGAAAGACTGAACCAGATAGAAGAGGAAGTTATTGCAGACATTCCTGATGAACAGGAGCGGTTTACTGAGTTGGGACGATATTATAGGTCTCGCGGCATGATTGACGAAGCCATGTCGGTATATAAAAAGGCCTACTCCCGACAAGTCGGGACTGGTGTGAAACTGGTCGTTGCGATACTGTTTGAGATGGCTTTGTCGGCCAAAGATATGGCTCTGGCCGAAGAATTGGTTCAACAGGCTCGAAACAAAAATCTTGACGAGTGTGAAGGTAACCTTTTCGCTGCAAGGCTTGCGATGGCCAAAGGAGATTCTCAAATTGCGCTCGACAGGTTGAACAACTGCCTGAAAATTCGACCTGTTTTTCCGAACGGTTATCTGTTGAGGAGCCAGGTTAACGGCAGCCTGGGTAATTATGACGGCGCTGTCAGCGATGCCAAGACGGCGCAAAGGTTTAATCCTTTGGATGAGGCAATTGCAAAGCAGGTGGCGGCGGTATTGTATAACCGGAACTTGCGGCTGCGCGGAAATGTAACTTCCGACCAAATTGCCAAGACCGAGCAGGCCCTGGTAAGGGCGATGGTTCTGAACCCGGACGACTGGAATCTTCGCAGTATATACGCTGAGTATATAAGTGAACGGGAACCGGCACAAGCACTTGCTGTGAGGCAGGGCTTGCTGCGAAGGTTCCCAAATGTGGACAACTCTGTAATGTTGGGCAATATGGCGATGAGGATGGCCTTGAAAGAGACAGAGGACCAGCGAAGAGCAGGCCTGCTGGATATCGCCGGTTCAGCCTACGAGAAAGCTTATAAACTGGCCCCCGAGAACAAGGCTGTTCTTGACGCGTATTCGGAGTTTTTGCGTCTTACGGGCAAACGGGACAAAGCGACAGAGTTGTTCACGGGCCAGGCCCGGCGCGCCGGGCTCTGGCAGTTCTATTTGCGTGACGGGCAGTACGACAAGGCCAGGGACATTCTGGAAAAGCTGAACGAGGAGAACTCGGCAAATATAACTGTTGTCAGAGGTTTATCGCTTATAGCGAGAAAAACTGAGGACAAGGAAGCACTGAAGAAGTATTCGCAGGAGGTGTTAGCACTTAAAAATACGCCTGAAAACGAGTTGATGCAAATTCAGTCGTACCTCGAAGTCGGGCTTGTTAAGGAAGCTGAAGTCAAGCTGGCAAGCTTCAGAGAAAGATATCCCGATGAGGCAAAAGGGATACTGTTAGAGGCATGGAGTGCGATGACGAAGGGTCAATTGAAAAGGGCTCTGGAGCTTGTGAACCAAAACCTCCAGGTCGATCCTGAAAGTGCAGTGGCGTGGCGGCTTCGCGGTCAGGTGAACCGCTTTCTCGGTGATTTTAACCAGGCGGTGGAAGATTTGCAGAAGAGCAAGAATATTGACACAAATCCGAAGATCCGGATGGAACTTGCAATGGCGTATCATCGGATTGGCAGATTGACAGCGGCGATAGGCGAGCTTGTGGCCGCGTTGAAGAATCAGCAGGCCCCGCCACGCGTCAGGACTATGCTGGAGCAGCTCTATCTGCAAACGGGCCGAACGACCGATTTGAAGCAATTTTATGATGAGACTCTCCAAAAGTATCCTGACAGCGGAATCTGGCATTTTCGCGCAGGCCAATTTGCTTTGCAGGAAAAGCAGTACGAACAGGCAGAACAACTTTTGGGTAAATCCTGGGAGCTAAGCCAGGACCAGGGAGGGTACGTGCGAGCGCTGGATAAATATCTTGAAGCGCTTTGGCGTGGCGAGAAGTACGAGGAATTGTTGAAGTATGCTGCAAAGTACATCGATACAAAGTTTGCGCCCATTGCCTATGCGCAGATGGGGCAAGCCCGATTTATGATGGGCAGCAAAGCGACGGCGATGGATTATTATCGAAAGGCAATTGAGAAATGTGGTACTAACGATGAACTTATCCTTGGGATACTGCAGAACATGTCGAATATTGTCGGGCCAATAGAAGTGGGCAAGTGGTGCAACGAGAAGCTGCGGACGAGTCCGGATTCGCTGGTGGCGAACCTGATGATGTTTAAGTTGACTCAGCAAAGAGGCGAATACAACAAGGCGTTGGGGTACATCGACAAGTTCTTGTCATTGGTTGACCCTGAAAGCCCGGTGTGGATTGAGCAGATGTTTAACAGGGCTAACACGCTGACAATGGCGTACATGAAGACTTCGGACAAGCGGTATATTCCGACGGCGGTTTTGGAATTTGAGAAGATATTGGCGAAGCAGCCAAATAACACGGGCGTGCTGAACAATCTGGCATACTTTCTCGTGGATAATGACGAGCAACTTGATAAGGCTGTCGAATGCGCGAGGCGTGCTCACGAAGCATTGCCGAACGATGCGGGCATAATGGACACCTATGCTTATGCGCTTTGCAAGACAGGAGACTATGCAAAGGCTGAAGAAATGCTACAAATGGCAATTCAGATTTTTGAGAGAGAGAGTATGGCTGTTTCATGGGACGTTTACAAGCATCTTGGGATGGCTCAGGAGGGACTTGGTCAAAAGGCCGGTGCGGCTGGGTCATACCGGCGGGCCCTGGAAGTTGCCGGGCGTAGGATATCGGAAAAGAATAAAGAAGAGTTGATGAAAGCGATCGGGCGAGTTGGGTAGTATTAGAGAAAAAGGTGTAAGATGACCGGACAGATACAACCAACAAATGCAATGGTCAGACGACCTGGTCCGAGACCCCCGATGGCCGCGGGGGCACCAACGTTGACGCCGAAGGAAATTATCGGAATTCTACGGCGGCACGTATTGTTGATGATATTTTCGGCGACATTAGGTTTAGTAATTGGCGGCGTGGCTTGGTATCTTTTCCAGAGGTTTCTGCCGGCGTATACGGCTGAAACAGCCATTGAGGTTTTACCGCCGGGAACAGATGATCCTATGGAGATTCGCACCACACTGGCCAACAAAGACTTGGCCTATCAGCTTCGTTTCACAAAAGCTGCGTTTATAAAGCAGCAGAGTACCTTTGAAAACCTGTTGCGCAGGGACAAGATTCGAGATACTGAATGGTTTAAGCGGTTCAATAATGATATTCCCAAAACGGTTGAGGATTTGGAGGACAATTTTAGAGCCAGCCCGCAGAGAGAGGGCAACTGGATTATGTTGTCAATGAAGTGTCATGACAAGAAAGAGTCAGCTCTAATTGTAAACGAGATGCTGAATTTGTTCTTGAAAGGGCAGCAAGACATTGCCACGCGTGATGTACGGGAGCAATTGGCGAAACGGACAGACCAGCAGCGTCGCTTGAGAGGTGAGTTGCAACAGGCGAACGATACGCTCGAGACCATTCGCAAGGGAACAGAGTTTACGAATCTTGGCGGGCAAAGATTTCGGGATTATCTTGACGTACAGCTGTCAGACCTGGAAAAAATGAAAAACGAACTTCAAAACAACGTAGCTCAGATTGAGAGCTTCGTTACGACTCTTAGGGTACGGGCCGAGGGGGAGTTTGATGTAATTGTAAGAGAGCAGATAGAAAGGGATCCTATTGCATCGGGAATGAGGAGAACAATCGCAAATATAGAGCTGGGACTCGCGCAGCAGGAAAATAGATTCGGGGAAAATCATAGAAAGGTCAGACAA
>CAZLWL010000088.1:0-10146 GCA_964563335.1 uncultured Pirellulales bacterium
CCGTCATTGTCAATTGCACAATCAGCGCAAATGCCGCTTCTGTATTCGCAGGCGGCCTCTATTGCTTCGGCTCCAGCAACCTGGATATAAGCAACTGCATCCTCTGGGGCAATACCGCTGCGAGTGCATCGGAGATGATGGTCGGCAATGTGGGAGCGCCTGCCTCTGTCAGCATTTCATACACTGACATCCAGGGTCTGCCCGATAGCGTAGTAACTAACAGTGGCTCCACTGTCGACTGGGGATCCGGCAACATCAACCTTGACCCTCAATTCACCAGCTCCGGTCAGATGACCATCTCCAAAGTCTATACAGAAGGTGATTATCATTTGCTCGATGACTCTCCCTGCATTGACGCCGGCGACCCCGCTTTCGTTGCGGATGCCGGCCAGACCGACATTGACGGAGATGCCAGAGCATCAGGCACAGGGGTCGATATCGGAGCAGATGAATTTGCGGTTATCACGGCCATAAATGCCAAGATCAAGATAACGCCCAAAGCACTGAATCTCAAAAGCAAGGGCAAAGGCAAGGGAAGGTGGATGTTTTGTAGTATAGACCTTGAAGGTGACTACAACGTTTCGGATATAGTGGTTGACAGCATTGCTCTGAACGACGAAGTAAAAGCTGTACAGATCAAAACTAAACGCCACAAGAAAAAGCTGCATGTTGCGTTTAACCGGTCCCAAGTCCAGGATTTGTTGGCAGATGCCGGTAGCTCTGCATTGCTGACTGTCACCGGCAGCCTCCAGGACGGTACCGATTTTGCGGGAGACGATACAATAAAAATAGTGAAGAAGGGCTCCAAGAAGAAGGGCTCTAAGAAGTGAGTCAATAGATCTGCTTGCACACGGGCCATCTTTTCATCTGGCTTTGGCACTGAGGGTGGCAGAAAGCTTTCTGGTGCAAATTAACCCGGATGATCCGGCGAGTTTAATAACTACTGTGCTGCGAATGCCACAGAAGTATTTGGGCCGCCTGGAGTGCGAGGTCCGACATTCCAGGCGGCACTTATTTGCATCACTCGCACACTCAGTGAATCATTCCCAAACGGCGCAAAGTCGCACTTGCCCACCTCGCCGAGCGAAACTGGGCGAAAACAAACAGCAAAAACGTTACCAGCCAGAGTACGGTGAATCGCAGATAGTAAAGCACCTGGCAGACGACAGAATCTTGGGCTGTCGGCGCCGCCGAACACAGCAATTCTTCGGGAGTGTATATGGCACCGGCAACCACGCCTCCAAAGAGCTTCTGCCAGGGCAGCAGTAACACAAGGCCGAACAGCGACAGAAGAAAGGCGCACGAGATGTGGTTTATGCCCCCTAATCGCCCGACCAGCGATATCTTTATGCTCACCAGCAATGTAAAACAGTAAAGTGTCGCCGCGATGATAAGAATGAAGTTGCAGACACAGATTAAAAATGCCGCCCGGCGGCATTTGAAGGTGAACTTCGGGCCGGTTTTCGTCTCCTTACCGCCGGCCTCGGCAGGGGCGGTCGCGCCCCCAGATTCATCCGGCTGGTCCGATTCGTCACCAATATCGGCGGTTGCAAGTTCTGCCTGCGCTTCGATTGTCCCCGCCTCGCCCTCGGTCGAAGTTTCGCTAACGGACCCGGCCCCAGCCGCCGCGCTCGCCCGCATGGGGCAAGGGCCCCCGAAGAAAAACATTTCACCCGCCACACCCTGGCAATCGGTCTTGTCAATGTAGCCTAATTGTTCGAGCCAGAAAGTGGCCTGCAACAACAAAAGGCACATCAGAACAATGAAGAACAGGAAGTTCTTCATGGCTTTGAACGCATTGACCGCTTCGAGGCAATCGGTGGTATTAACCATATCAGGTGTTTTTTCGTTCTCACTCATTTTTCCGTCTCCCAAGAGAATATGGTATGCATAGCATACCCTACACGATTAAATATGGCACACGCAACATACTGTACCATTTTATCTGATATTACGGAATACATTTTGCGCTATTTTTATGGTTTTTTCAATATCTTCTTTTGAATGGGCCAAGGATACGAACATCGCCTCGTACGCGCTTGGCGCCGGATAAATACCCCCTTCAAGCATCCCGGCGAAAAACTTCTTGAACGTCTTTATGTCGGTATTCTGGACATCGGCGAAATTCCTCACAGGTTTGTCGGTGAAAAAGCAGCTCATAATTGAGCCGACACGGTTGATTGTAAGCCCCACTCCGGCGGATTTGGCGGCATCTGCCAGGCCGCCGGCCAAACTCTCGGCGCTTGCCTCAAGTCTGGTGTAGCAATCACCGCCGGCCAGTATCTCAAGAGTCGCGTTTGCCGCCGCGGTCGCAAGAGGATTGCCGCTGAGCGTCCCGGCCTGATAGACAGGCCCCAGAGGAGCTAACATATCCATCAACCTGGCCGGCCCTCCCACCATCGCCGCCGGCAACCCACCACCAACTATTTTACCAAGGCAGGTAAGGTCGGCCTTTATGCCGTAAAGCTCCTGTGCACCGCCTAAAGCTACGCGGAAGCCGGTGATTACTTCGTCAAAGATCAAAACCGTATCGGTCTCGTTACACAACTCGCGCAGCGATTGCAGATATCCATCCGCAGGCGGCACCACACCCATATTGGCGGCAATCGGCTCGACCAGTACCGCCCCGATGCGGCCCTTGTACTTCTCGAAAGCAGCCTTAACAGCCCCAATATCGTTATACGGTATCGCGATAGTCAGCTCAGCAAGCCGCTGCGGAACTCCATTACTTGAGGGCCTGGAAATCTCCGCCAGACCGGAGCCGGCGGCAACCAGCAGTGAATCACTGTGCCCATGGTAGCACCCCACCATCTTCACTATGTAATCTCTTTCAGTAAACGCCCGTGCCAAGCGGATAGCCGTCATCACCGCTTCGGTGCCGCTGTTTATCATCCGTACTTTTTCGATTGAGCCAAACGCTGCCACTACCCTTTGGGCCAGGGCTGTTTCGGCTAAAGTCGGCGCCCCGAAGCTCGTGCCGCGCCCGGCGGCCTCCGTTACCGCCCCAACAACCGCTGGGTGCGCATGGCCCAATATCATCGGACCCCACGAGCACACATAGTCGATGTACTCATTGCCGTCGATATCATATATCTTCGAGCCGCTCGCCGATGCGATAAACAGCGGCTCTGCATCAACGCCCCCAAATGCCCTGACCGGCGAATTGACCCCTCCCGGCAGGATTTGGCTCGCCTCGGCAAAGGCCTGAACCGATCTTTCGCGACAGTTAATACCGGATGTCATAAATACCCTTTCATTCCACCTTAAAGCAAATATCATAAGCCCTACAGGCCGAAATATTCAAGCAAAAAGTGCACACCTAATCCACCGGCGGTTATGCGACAGAAAAAAACGAAAACACAGACCCTGACTATTTTTCTTGCAAAAGCACCTCGATTGCATATACTCTCTTATGGTTCTAAATGAACAAAAGCGGATATTTTGTGTGAGAAGGTGGCATTATGCATCTCGTTAAATGGATACGTAAGAATCAAAGCAAGCTAATGGCCTTTGTTGTCATTTTCATCATGATAGCCTTCGTCGGGGGCGCCGCATTCCAGCAGATTATGAGCAAAATAGGGGCTGGTGCCGGAACCGTCGCGTATTTCGGCGAAAAAGACAAAATAGCAGGCAGCGATATCCTTCAGGCACAGTCCGACCTTAATGTGCTCAGGATGCTTATGTTCGACAGATTACTGCATTACGAGTTGGGGAATTTGACGTCCAGGCTGCTTGCACAACTGCTGTTCCCGGATTCCCGGATTGCTGATGTACTGAGCGATGATATGAAACAAGCGGTTATCCAGGGCCGGCTCCAAATGAGTGCAAAGGATATAGATGTGTTCTTCAGCCAGGTCACAGGCCGAACTGAGCTGCTGTGGATTCTGCTAAAGGCTGAAGCAAAACAGGCCGGTTGTGTTGTGACAAACAGCCAGGCCAGGCAGATACTCAGGCAGATAGTGCCTCAGCTTACTCAAGGTCAGGCTGATGCAAAGCAGTTGGTTGACTACATAATCAAAAACCACGGCGTACCGGAGAGAGAAATTTTTCGGATAGCAGGGGACCTGTGGGCGGTCATGGTGTATACCAGGATGATTACGAGCAATGAGGATGTCACAATTGCCCAGGTCAGAGCCGCCATCGGGCGCGAAGGGGAAAAGATTGATGCCGAGTTTGTAAGAATAAACGCTTCCGACTTTGTCGCCGGCCAGCCCGACCCCACTCCCGAAGAGCTGGCCGACCAGTTTGAGCGATACAAAAAATCGCCACCCGACCGGATAGACGACCGGAACCCGTACGGTTTTGGATACGAGCAGCCGGCAAGAATCGCGCTTGAGTACCTTATCCTGAAGCTGGACGACGTGCGTACACTGGCAGCCGAGCCCACGCCGGACGAAACCGAAGCATTCTATCGACAAAATCTGGACCTGCCCGACTACCAGTTTCTGTTCAAGTATGAGGAGCTTGCAGACCCCAACGACCCGGAATCCAGGGTTCAAAAGACAAGGAGTTACGCAGAGGTCGCCGGCCAAATCCAGCGAATTATGATACAGGCCAAAACCAACAGGCAGGCCGACATGATTTTGAATGAGGCGATAGGACTGACCGAGGCAGGCTTTGGGGGCACAAATATCGACCAGCCCGACAGCGCCGAACCCGACAAGGTCGCAGGCGATTACAAGGAAGCGGCCGCAAACCTCAGCGACAAGCACAAAATAGCGGTTTACACAGGTCGAACGGGCGTGCTCAGCGCCGCCGATGTAGCCGCCGACACGTATCTGAGCAGACTCGCAATCGAAGGACAGAACCAAAAGGTCATCCATCTGGGCAAGGTCGTGTTCGCCCTCGATGAGCTTGGCGCCGGTCAGGCAGGGCCTTTGGGTGTGCCCAGATCAAAGATGTGGCAAAACATCGGGCCGGCCAAGGATATGTTCGGTTCAATAATCGCCATAGTCAGAGTAATCCAGGCCGAAAATGTGTCTGAGCCGGCTGATTTGAACGCCAGCTTCAACACAAACGGTGTTATCCTCGACGAAACGGAGCAAACCGAAAGCGTCTATTCGGTCAGAGACAAAGTTGCCCAAGATATAAAATTGCAAAAAGCCATGCGTCCGGCCAGGGCCCGGGCCTATGAGCTTGTAAAGCTGATAGACCAAAAAGGCGGCTGGACCGAGGCCCTGGGCGAGCTTAACAGACTCCACCGCGACCCCAACGACCCCTCGACCGTGATGCTGAGGCTTGACAAATTATCGCAGCAAACCAGGCTTTCTGACATGGATATACGCACCGCCCGGGCACAGTCGGCGGATAATCCGGCAGCAGCGACATACGTCAGAAACAGCATGGAAAGAAAAAGACTGCTCGACAAGTTGTACTCCCTCATCCCTGCAGGCAAAACCGAAGCCGCCAACCTCAAATCCGTCCTCGAGTTCAAGCCGGGCGCATGTTACCATGTCGTCAAAGATATCTCGCGCACTGCCGCGACCCAGCAGGATTATCACCAGAAAAAGGCCCAGGTCGCCCTTATGATGGATGCGACTCGGGCCGAAAGGCTATTGCTCATTCATCTCGGGCCGGATAATATATTCAAGCGAATGAAATTTAAGTACGCCGGTGCAAAGCCGGACAGTGAAAAGCAACAGCCAACCGGAGCATCCTGATGCCAAAGCAATCTAAAATCGACCACAGTCTTTTCCTGGTGATCGTCGCGGTGCTTGCCTGGGCCGTGCCGGGGGCGGGACACTTCGTCATCAAGGAGAGAAAACGGGCCGTCATAATATTTATTACAATCACGCTTACATTTCTCACGGGTCTCTATGTAGGCTCAGTGGGAGTGATTGATCCGGTTGGGGCCTGGCCCTGGTATATCGGCCAGATGTTGACCTCTCCGGCGGTCGGTATGCTCGGACAAATAACCAGGACGGGACAATATCACAGTTACGGCAAACCTGCCGATATCGGCCAGATATATACGAGTATTGCCGGGATGCTCAATCTGTTGTGCATCGTCAGTGCGGTGTACATGGCCTATGCCGGAAGAGGCGAAATAATCGGAGAAGAAGAAGAGAATGTGTGAGCTTGGACCTGTCATTGCCACTTTCACTTCACCTGAAAACATCGGGATGGATGTCAAGAGTCTGCTGTGGATATTTCCTCTGCTTCTTTCGGTGGCCGTTATTTACAAGGCCACAAAGATGCGTGTCATCTTCCTGCGGCGCTTTTTCAGGGAAGTAGTCATCTTGTTTTGCACTCTCAGCCTCGTCATGATCCTCATAGCCGCCCTCCTGCATGTAGGAGTCTGGATACTCACCGGCTAACCGGCTTTTCTCACAGCACTATTGAAAAAACTTCTTTTTCTATAACTTCTTTATATCGAAGTTAAACACATCTGGATTGATTTTCACGCGTTTTGGCTTAAATACAGGTTTTTGGGGATTTTGGGGATTTTCTTGTTGACTTAGAGGCAGGAGATAGTTAATATGATAGATGATGACAATTTAATACCGAATGTTTCACTGTACCAGTGAGCGGCTTGCACCTAATCGCCAGGTTTATAAAACCACAAGACGCAAGATGGTCGGTGCCCCGAAATGGGGCATCGTCAGCATGTGTTTGTGGTTGAGTTCTGGCGAGCTCGGTGTAAGCACGATGCGGCGGTGCTCCTTATTAATGCGCACCCCTGCATTTCTGTGCTCACCGGCAAGAACCAACAGAATGAAAGTTCAATTGGACGCGAATGTTAAAAGTAACCAAAAATTGAAGGGATGAATCATGAAGAAGATAATTGCAGTAATGATAACAACAGTAATATGCCTCGGTATAACTGAGGTGCAGGCGTTAATATTGAATGACGGCAGTGTTCATACCATTGACTACCAGTTGGATGACAATGTTTGGGTGGAGGATAGCCCCTCAGATGAATTAACGACGCTCAATATTGTCGATGATGGAATAATAAGAGACTGGGTTAATGTTTTAGACTATAGCCAGGTTAATATGTCAGGAGGTTCAATAGGTTTCGTGCTCTTCACATGGGACAATAGCCGAGCGGATCTATCTGGCGGTTCTATAGCTGTCGATTTATATGCTACCGATTACAGTCAAGTAGATATAAGTGGTGGATCAATAGGAGAAATTATATCAGCCAGAGAATATAGTCAAATAACTATATTTGGAAACGATTTTGAAGTTGATGGTAATCCAATTGGGTATGGACCAATAACCGAAGGAACTATAAATGAACTCGGGATGTTAACCGGCACCCTAACAGGAACACTTGTTAATGGTGATTTCTTAAACAACGCTTTTGACATCGATCCTGATGCAACTATTACCCTTGTTCCGGAACCGACCACGCTGTTGCTGATAGGCATAGGCGTTTTATGCTTGAGAAGAAGAAATAGAACATAGAAACAGAACAAAGGGAGGATAGAATGAAATGAAAGGAGTAAGTATAGTGTGCAGCAAAAACATTTCTTTAAGGTGGGTTCTGTATTTTTTACTGATTTGTCTTTTTGTCCAAACAAGTAAAGCGGAAAAAACCCTATTTTCCATTGATAGTCACTCTTCCCCGGTAGCTGTCAGGGCTTATGAAATCGAAGGAAATGTCATAAAAGACCCTGTAACAATAAGTGAAGACTTGTTTGGTTACGGCCCGGTCGCGGCCGCTGTAAGTGAAAAACTGGGCCTTTTATTTGTTACATACGAAGCTGCTGATATTGTCCCTGTTTTCAGATGCAGGACGCTTCTTAAGGTTGCTGATGTCGATACCAATGTCAACAACCTTGCGGGGATTGTAGCTGATGATAGTAAAGATGAAATATATATTCTGCAAAGGGATACACGCTACCTATATGTTTATACCTGGAATGAAATTACTGAAACATTGGACCTCGAAAGCCAACAGGATTTATCAGGTTTGACATCTGGCAAGGGCATTGCCCTTGATGGAGAATATCTTTATGCAACGGATGGGACAACAACGGTTCGTTGTTATGACACGACAACGACTCCATGGGCACACGAAACCGATAAGGATATTACTCTTCCACAGGGAAATAACGCCTGGGCCATTGCTATTTATCATGACCCATTGGATAACAGGTACGGTTACTTTGGTGGATTATTTAACCATGACAATCTTGTCAGGGTTGATCTGGATGACCCGAACAATTATTTGATCATAACACCTTCCGATTCAGGAGTTTCTGGTCTGGCAGTCGATCCAAATACCGGTCTTGTATACGCCTCTTTGCTTGACCATACTAACAGGGTATTTGACACATCATTCAAGGATTTTAAGCAAATTCGAGAAGGATGTTTTGGGATTTATGCCGCAGGCCCTAGCCCAGGAGATAAATTCTGTGATATCCACCCTCCGATTGGCTGTTTCGCAATTGTGGATATAGCTTTGGGGTTTACCGAGTATTTTTCCGATCTGACGTTGCGTAAGTCCCGCATTTACCCGCATTTGCCGAAGATAGCCGGGAATCAGACGGTATTTCGTACTGTGTTGGGCTTTTGTTGCCATAACATAAATTTATCATCAAAAGGGCTTGACACTATTTGCGTATCATGTTAAAATAGTAAAGAGGTTTGAAAAACTTATTGAAAGGGAGACCATTATGAAAACGCAAATTCTTTTACTTGTGCCAGTTATTGTGGCAATGTCAGCTTGTAATCTCCAAGCGGCGATTGACTGGGATTTTTATGACGATGGTATAATCCAGGAAGGAGATGAGTACGCGAACGTTCGGTTATTCGATACGCTGCCGGACCATACTACGGTAGATATGACCGGCGGGTCTGCTTACAATATACTCACTTACGATTTCAGTACACTCAATGTATCCGGTGGCGTAACAGAAATAGGTGCGTTTGACGAAAGCACAATCAATATCGGTGGGGGGACGATATATGGATTGGGTGCCCTTAACTCCAGCAACGTAAACGTGTTTGGGGGTTCGGTCTATAGTCTGTCCGCGCATGATACAGGTATAGTTAACGTTTGGGACGATGCAGATGTGGTTGTTCTTGATACCCGTGAAACTGGAACTGTAAACATTATTGGTGGAACTGTCGATCGGGCTGGAACCTTAGACTTCGGGACTATTAATCTATCAGGCGGTTTGGTGCTCGATGGGCTATGGGCTGGTGACTCGGGGATAATCAATATTTATGGATTCGACTTAGCTAAGGAGATTAGCGGCGGAGGATACGGTTATGGTTTTGTAAGTGGTAAGTGGACAAACGGAACTATGTTCAATATCGATTTTGGTTGGTCTCCTACCTACTCACGCGTCGTGTTACACGAAATCCCTGAACCATCGACCTTAGCGATAATTATTACCGGTGCATTTTTCCTGAGAAAATGCAGGAAGTAAACTATTCGTAACGGCAAAAGAAGAATGGCCATGAAACGTACAAAGATTACCAGTATGGTATCAGTATTCGTAACCGTTGTCTGTGCAGTTGGATACAATTCCGCACGAGCAAAATCCGTTTATGCGATTACGGACCATCATGCCAGTACGCTTAAGGCGTATGATATACAGGGCGAACAACTGGAATATCAAGCGGATGTTGAGGTTACTGATTATGCTACAGGTGCAGTCAATGTTACAATCGATTCGCAACTTGGGCGCATGTTCATAACGTATGAGGGCTCAGCTAAGATTGTCTGGGCTAATGCCAAGAGCCTTCAGCAGGAAGGGTTTATAGACTTAGGTGTTGCGCCTTATAATGCATCTCAGTTTGCGGGTATTGTTGCACATGAGAAAAAAGAACTGCTTTATGCCGTATCAAGAGAAAACAATAAACTTTACATTTTAGGATGGGATGCACAAGGTGCAGAGCTGGAGTTGAGAGACCCTGACGATCCGACCCAGCCATATAGCGTAGGCGACCCTTACATTACGCTTACGGGATTGTACAATAACGCTGGGTGGGGAGTAGCTTTAGATGGCAATAAATTGTACGTAACGGATAATACCACCTCTGTGCATTATTATGACACGGAAAGTTGGGCACATCTTGGAACGCGGGATGTAGGAAGAAATGCGGCGGATCTGGCGATTGACCCTAACGATGGTCAACATAACGCATATCTTTACACAGGGGCATTGTATTACGGCACCGGCACCGGCC
>CAZLWL010000089.1:0-9435 GCA_964563335.1 uncultured Pirellulales bacterium
ATATCGTTGTATTAAACCGTTCGCTTGAGTTTTTACATGCGGTGTTCTTTCTCGTCGCGATATTTGTGTGCCCTGCAGGTTTGCTGATCGGCACAATCGGTGGTATGCTGACGGTGGTAGCATATTTTAACAAAAAACGGGTTTTGTCTGAATCCGGTTAGGCATCAATTTTCTCAACAGCACTGAGGTTATGCCATGACGAAACGAAAAATTATATACGGTTTTACGTTCTTTTTGGTGATGATACTTGCTCTTGGGAGCGCTTATGCCCAAATCGACGCTCGGGAGAGATTGATTGAATTTTTGCGGTCAGCCGACATGGGTGCCAAGCTGGATGTGCCGGTGAGGATTTCAGTTAGTGATTCGGGAGTTGTCTGTATTGCGGATGAAGGCGATTTTATTACGCAACACGTAGTGATGCAGCCGGAGCTTAGTACGGATGCCGAAGTGATAAAGGAGCCGGATTTTAAGATTCCGTCATCCTGCACAAAGGCAGTGATAGTAACGCACGGCTGGATTGACAAGGGCGTCGGCTCGTGGCCGGCTGATATAGCGGCCGCTATAAGTCAGAGAGTCGATCCGAACGAGTGGGTGTGTGTGTTTTTTGACTGGGCAGGGGGAGCGGCAGTGGTAAGCCCGGTCGATGCCGCCAAGTATGCGCGAGATGTCGCCGGAGGCCGGCTTGACAAGGCAGTGCTGGAGCTTGGCGCAGAGTTTAAGCATATTCATCTAATCGCCCACTCAGCGGGCTGCTGGGCAATAGACGATGCAGCCAGGAGGATTGTCAACCAAACAGGTGCAGGGATACATCTTACTTTTCTTGACGCATACGTGCCGCCTTTCTGGAAAGAAAACGACCTTGGCAAAATTGAAGCGGCAGGCTGGGTGGAACACTACTATACAAAGGATATTACACTTGCGGCCACTCACTTCGACCTGGCTGGGGCGCACAATGTGGATATAACGGAAGTTGACGGGCTTATCAAAGACCACAAGTTTCCTTATCGATGGTACTATGCGACGGTTGCCGGTAGATACCGGCCGACTGACAGAGAGAAAGGCCAGAAAGTAGTAACCAAGAGCGGCGGCCTTGATTACGGTTTTGACAGGAGCCGAGAAGCGGGTGAGCGGAACTGGCAAAAGAGCCTCGCACTCAAGAGGGGCCAAAAGGCTGTTTTACTTCGCAAAAGCAAAAAGAAATGATTGTATTATTGCGATCCTTAGAAAACAATGGTGTATGCGGTGAATACTACAGGAAGTAAATTCGGTTCGACTTTCAGATGGCTTAATGTAACACAGTTTCTCGGCGCCCTTAACGACAACGTATTCAAGCTGCTGATAGTCCTGTTTCTAATCGCGCTACAAGGTACGGATGTCGCCAGTAATGTAACGGCCTCGGCGGGGGCGGTATTTGTGGTGCCATTCTTGCTTTTTTCGGCGTTTGCGGGGAAATTGGCGGACCGTTTCAGCAAACGGAATATCGTCGTGTTGACGAAGGTTGCCGAAGTTGTGGTGATGGCGGCTGGATGCGCAGTGTTTATATCAAAAAGCGTGTTTGGCCTTTATTGTGTGTTGTTTTTGATGGCGACTCAGAGTGCGTTTTTCGCACCGGCCAAGTACGGGATTATTCCGGAGCTGGTAAAGAGCGAGCAGTTGTCGCAGGCGAATGGCCTTTTGGAAGGGCTGACATATCTGGCAATTGTGATAGGGATGGCTTTGGGGCCGGTGCTGGTTCAGGTTACGGCAGGGCGTTACGGCTTAATGGGTTTGATTTGTGTAGGGATTGCGGTGGCGGGCCTGATGACAAGTCTGCGCATAAGCAAGACGCCGGCGGCGGGTGGAGGTAAGCGGGCCTCGCTTTTCTTTGTGCGTGATATCTGGCAAACGATCTGGAGCATTCGTCGCCAGGGCGGATTGCTGTTGGCTGTGATTGGGTCGGCTTATTTTTTATTGATTGGCGGGTTCATTTACTGCAACTTAATCCCGTATGGGATAACACATCTCGGCCTTGACGAAGTGCAAAGTGGTTACCTGTGGCTTATGGGTGCTGTTGGGATTGGCGCGGGTGCTTTTTGGGCTGGAAGGCTTTCCGGGCGGAATGTGGAATTTGGTGTAATTCCGTTAGGGGCATTGGGCCTGACACTTTCATCGGCGGGGCTTGGCTTTGCACGAGGCGGTCTGTATCTGACCTTCGCTTTGGTACTCCTGATGGGCGCAAGTGCGGGGCTGTTTATCGTCCCGATTCATGCTTATATTCAGCTTAGAAGTCCTAAGCAACGGCGGGGCGAAATCTTGGCGGCTTCAGGCTTTTTGGGGTGGGTCGGTGTGCTCTTGGCTTCTGTCCTGATTTATGTTTTCAGCAGCATCTGGCAAATGTCGGCAGGTGTGGTGTTTACAGTTCTTGGTGTGATGACGGTGGCGCCGACTCTACTGACAATAATATTGCTGCCGGACTTCCTCTTTCGTTTTATTTGTGTGATGCTCACGCGCTTGTGCTACCGCATTAAGGTTGTCGGGATAGAGAATGTGCCTGCCGACGGCGGGGTGCTTTTGGTTTGCAACCATGTCTCGTGGGTCGATTCGCTACTTGTAGCCTCGACGCAGCAAAGGAGGATTCGGTTTGTTATAGAGCGACAGTATTATAACGTATGGTGGGTCAAGCCCATTTGCAAATTGATGCGGGCAATTCCGATATCCGCTGATGACCCGCCGAAAAAGACCATTGGGGCCCTGCGCCAGGCCCGTGCGGCCATGGACGAGGGCTTCATAGTGTGCATGTTCGCTGAGGGTGCCATGACCCGCACGGGTATGCTGCGTCAGTTTAAGGGCGGTTTGGAACGTATCACGAAGGGGACCGGTTATGATATTGTTCCGGCATATATCGGCGGAGCATGGGGGAGCATATTCAGCTATTATTACGGCAAACCTCTTTCAACGCTGCCGAAAAGGTTTCCGTATCGCGTTTCGATTCACTTTGGCTCAGCGATGCCGGCCGGTTCATCGGCGAGTCAAATCCGGCAGCAGGTTATGGAGCTTTCATGTGACTATTTCAACAGCTTAAAGTCCGGCGGCAGGTCTTTAGCTCGTCATTTTGTCAAGGCTGTACGTAAGAACCGGCGCAAACGTTGTATTTCCGACTCGACAGGCAAACGTCTGAATTATGGTCAAACCCTTACCAGCACGCTCGCACTTGCCAAAGAGATTGATAGACTTACCAGGTCGCAGGACAATATAGGCATATTGCTTCCACCGTCTGCGGGTGGTGCGCTTACCAATCTGGCAGTAACCTTGTTAGGCAAAGTTGCGGTGAACCTGAATTACACAACGAGCCGGGAGGCAAGAAATCTGGCCGTTGAGCAGTGTGGTATAAAATGTACTATCTCGTCGCGTAGCTTTCTGAAAAAAGCAGGGATCTGCGAGGATATGGAGGGCTTGTTTTTTCTTGAGGACATTGCAAATAAAATCAAGCTGCCGGCGAAACTTTGCGCCTATCTGAAGGGGCGTTTCATGCCGTTATTTCTTCTGACAAGGGGACGTTATCGCTATGGCGATGATCCGGCAACGGTTATTTTCTCTTCGGGCAGCACGGGCAGGCCAAAGGGCGTTCTGCTCAGTCACCATAACATTCTGTCCAACATTGAAGGGCTGCGGATGGTGCTTCGGCTAAAGCCGAATGATAATCTTTGCGGAGTGCTGCCGTTCTTCCACTCTTTCGGCTTTAACTGCGCATTGTGGTTTTCTTTTGTCAGCGGTGTTTCCGTTACTCTCGTAGCCAATCCACTTGACGGTGAGACGGTTGCCAAAAGCGTTCGCCGGAACCGTTCGACCATACTGTTTGCGCCGCCCACGTTCCTTTTGAACTATATAAGGCGGGCGCAAGCTGAGGATTTTAAGAGTCTGCGTATGGTAGCGGCAGGAGCGGAGAAGCTGCGGAAACATTTGGCCGATTCATTTGAAAACAGGTTTGGAATACGGCCGCTGGAAGGTTACGGTGCGACGGAGCTTTCGCCGGTTGTATCGTTGAATATACCGGATGAGGAAATTGGGGGTGTATCTCAGGTCGGCAACAAACCCGATTCAGTTGGGCACCCTATTCCCGGTGTGGCGGTTAAGATTGTGGATGTGTCGAGCAGGGAGCCGTTGGAGATTGGCGCCGAAGGGCTCTTAATGGTTAAGGGGCCGAATGTCATGCTCGGCTATTTGAATATGGAAGCCAAAAGCGCCGAGGTTTTGGAGAATGGTTGGTACAATACCGGCGATATTGCCAGGGTGGATGAGGACGGATTCCTGACAATTACAGACAGGTTGTCGCGTTTCAGTAAGATTGGGGGGGAAATGGTGCCGCATCAGGGAGTGGAGGAGGTATATCAACGCGCTCTTGATACGACCGAGCGGGTGGTAGCGGTGACGAGCGTACCTCATCCCAGGAAGGGAGAAGAGCTTGTCGTTCTGCATTTGGAAAAAGCGGGTAGCCCACAGAAGCTGCACGAGATTATCACCAAAAGCGACCTGCCGAACATGTGGAAACCCAGGCCGGACAATTACATTAAGGTGGATTCAATGCCGGTGCTCGGCTCTGGAAAGCTTGATATTATGAAGTTGCGAAAAATAGCGTTGGCCGTGTGTCGTACAGGCAACATCGGGAGATAGTGTTGCACTGCAAAGCCCCGCCTGTCCCGACACCTCGGGGATGAAATCGGGATGGCACCCAGAATGGGGCTGGCCACAAAGAAGATTGAGTTCGCGGCTCATCTTGGGAGTCTGTTGTTATATCTTGCGCGGCTATTAGAGCCCTTTGCGGAGGCAATAGTTTTTTCGTATTTGCCGAAGATCATTCTGCCTGCGGAAGTCTGGTGAACGCTGGTTACAGCAAGTGCAATAGTCTGGCCGATTCTGCCGCGAGCGTCTTCGACGACAACCATCGTTCCGTCTTCGAGATATCCGACGCCCTGCTGCGCATCTTCGCCGGCTCGAATTATCTTGACCTGCATCGGCTCACCGGGCAGGACAAGTGTTTTGAGGGCGTTGGCCAAATCATTGATATTTATGACATCGACACCTCTTAGCTGTGCGACCTTATTGAGATTGTAATCGTTGGTAACAAGTCGGCCGTCGCAATTTTTCGAGAACGCAACGAGTTTCTGATCGACACTTGACCTTGTCTCCACGCCGGGCGGCGGAGTGTCGTCAATTTCGACCTCGACGGCGGGACTGGAGCGCAGCTTGTTGAGCATGTCGAGCCCGCGTCTGCCGCGATTGCGTTTGATTTTGTCGGCCGAATCGGCTATCAACTGCAGCTCATTCAGGATAAAACGCGGCACAATCAGCGGAGCGTCAAAAAATCTTGTTTGAGCTATGTCGGCTATCCGCCCGTCGATGATTACAGAAGTATCCAGGACAAGGGGCCTGAGGCCCTTGGTCTGGCGTGAGAATTCGACATAGGGTATGACAAAGCGGACGTCATCCTTGGTTTGGATGACCAGACTTATCACCAGGTAACAGATGCAAACGCCCATTATCCACTTGGAGACCTGAAGAGCTTCCGGTTCCATGTGGAAATAAAGGTTGTTTATCATGTCTATGACCGGCGCCATAACCAGGCTGATGAGCATTCCGACCAACAGCCCGAAAAAGACCCCCGCCAGGGCATTTAACGATTTTTTCGGCGTGAGCCAGTCAACCGCTATTACGATAACCGCAACTCCCATGCCCACAAAAAGCCTGATATACAGCGGCTTTATATCTGTTTGGTCAGTGGGGGTTATGAAGATGCTGACGAACAAAAAAGAGACAATGATAACAACAAAAAGTGCGCGAATAAAATACAAGAGCATAAGAATAACCTCCCAAAAAGTATAATAGTATCCAATCCGAAATATGACTATATCACAGTATAACCTAAATTCTTATGTGACACAAGACCGCCAGTGCCCAAAGCAGTTTTTTGCGGGGTACGGTCTGGGTCTGGTATTTTTCATTTATCGGTATAAGATGGACTCGACTTTCGGTGGTTCTTATGAGTTTACATGTAATCCCGATTTGGCCCTGCAGTTTGGCAACGGCGATGTGTCCCTGTGCGGCCGGGACGGATGGGCTCAGAACAACGAAATCAGTATCGTTTATGCGGGGGGACATGCTGTCACCGTCGATTTGCAGGGCGAAGGCATCGGGGAAAAGTTCATAGATTTGCTGACACTCTATGAATTGAACTGCGCGGTCGGTTCCGCGTTCATCGTTCTGGCTGCCAACCTGGATGAGATTGGCGGTTTCAGTTTTCAACTCTCTCAGCAATGGCGCAATCTGCAAATCAAGGGTAAGGACTCCACTGGCTGAAGCCATAATAGCCCTGCCGGTGTACTTTTCAACAAGCTGGTCAAGTTCAACAATCGCATTTTTCGGCTCAGGCAGGTTGGTTTGCTGCCAGAAGTGGACCATCCCCGCGGCCGTGCGTCCCAGAACCGGAATCCATCCCGGACGGTCGGGTTTCGGTTCGGGCATCTTTGAGGTACGTCTTTTTTCAACGTGCCTTTTTTCACTGAGTAGTTCTACAAAAGCGGTAAGGGCATCGACGGATTCAGGGCTGGTTTGCAGCAGCGTCTTTAGCTTTGTCGTCAGTTCGTGGTTCAGGCCGAGGGCGGCTTGGGAAGCGGGAGCCGTTGTGTAGCGGCCTGTGAGCAGCCAATGCAGGTCGGCGCCTGTAACTTCGCAAATCTTCAATAGAACGGGGATAGGGGGGAGTCGGTCATTTTCGTAATAAGTGTAAGTAGAAGGGCTCATGCCCAGTGCCTTGGCAAACTTACTCTTGCCCCTGGTACCGGCAAAGTCCTTACGGAGCTTAATTATTCGTCCAATTATTGCCTTTTCGTCAAAATCAGGCATAAAATATTCGCGAATACGATTTTTTCAGTTGACTTTTTACGCAAATGCGTCAATAATTCAAGTAACAGTTTTTGTTGGTATAACTCTAAATGTAAATATGAAAAAAGTCAATGGGTAATTAAAATGACAAAATCAACAGCCAAAAGAAAAAAAAGCAGTAAGAAAACCGCCCCGGTGCATGGAGATGCAAAGCAGCAACAGCGTGAGTACGCAGAGATTATAAAATCAATTGATGACCTGTTGCGGTTATACAACCTCCAGAGCAGCATCCTGAATCATCTCAAAAAGAGACTGGAGCGGCTAAAGAGCAGGTGACATCAATACAGATAAAGAGGGCATTGGTATTGGCCGATACGTGATTTGGTGTAGTTCGGAGTCAGAATGTGCGCAGGCAGAGTGCTAAGAAACTGCGGGCGGATGTTGCTGACTTTGAGAATTTGGACTGACTGGGCGTGCGGTCACGGGTACCGGCGAGAGAATTGGAGTATGAGAATAAGACAATTTAAGCTTATTGGCATTATCGCATTCTGTGCAGTTACGGTTGTTTGTGTGTCTTTGCTGGCGTGGCTGGACATGGCCCTCGCAGTGGCATTGGTTCTATTACTTCTCGTAGTGTCGGCAGTAGCCTACCACAGAATCGACAAGAAAAAAACGCGATTTGAGGCTTACACGGACTTCATCTATCAAGGATGTAATAAGCAGTTTGTAAAGGCCGCGGAGGTGGAAACGCCACGAGCTGATGACCCCAGCTACCACAAGATGATAGATATGTTTGTTAATAACCTGCCGAAGCGACTGGAGGAAATGCAGGAGGCGTTGGATGAAGGGAATCTGCAGGATCTGGCCTTTAAGATCCATGCTTTGAAGGGCCTGGGCAGTTTCGCAGGTTTTCCGATATATACTGAAAAAGCCAGAGCGCTTGAGCGCGCGATCATGGACAATGACATTGACAGGGTGCGGGAACAATTAGATGAAATGGTTCGGCTTTGTCTTAAGACTAAAATGACGCACCGCTGAAGCACTTTTGGCTTTCCGCATTAAGGCGACAGCTCCTATCCAGTACACAAATCAAATCCGGTGGACAATGTCTGCGCTCGGTTGATGTTTTAGTGGAAATTTTGCGCCGATGCTGTAAAATATCGGTTTTGGGAAACGATTAGGAGCAAAAGACATGATTAGAGGTTTAGAGGTTGTGGTAGCAACTGGGAACGGCTGGCTGGACATAGTCAATTATGAAATCATCAGAGGCAATGCTGCCTGGCGGTTTGGAAGTGTTCTGGTCATAATTTTGGCAACGCTGACCGTCGGTCGAGTAGTGCAATACATCATTAACGGCTACGCCGCACGCATTGAGCAGAAAACCGGCACAAATGCGCTGGTCCTACTGCTGAGAGCCCTGGCAAAACCGGCGTATGTAGCGATATTTGCTGTCGGATTCTTTCTTTGCAAGTCCAGCCTGTACTTCAATGACGCCGATGGCATCAGAACATCGATTGCCACCGGCTGGAGCACGCTCACCAAGGTGTTGGCTGCGGTCGCCATTGCCTATGCACTTTACCGCCTCGTGGATGTTGTCGAGCATTATCTCAACAAGCTCGTTTCCAAAACAGAAACCAAGCTGGACGATATGCTGGTGCCCGTAGTTCGCAAGTCACTGCGGATAACAATAGCTATTGTGGCGGCTTTGTTTATCGCTGAGGCTGTATTAGGGGAAGGCCAGGTTAAAACGCTTCTGCTTAGTGCCGGTGTCGGGGGTATTGCGATTGCGTTGGCGGCAAAAGATACGATTGCAAACTTCTTCGGTTCGGTGACGATTTTTGCCGACCGGCCGTTTCAAATCAACGAACTTGTAAAAATTGACGGTCATTACGGCTCGGTTGAAGAGGTGGGCTTTCGCAGCAGCAGAATCCGCACGTTGCAGGGCCATCTTGTAACTATACCCAACAACACAATCGCAAATACCGCCGTCGAAAACGTGGGCCAAAGGCCCTTCATCAGGAGAACTTCCAACATCACCATCACATACGACTCCGGCCCGAAGAAAACACAGCGGGCGGTCGAGATAATAAAGGAAGTGCTTTCGAAAGTGCCCGAGGTAAATTCGGACTCCGAGAGGCGGCCGCGTGTTTATTTCAGCGATTTCAATGACTGGGCGCTCAATATCTACATGAGTTACTGGGTCAAGCCTCCCGATTACTGGCTTTATCAGGAGGTGAACGAGC
Source organism: uncultured Pirellulales bacterium (assembly GCA_964563335.1). GTDB lineage: Bacteria > Planctomycetota > Phycisphaerae > Sedimentisphaerales > Anaerohalosphaeraceae > QNBT01. The sequence goes on from CAZLWL010000089.1 coordinate 9,102, forward strand.
GGGTCAATTTTGAGATAATGAAGCGTTTCGAAGCTGAAGGTATCGGTTTCGCCTTCCCGAGCCAGACCCTCTATCTCAAGAAGGATGATAACGCCTGATCCTTCACGGTAATCGGCAGCAAGTTTGAAATTGGGTTTGTTTGGGTTTGAATTGGGTTTGAATTGGGTTTGTTTTCTTAATATTTGATTTTTGTAAATCATTATAAGTCCTTTTAATTCCTTTAGTTAAGCCTTATTTATAAATGTTAAGATTGGGTTTGTTTTGCATATTTTTGTTTCCAAATGGTACTATTAACCACGAAGTGCCCGAAGGACACGAAAGAATAAATTCCGGG
>CAZLWL010000090.1:0-9266 GCA_964563335.1 uncultured Pirellulales bacterium
CCCACGACCCCCAGCACAGCATCGTGATGAAACACATAACCACCGCCACGGCGTACGATTCAATAGTTACCATTTTAATCTCCTGTTACATCAAAATAATAGTTCTTCATTTGTAACGAACGGTTTTTGATCCTATCGGCATTATGCTGTCTATAGAATTACTGTAGCACAAAAGAACAGACTTTTCAACATTAGTCAATTAAAATCAACTTGTTTTTTGGGAAAATCTGAGAATTGATTCTCCTTAGAATTATGATTAAAGAAAAAGTCAGAACTTATACGATTGCGGCTGGTCTGCGTAGGTAATCGCATAGTCCAAACGCAGGGTAGCGGCATCCGTTGGATTTAAAACTTTAACCTTGACTTCGTGTTTGGCCATGCCAAGCTGGTATTTCCAGAACAAGTAAAATCTACGCGTTGTAAAATCACTTGGAAAACGTACTGTTTCTACAAGCTTCCCATCGATGCTGATCTCGGCTTTCAGGGTGTAATCGACATCCTCATCGGCCACCACCGATCCGACCGCAACGAATCCAATCCCTTCGAATTCAAAAGATGTCTCGTTGGTAACGGTGCGCTCCAGGTTGATCTGCTCTTTCGGATAATGCCCCTCGAAGGCGACTTCCAGCGGTACGGTCTTTGGCTTCTGCACCTTGATCGTAACGTCATTTGCACCGACTTTTCCGCCGTTTCGTTTAATGAGCTCTAAGGCATGCTTGAACGAAAGTGCGTATGCGTCGTTTAGGGAAACGGTGGTGTACTTGAAATCAATGGGTTCAACATCTGTGAGTCCTTTCGTCCAGTACGCGGGAATTTTTTCAAAACCCGTTACCGTTGCAAGGATGCCACCAGCCGACGCCGGATTGCAGTCTGCATCATCGCCACATCGCGTCGCTATCTCAAAGGTCCTTGTGAAATCGCCGTTTCCGTACAGCAGCCCCGTGACGACCCATGCCGCGTTTATCTTTGCATCAATATTAAATGGTTTGAAAACGCCTGCAGGCGAGCCAATGTCCTGAGACCACTTACGGTTCGTCTTATACCAGGTAGATTTCCAATCGCCCGGATTCTCCTTGTGCCAGCGGATAACGTCCCGTATGCACTTGGCGAATGCGCTTTCTTCGGGGATAACATCGAGGGCCTCTTCAACAATGTAGTTAATGTCGTTTGATATGAACGCTAAAGAATACATGGCTGCTACATAGACGCCGCCGTACCATCCATCGCCGTAATTCATGATATGTCCCACTTTGTCACAATACGCGATGGCCGTGTTTGTCATCCCCGGGCACATGATTCCGGCAAAGTCAGCCTCAATCTGAAAATCAATATCATCCGCGCAAGGATTGTTTAACCAGTGGCCCGATGCAGGCGGTTTCAGTCCATTAAGGTAGTTGTTACGCGCAGTCTGATTGGCGAACCAAAGTTTGTACTCGGCGTTTGCGAAGGCTTTGGCGAAGGAATCTGCCGGCGCATCCAACCCTTCATCTTCCAATACCTGGACAAAGGTGAGATCCATATAGATGTCGTCGTACCATCCGGGCTCGTTGTCGTAGGTGTCTTTGAGATAACCGTCATACCAGACAATTTTCTGATAATCCTGGACCATGGTACTGTTGTACTTAAATTCGATAGGACTTCCAAAGGTAACGCCGATAGTTTGGGCTGCCCAGGCCCCCTTGATCTTGTCCTTCAGTACCGATTTCGAGATGGTTACCGTGTCCTGGTCCAAAACGTCAGCGGTCGTGACCATGCCCAATAGCAAAACAACTGTTGCCGGATAGATAAACTTTTTCATGTGTTTTTCCTTCTTTTCTTAAACTGACTTTTCCTATTTAAACAGTTTAAAAACCTCATTTCTCTGTAAGATATCAATGATTTTACAAAAGTCCCTTGATTGTTCAAGAAACTTTTATAAGATTATGGGTGTTATGCGGAGAGAATCGAGTTTTAACCTTTTAAATGGGAAATGCTTGGAAAGGAAACATGTTATGAAAATTCGTTCGGTAAGTCTTTTTATTCTGGTATTTCTTGTTTTGCTTGTATTTGTTCCCGCTTGTTTTTATGGCGGATCGGCACCTGTGGCTTCGAAGAGGATCCCGGTTATTCTTGATACTGACATCGGCGACGACATCGACGATACGTGGGCATTGGTTATGCTGCTCAAGAGCCCCGAGTTTGATATTAAGATGATAATTGGTGACAACCATAACGGTATCTATCGAGCAAAGATAATCGCTAAGATGCTTGAAATCGCGGGCAGGACGGATATTCCGATAGGTATGGCTTATTCAAAAAGACAGGACGGCGGCAACCAGTCGGATTGGGTGAAAAATTATGACCTCAAGAGCTACCCTGGTAAGATATACGAAGATGGCGTCGGGGCGTTGATAGATATAATCAAGAAGTCTGGCGAAAAGATAACGGTCATAGCGATAGGGCCGGTGCCGAATCTCGCAGAAGCACTGAGGCGGGAGCCGGGCATAGCTGAAAATGCAAGCTTCGTGGGTATGCATGGAAGTGTATATCTCGGTTACGACGGCAGCGAGAAAATCAGCGCCGAATATAATGTCAAGATGGATGTCAAGGCATGTCAAAAAGTGTTCACCGCACCGTGGGATATGGTAATTACGCCGCTGGATACATGCGGGCTTGTTCGTTTGCTCAGGGATAAATACGCCAAGGTGCGCAATTCGAACGATCCGCTTGCAAAGGCGCTTGTCGAGAACTATCGACTCTGGTCGGCGAAAAAGAAAAACGAACCGGTCAGGACCGATGAAAAAGCAAGCAGTACATTATTCGATACCGTGGCAATCTATCTTGCATTCAGCGAAGAGCTGTGCGAGATGAAAACGCTCCCCATCGTCGTGGACGACAACGGTTTCACCCGTATCAAAGAAGGGGCCAAGGAAATGAAAGTGGCCACCAAATGGAAAGATATGGGCAAGTTCGAGGACCTGCTGGTGGAAAGAATCGTCGCACCTAGTGTATCTGAATCTAAAGCAGCCGAAAAACCGCGGATTATTGCTGCGAAGTATGGAGCATCCGAGTTATGGCGGCTGGGGCGGACGGTTTGTGAAAGAGAAGAAGGCGAAGAATGTGTGGCGCGGTGCCAAGGACGATGGAAACTGGGGCAAGCCGCTGTGGCGCTGGTCGCGGGCTTTTCAGAACGACTGGGCTGCTCGCGCGGATTGGTGCGTCAAGGACTACGAGCACGCCAACCACCCACCTATTGTGAAATTAGACCATGGTCCTGACCTGAAATCCAAACCCGGCCAGACGGTTAAGCTCAGCGCCAAGGGCAAAGACCCCGATGGCGACAAGCTCTCCTACATGTGGTGGCAGTACCGCGAACCGAGCAGCTACAAAGGAGAAGTCAAGATCCAGGCCGCCAAAAAACCACAGGCGTCCTTCGAACTACCCGAGGACGCCAAACCCGGCCGAACGGTGCACATCATCTGCGAGGTCACTGATGACGGCGATCCGCCGTTGACCCGGTATGCGCGGGTGATAGTGGAATTCGAATAGAGGATTTGCGAAGGTCGGGGACTGTCTGCAAGGAGAAAACAGCGAATGGGTGCTCAAATTCAACAAGCGGTTAAAAATCAGCCGCTACCTAAAGTCGGTAATTTTAGGCGAGTTTATGAAGAATCATTTGAACGAGTTAAAAAAATACTTTGAAAGGTAGATGAGATGAGAGTGAAAATCTTAACAGTTTTTTTGGTGATAGCAGCGGTGTTATTATCGTCGTGCGGCAAGGCGGAGTTAAGGACAATTCCAGTGGAAACGCTGGAAGATAAAATCAGAGGCGGCTGGTCGGGCAAAATGATAGGAGTCGCCTATGGCGGGCCCACGGAATTTCAATATAACAGCGTAATAAACGACGATGAAATCAAATGGGACCCGGCGAGTATCAAGAACTCGATAGGAGAAGATGATCTTTATGTTCAATTGACGTTTATGATGACGATGGACGAGCACGGGATAGATGCGCCGGCTGAGCAGTTCGCGCAAGATTTTGCAGATGCGGGGTATATGCTTTTTCACGCGAACCGCAAGGGGCGCAAGAACATCTGGGACGGGGTGATGCCACCGATGTCGGGCCATCCGAAGTATAACCTGCACGCCGACGATATAGATTTTCAGATAGAGGCCGATTATATCGGATTTATGTGCCCGGGGATGCCACAGACATCAAACGAGATATGTGACAAAATTGGTCATATCATGAACTACGGAGATGGTGTTTACGGGGGCATGTTCGTAAGTGCGTTATACACGGTCGCCTATTTTGAAAATGATATAGGGAAAATAGTTGATAGCGCTCTGAGGGCTCTTCCTCAAGAAAGTAAATACGCTAAATGCATTCAGGATGTGATTGACGGGCACAAGAGGAATCCTTCCGATTGGCGCAAAACATGGCATGAGCTGCAGAGTAGGTGGGGCGAAGTGGACGTATGCGGCGGGCTCGACGCGTTTAACATCGATGCGAAAATCAACGGCGCGTACATAGTGATGGGTATGCTTTACGGGGGTGGAGACTTCGAAAAAACGATGGAAATCAGCACACGTTGCGGGCAGGATTCAGACTGCAATCCTTCGAATGCTTCGGGTGTTTTAGGGATTCTTCTGGGGTACAACAGAATACCTGAGAAATGGACGAAGCATATTCCCGAGATGGCGGACGAGAAATTCATCTATACGAACTACAGCTTTAACAAGGCGGTAGACCGGACGCTGCACTATGCGAAGAGACTTATAGTGGAAAATGGCGGCAGGATTGAGGACGGTATGTGCCATGTCAAGATTCAATCGCCAAAGCCGGCGAAATTGGAGCAGTCATTTGTCAGTCTCAAGGCCAAATCGAGGGCGACTATCGATGACGAGGAGCACTGGCGATGGAAAGGGAGTTGGCGTGATGTGGAGCATAAACAGTGGGGCAAGATGGAGGTGCAAAGGGTTGCGGACGAAAAAGGTTCAGAGTTTACATTGACGTTTGAGGGGACCGGTGCTGTGATTATGGGCAGGTGGGACCGTGACTGCGGCAAAGCGGATGTTTATGTAGACGGGGAGTTTGTTCGTGAAGTCGACAACTACTACTGGGTGATGGAGCGAGGTGCAGGATTCGACTGGTTGAACGGGGCACATCTTTTTCATGTGCTGGACCTGAAGCCAGGCAACCACACTATACGAATGGTAGTGAATGGTGAGAAAAATCCCAAGGCCACAGGGACCAAGTTGAAAGTGTCAAGAGCGATTGTTTACGAGGGTAATTGAAGGCGCCGGGGCTTACGGCAGGTAATAGGTGGGCTAAATTGCGGATGTAAGGTTTTGTCTTAAAGGCTTAGCGGTCGAGCTTTTGGTGGTTATAGCAATATTTGCGCTTTTGCTGCCGATATTGATGTCATTGCTATCAGGAGGAAGGAATCAAGCAAAGACGGTTTCGTGCCGGTGTTACCTCAGAGGTTGCAACGTAACCGTTCGGAACTCGATGGGTGCGCCTTCACTTTGCAGCCCGATATGGCCTTCGTACGGCATCCTGGCCGAGGTTTTGTTCTGGAACTTGCCGTTAACATAGACCTCAATATTTTCTCGTCGGCACGTGATAGCATAGCGGTTCCATTCGCCGGCCGGTTTCTCACTGTCCTCGTTCTGACGTTCAAGAAAGCTGAACTCCTCCTCATTCTCTACATCCTCGATTGAGGTCTGTATCCCGATGAGATCACCGGCTCGCTCGTGTTGTAGTTGCGCTTCGAGAGTTACGGGCCACACCATGTCCTCACCGAAAATCCGGAGCAGGACACCACTGTTGCCCGGTTCTTGGGGCCACCGCCATTCGACGATCAGCTTGAAATCGCTGTAGGTCTTCCTCGTCCGCATATAGCCGTTAGGGACTCCCGAGCACCAGATCACGCTGTCCCGAACCTCCCATACGTCTGCCGGGTCTGTCTCGTCGCTCAGACAGAACGTCCAGTTGTCGATGTCTTTGCCGTTGAACAGCGCGATGGTCCGGGGTCCCTCAACAAATTCGTATGCGCCGATATCGGTCTTTCCAGCATTCTGTGTGCCCTCGACGTCGGTGGTGTAGTCGCCATTTGCGCCTGCATCAACCGCAGGGCTGCCTGGGCGAAGCCGCAAGTCACGATTGTCGAAATCGACGAACATGGGGTCTGCCACCATATCCCCCTGGCCAAGTGGTTTTCCCACATTGGTGTCGCCGCTGAAGCAATAGAAGATGTTGTGATGGCTGGACTGAGACTCACCATCCTGCGCTAGACCTTCCAGCCAATCGCCAAAGATGGACATGGCGGCGTTCCGCGTGATGAAAATATTGTTTGCGAACACGACGTTGTTGGGATTGTACCATTCACGAAACCAGATGAAGTCGCTGAATCCGTGCCCATCGTGACGCGTGCGAATCGCGGTGTTGTTCACCACCTTCCAGCGGCGCGTCCCGTTGAGACCAAGGAATTTCTCGTAATCATCACTGACATTATAGGCCACGATGACGTCGTCGTAACTGCCGTGTTCATAGCACTCCAGAAAGCCGCTGTTGCCTCGGCTGAAGTTGTGGTGAATGTGGATGTTCTTCTGGTTCTCGTGATCGTCCAACTCTATCGCACCACCATCGGCTCCCCACCAGGTACCGACGCTCCGAATGTTAATGAACCTGTTGTGGGATATCTCCGAATGGTTTCCTGTGCAGACAACGCCCATTGGTCCCCAATGGGTGCTGAGCGGTTCAGTCGAATCGTGGAAGTAGTTGGCGGTAATGAGTCCGTAATCGCCGTTGTCGCGCATTCCCACGGGTACGTTCGTGAACTCGCAATCGCGGACAATGTTGTGATGGGACCCTTCATTCAGGAAAATAGCGCCTAGTAGCTGTGCCCGTCGCCGGCCGTCGAATCGAGCCGCGCAGTCGTGAAACAGCAGCTTCTCGAACACGACGTGGGATCCTTTCACATCGAATACGCGACCGAAATTGTTGTCATAGTTCGGGTTGGAGAACCGGGGGAGCTCGCCCATGCCGTAGGCTTTGAAGGTAATCGGGTTACCCTCTTGGCCAGAGGTTTCAACCGTTACAGTGCCGGCGAACTCTGAACCGCGCTTGAACAGCACGGAATCACCCGGCTTGAACTGAAGCCCTTGGAGTTTCTGCAACGACTTCCACGGTGCATCTTTCGTTCCGGGATTGCCGTCATTTCCTTGGGCGGCTATATAGAACTCAGTCTGAACATCAACCGGCATCGTTAAAGTGCCTTGCTGTTCCACTGCAGCACACCCGGATATCACCGTCACAATCACTGCATACGAAATTACCCTTGTTCGCATTTTTGTTCTCCTGCTTTCTGACAACATCGACTGCTGTTCATCATGATGACCTGAGCATATATGAACTATTATGTTCTGTCAACCTTTTGATTGAACAGTGACTCAGGTGAAATGAATGAATAAAGAAAAGGGCTTCGGATTTGTTCCGAAGCCCTTTGTACTCAATGCTGCTTAGTATGCCAAACTTAAGGTGCTAATCAAGCGTTATTCCTCTTCTGTTTCTACTAAATTCCATAACGCATCGCATTCATCCCACTGTCCGTATGTAGAAGAATCATAGGGATCCGTACAAATCAGCCATTGAGCTAAGAGGTGTGCAAAGTCAGCAAGTCCAACCCTGCAGTCCTCGTTGAAGTCCATTCCGGCATAACCCCATGCACCGCATTCATTGTCCTGTACATTGAAGTAAATTACTGACTCTTCAGCTTCACCACCAGAATCTTCAACCTCGTTGCCCTGTGCATCTAACTCGAGCACACGGTACTGCACATTCTCACTGTAAGGTGTAAAGATGACTGTACCTTGTATCCACTCTGCCTCCGTATCTGGACGGCAGGGATCGTCACGGGCCTCGAGACAAATCGGCTGAGGGGTATCGTAGTTGCCGGGTGTAAACTTCAGCTTGTTCGGGTCGTCAGTTGCACCCAGAGGCGGATCCATGACAGACATACTCTCCAGGAGAACATCATACTCATCCCCGTCTGAATAGCGGGTAACGAGGACATAGACATCAGAACAATCACATGGATCGCATGGATCGCACGGCAAGTGCGAAAGGATGATATTAACACACTTTGGCATGCATGGGTCATTCTCGGTCAATACGTCCTCGAGCGCCCCGGGTGGATAAGCCACGACAAAAGGTACGTCATTATCAACCACACCGACAGAGGACTCCACTACCACTGGTGTAGGATTTCCGAAGTTGGGGTCGGCGATGTCGATTGTAACTGTAAGCTCAATCGGATAGCTCTCGTTACCTTCTCTATCGAGGTCCTCAAGAGCCTCGACATTCACCGGTTGTGGGTCGCTCCAGTCGGCCTCGGTGAAGGTCAGCGTGATAGTTCCGTTGGGATTGGTACTATCAGAGAACTTAAAGTCTTCATGCGGGCCGACCTCGTTGGGGTCAATTACAACCGTCGCAGTGAAGGTGGGATAGGTAGGATCACCCGGCTGCCAGGCGAGGCTGACATGAAGCTGGCCGGCAGTCGGACCTGACGGCGGCGGACCCCCGGCATCCTGGGGCTCGTAGACGGGCATATCACTGCTGGAGTCCACGGTAAGCGGAGGTTTACCTGGCGGCTCGTCACCTTCATAACAGATGGTGTGGATGACTATCTGATCAAAATACATTGTATCTGGTGCATACCCTACATAGAATTCCTCCCAGTCTGGATTCGCCTCAATTAGAAACTCATATGTCGAATGGCTCCATCCGCCACCGAGATCAACAGTTTCTATCAGAGCATCAGATGCTTCCATATCCCATTCAACAGGTCCGGTATATGTGCCACCTGATGCACCGAAAAAGAAGAACGATGTCTCGGATCCCGTATACGTCAATTGCAGCCGTATTAACTTTGTGCCGTCTCCCGGGAAGTTATATGCACCCAAACTCATTCCACCGGACACAACACCCTCGCGGCCCTCATGGCTTGCTAACCAAGAGACTTCGTAGGTCCAAACGACCATCATGTGCTGGTGCGCACCTTCGGTATCAATAGTTTCATCAAGCTCATCCGGGTCTGGGTTGGTATCATGGGGCACCATCGCGCCTTCTTCGGGGTAATCTCCAACTTGGCCACTACCAGCAGAAGGGAATTCCCAAATCCCATAAATAGTTCCTGGCGCGCCGGCCCAATCGGGCGGATTCAGGTTTTCAGCCAGAGCCGGGGCCGAAATCGCGAATACCATAACAAACATTATCAATTTTT
>CAZLWL010000091.1:0-9186 GCA_964563335.1 uncultured Pirellulales bacterium
AGATTCCTTCCCGGCGCGCCGGGACTCGGAATGACGGCACTGGATTCCGGGTCAAGCCCGGAATGACAATGTCAAGGGCGGAATGACAAAAAGTGGTGCGAAACATCACACCCTACGTGGCTGAATGCTGGAGGTCCATGACCGTCTTGCCGTCAAAACTGGTGGGCGTTATTATGCTGCCCATGCTGTATTTCTATGTTTCGGTGGGCTTGTTAAGGATGATTAGTGCTCAGGCCGAACGTAAGATGTCTGGCAAAAGAAAAAAGGCTGCCCCGTGGATGAAAAGAGAAGCAACCTTTTTTGTAAAAATCCTTTACCACAACAAAGCCTACTGACTTTGTATCAGGCACATTATCGTTTCTCAAAGCAAGCTTGCCAACACTTTTTTTAGACTTTTTCTATCTGGGCATTCTTATTCTTTGGGTGGGTGATTCTCTTGCAGGCGTTTCCTGTTTGAGAATTTGCTCGGACCTGAAGATTTTATCAGCGGCCTTTTCCTCAAGCGATTTCAACAGGTCCTGGACCGCTTTTTCCTTTGCTGTTCGTTCCACCTTTGCCTTGATATAATCCTTGACTTCTTCAAAAGATTTCATCTTGCCCGGCACTTTGCCTTCAAACCGGGCGACCTCGTACCGTTCGCCTTTGCCCATTCCTAACGTAGCCTTGACAGGTCCTATGATATCACCTTCAGAGGCATATAAAATCGCGTTCAGGAACTCACCGCCGAAACGTCTGCTAACACTCGTTTCCATTGCGTTCTTCACGGCTCCATTTTTTCTTTTGTCGTAATCGATGGATAATTCTTTGGCAAGAGCGGCAATATCTCCGCCGGCCTTGACCTTGTCAAACACCTGCTGCGCTTCTTCGAGGGTTTTCGAGGCTACGTGAGTGAAGCTCAGCTTTGCCGGCTCATTGATTCGCCGGTCGCTTTCTTTGTTTTCCTCGTAGTAATCGCGCAACTGCTTCTCGCTGACCTGAACGGCGTTTCGCACGTGCTCCTTGAGCCCCTCGGCATGCATCTGCTTGGCCCGCAAATCCGCCCTTAATCTCACAGCCGGGTCCTGGGTAACTCCTCGCTTGACCGCTTCCTCTGCCAATAACTGCGTCGTAAGCCACCAGTCAGCAAGCTTCTTTATGGTTCTTGCGTCGGCCTTGGGCTGCAAAAACTCGATGTGGCGCATAGTCAGCTTCTTCTCGCCATAGCTGACAATGACCTCCTCCTCAGGGCCCATCTGCTCGGCCTCCTGACAGGAAACAACGCCCATCAGCAGCGCTGCCAATAGGATAATTCGAAAAGCGTTTTCACAGCACACAAGTAGTCTCCTTCTAATTTCGACCAACAGTAAAAATTGTTCTTTGCAGAAAGTATACCACCGTTAGTATATCAAGTCAACTGATTTTTATTCGCCCATTAGCTCCAAAAACCTGTTTGCCCCTCTCAATCAGCAGTCGAACTTATTACTATTGATGTTTGAAAAACTAAAGAAACAGTAACGCTCTGTCACCCCCGCGGAGGCGGGGGTCCAGAAACGCCTTGAACAGGCCTGGATTCCCGCTTTCGCGGGAATGACATCTTCGCTTTGCTTGTGCAGCAACGTTCCATTTAATATTCAAAGGTCAATAATATAAGCTGACAGTCCAAAATTTCATCTTGACAGTCGAGTTCATTGCCTGTAATTAGCTGGCTTAAAATGAATTAGGAGAGTATTCTGATGCCGAGACGTGAAGACATTAAGAAAGTGATGATTATTGGCTCCGGGCCTATTGTGATAGGCCAAGCGTGCGAGTTTGACTATTCCGGCACGCAGGCATGTAAGGCACTTCGTAAATTGGGTTATAAAATTGTATTAGTCAATTCTAACCCCGCCACCATAATGACGGACCCCGGTATGGCTGACATCACATATATCGAGCCATTGACGCTGGAGGTCATGACGGAAATTATTGAAAAGGAGCGACCAGACGCTCTGCTGCCTAATCTGGGTGGTCAGAGCGCATTGAACCTGTCTTCAGAGCTTTGGCGGGCCGGCGTCCTGAAGAAATACGGCGTAAAGGTAATTGGTGTTAATATTGACGCGATCGAACGGGGCGAAAACCGTATCGCATTCAAAAACACCATGAACCGATTAGGTATTGAGATGCCAAAAAGCCAGCCGGCTTTAACTGTGGAAGAGGCCGAAAGAATAGCCGACAAACTGGGTTATCCCGTTGTTATCCGGCCCGCTTATACAATGGGCGGCACCGGCGGCGGGTTGGTTTACAATGTGGAAGAGTTGCGTACCATTGCGGCCCGCGGCATAGCGGTAAGTCTCATCGGACAAATTCTGGTTGAGGAATCTGTACTCGGCTGGGAGGAACTGGAGCTTGAAGTAGTCCGCGACGCCAAAAATCAGATGATTACTGTTTGCTTTATCGAAAATGTTGATGCCATGGGCGTTCACACGGGCGACTCATACTGCACAGCTCCGATGCTCACAATCGACCCCAAATTGCAAAAACGCCTTCAGAAGCATTCCTATGACATCGTTGAAGCAATAGAAGTAATCGGCGGGACAAACATTCAATTTGCCCACGACCCGGAAACCGGCAGGGTCGTTGTTATCGAGATTAATCCCCGAACATCCCGCTCATCGGCACTGGCTTCCAAGGCGACCGGTTTTCCCATTGCGCTGGTTTCAGCGATGCTGGCAGGTGGCCTGACACTTGACGAGATCCCCTATTGGCGCGATGGAACTCTGGAAAAGTACACCCCCTCCGGTGACTACGTGGTAGTAAAGTTTTCCCGCTGGGGCTTTGAGAAGTTTCAAGGTGTCGAGGACAAACTCGGCACCCAGATGCGTGCGGTCGGGGAGGTCATGAGTATCGGGAAAAACTATAAGGAAACCTTCCAGAAGGCCATAAGGTCGCTTGAGCAGGGCCGCTACGGATTAGGCTTTGCAAAGGATTTTCACAAAAAGTCTCTTGATGAACTGATGCACAGTCTCCGCGAGCCTTCAAGTGAAAGACAGTTCATCATGTATGAAGCTCTGCGAAAAGGTGCCGACATCGAAGAACTCTACAGAAAAACATACATTAAGCCCTGGTTCATCCGGCAGATGAAGGAACTGGTGGACCTGGAAGAGAAGATTCTTACATATAAGGGCAAGAAGGTGCCCGACAAGATTTTAGTACAGGCAAAAAAGGATGGATTCTCAGACCGTTACCTTGCAGGATTGCTTGGTACGACCGAAAAAGCCATCAGAGAGAAGCGAACAGGTTTGAATGTCGTTGAAGCCTGGGACGCAGTACCTGTCAGTGGAGTTGAGGACGCAGCCTATTACTATTCAACCTATAATGCTCCTGATAAGGTCCCTGTCAGTGACAAACCCAAGGTCATGGTCCTGGGCGGAGGCCCGAATCGCATTGGCCAGGGAATTGAATTCGATTACTGCTGTGTTCATGCTGCCTTTGCGCTGCGCGACGCCGGATATGAGACCATCATGGTCAACTGCAATCCTGAGACGGTCTCTACGGACTATGACACATCCGACAAGCTCTATTTCGAGCCCCTCACTGTTGAGGATGTTCTGAGCATATATCAGAAGGAAAAGCCTGTTGGTGTAATTTGTCAATTCGGCGGCCAAACGCCGCTTAATATCGCCGCTCAGTTAGCCGAGGCGGGCGTGAAAATCATCGGCACAAGCCCGGAGACAATCGACCTTGCCGAAGACCGTGACCGCTTCAGAAAGGTTATGAGAAAACTCGGTATCCCACAGCCTGAGTCCGGTATGGCCAGCAACTTCGAGCAGGCCGCTAAAATTGCCAAAAGGATAGGGTATCCACTGATGGTGCGTCCGTCATACGTTTTGGGAGGCCGGGCAATGGAAGTCGTCCATGACATCGATATGCTGAAGCACTACGTAGCTACAGCCGTGGGCGTATCCCCTGAAAGACCCATACTGATTGATAAATTTCTTGAAAATGCCACCGAGGCGGAGGCCGACGCCGTCGCCGACGGCACCGATGCCTTTGTCCCGGCCGTGATGGAACATATCGAGCTTGCCGGCATCCACTCCGGCGATTCCGCCTGTGTGATTCCCCCCATCTCCATCCGGCGCCAACACATCAAAACCATAAACGAATACACCAAGAAGATCGCGACGGAGCTTAATGTCGTCGGCCTGATGAATATCCAGTACGCAATAGCAAACGATACGGTTTATATCCTTGAAGCGAACCCAAGGGCCTCCCGCACGGTACCTATAGTCTCAAAGGTATGTAATGTCTCGATGGCACGAATTGCAACGCAACTTATGTTAGGCAAAAAACTTTCCGAGTTGAATCTCAAAGCCAAATCGATTCCATACTTCGGTGTTAAGGAAGCGGTGTTTCCCTTTAACATGTTCCCTGAAGTTGACCCGCTGCTTGGCCCGGAGATGCGGTCCACCGGCGAAGTCTTGGGCATGGCGGACTCATTCGGCCTTGCTTTCTACAAGGCCCAGGAAGCGGCCCGGCAGACATTGCCCTCAGCCGGTACCGTTCTGATTACGATTGCAGACCCGGACAAGTCCTCTGGTCTTGAGGTTGCCAAAAAGTTTCGCGAACTGGGATTCAAAATAAAGGCCACGGAAGGCACCAAAAAGTTTTTTGATAGCCGGCAGATAGAAACGGAACTCATCCGCAAGATGCACGAAGGCCGACCGAATATAGCTGATGCCATCAAAAACAATGAAATTCAGCTTGTGATAAACACGCCGAGTGGAAGATTAAGCCAGCATGACGATTCATACATTCGCAAAACAGCAATAAATTACAAGGTGCCATACATAACCACGATAGCTGCAGCGATGGCTGCGGCCAAAGGAATAGAAGCCTTTCAGCAGGGAACAAGCCGGGTAAAGCCGCTGCAAACCTATCATGCGGATATAAAATAAAAAACGTAGACCGGTACATATACCAACCGCATGCAAAAATAGCTGACTAAACGGCAAGTAATATTCGGAATTTTACATCCCGAGCCGTTTGGTGTTCAAAAAAATCGCGTTCCCCCACTGGATTAGTCCTTTGGGGTTATATTTAGGCTTAAAAATATCATACAATACAAATCCGTGTTCCCGGAGAAACAAATCAATCTCACTGTAAATAGCACCGCCATTGTATACAGGGTTAAACCATATTTCTGTGTACACCAGGAGCGTTGAGCTCTGGAGTACGCCAACCGCACCGCGAAGTGCTTTCAGTTCCCCCGCTTGAATGTCAAGTTTCATCAACTGGATGGCGGGTTCGCCATTGCGTGCTGCCCATTTATCGATTGTAACAAGCTCAACTTTCTCTAAAGTTTTCACAGATGCACCCTGCGGACTTATTTCTTTTAGGCGTTTTGCCGGTGCAAAAAGAGATGTGCATCCGGGGGATTCAGTCACATAAAGATCCGCACTGCCCTCGTGGTCGGATAATGCCACAAACTGTGGATGAAATCTGGGATCGTCTTTTGCGTATTGTTTGAGCGTTTCGGTATAAAGGGGGTTAGGCTCAAAGGCATGAACGTGAGCGGCTGGAAACTTTCGAAGCAGCCTTTTTGATATTCGGCCATCGCTTGCGCCTGCATCGATAATATCTGTTACCTGCTGGCCTTTCAAAAGGCGGCGCATGACTTCGTAAGGCTCATCAAGCGAAACCAAGTTGTTATCTTTTCCAAGAAGCTTTTTTTTAATAAACGAACTGAACCGGCTCGCCATATCTTTCCTTTCGTAAAGTGCTTCTTCCAAATCATTATTACCTCACCGATACATCCTGCTGAAGACATTTCACGATGAATTCAACCATCTGTTTCCCAATCACACCTACATCAAACCTTTCGGCATGGATGCGCCCCTGCTGGCCCATTTTTCTTCTTAACGGAGCATCAGTGACCAGTTGACTGATTCTGTCAATCCACTGGCTGATATCCTTGGCGAAAAAACCGGTAACATTATCGCAGACGTAATCTGAGTTTGTTCCCACCGGAGAGGCGACCACCGGCAGAGAAACACAGGCGTATTCCAGCACCTTGAAGCTGCATTTACCCTCTGTAAATCGGTTGCTTGGCAATGGCGCAAGACCTATATGGCTCGAAGCCAAATTAATAGCCCGCGTTTCCTCAGACCATAAGAGTTTTTCCATGGGCATATTCTGCAAATCAAAGAAATCATCACATATCAATCGCAGAATAACGTTATCAAACTGTTTTCCGATTTCTTCAAGGGCGGACTTGATTTCCCTAAGATACTTAAGTGTGCTGCGGCTGCCTATCCATACAAGCCGGATTCTATCGTCATCTTCAGGAGGACGATGAAACCTATAGTCACTAACCTTTATACCTGTCGGAAGAATCTCAACGTTAGGATTGAATTGATGCGCGTGTTTAGCAAGATAAGAACTGCCGGCTATGACCATATCAGCCAGTTTGACACTTCTACGAAAGGGTATGAAGTGTGCTCGGCTGTTACGCTCAGGAGTTTTATCGCTATACATTATGGCATCGTCAAAATGATAGATAAGTTTTTTGCTGTACCGACGTAACCACATAGCATCGAAGGGATTCAACCCTTTTTTATGAAGCAAAACTCCATCGAATTCTTCTGCTCGCTTAAACAGCTTTCGTCGTGCTAAACAGCCGGACGGCAGTTTGACAACCTCACAGTCTATGCCATTTGTCCGCAGAGTGTCAAGGTAAACTGCAATTCGTTGTCTGAAACCTGCACGATTTAGGTTATTACTTAATATAAGAAGATTCATTTTGTCAGCTTCTTCTGTTTTAAGATTTCTTTATAATTGTATCGAACTGCGTGCCTATAATCTATCCTTGGAGAAATGTACCCCTGAAATACGAAATCATCTCTTCCAGACCTTCATCCAAATTGATTTGCGGAGTAAAGCCGTGGGTCACCTCTCTGAGTTTTGTAACATCAGCAGATTTCCTTTTTGCACCCTCCGGCCTGGTGGTATCGAACACAAATTTCGGATTCCTGCCTGTAGCTTTTAGAATACGCTCGATGAGTTCGCGGATCGTAGTTTCGCGGTCATGTCCCACATTGACTGGGTCGGCGGTAGCATAATGCTCGGTGATAAGCTTTAGCGCCAAAGCCGAGTCTTTGCCATGCACAAAACTACGGGTTTGGTTTCCGCTACCCCAAACAATGATCGGGTCATCACCATTCAAGACTTTTTGAATCAGCGTGGGCATGACGTGGGCTTTCTCAGGTTCAAATGATTCTCTTGGCCCGTAGGCATTGAATGGCCGAGCGATTGCAACTTCCATGTCGTATTCTCGTGCGTAGTATTGTCCCTGCAGTTCGACCATTCGCTTTCCCCATCCATACCCTCTGTTGACTGTCTCCGGAACACCCCGAATCGCCTCGTTTTCTTTGGTGGGCACATCAGCGTCGTCAGGATATACGCAAGAACTACTGACAACAAGAAAACGTCGGATGTTCTGTTGCCTTGCCTCTTCCAGGAGGTTAAAACCAATAGTTGTGACATCAGTCAGCATTTCGCCATGATGGTTCATACTGTATTCGACCCCGAAAGCAGGTGCAGCCAGGTTCAATACAATGTTTTGACCAGAGCAAACTTGCTCACATCGGCTTAAGTATCGTAAATCTACATTGTAAAAGGAGATTTCGTCCATAACGCCGGTTAGGTTCTCCAGGCATCCTTGGGAGAGATTGTCGGCGACAGTTACTTTTGCGCCATCGTCAATGAGCAATTCAACAAGATAAGACCCGATGAACCCAGCTCCGCCGGCAACCAATACCTTTTTATTATTCCAATACGTCTTTGTCATATATATTATCGCCTGATATTAATTTGTCAGGATAAGTAATTTCATCTCTTGCCATCATTTCTAATTAATAAACCTTCGTAACGCTTTGACGGCACATAATGATTCGCTATTATTTCATTTTGTATATCGACCTCAAAATCCGAGATAACTTTAGGCTTGAACTTTTCAATCAGTTCATAAATATCATAGTGATATTCGGCAATTGTCCGATAGGTCACAAGTGCTCCATATTTGGGTGGGGTGGTTTGAACCGCGAACCAGAAGAAATCGATATCCTTTCTGAAAAGATTGAATGCAGCATTGCCATCATAGACATAATCGGCGGGTTCGGTGATACTTAAAACATACTCAATCATTTCTATGGATTGAACATTATCCTTTTTAAATCTGTTGAAAATAAAAATAGATGACATTGCAACCGCAATAAGCAACACGACAGCCAGCAGCTTTTGTCTCTCCTTAAATAGCGAGTACATTGCGTTTGCGGCTATAATAACCATAAAAGGTATTGATATCATGAAGCTTTGTTTGTATGGGCAACGAATAAGAAAATTGGAAGCTAACAGACCCAGAGAAAGCCAACCTAAACGTATTTCAACAACAGTTTTGGTAAACTTCAACAGCCCCCAGATATAGAATATTACGAGCAACGTACTGGTTCGCAGGATGTAGCCTAATGCAGTAAACGCGGTAAAACTGTATGCCCATTTCATGTTTATCAGCCAATTGAAGGTAAAATACGCCGACAGACTGCCGCTGTAAAGCAGGTAAACATAGTAAGGCGCCACCGTCAAGATTCCTGCGGCACCATAGATGAATACCGCACGCCACTGAATATATTTTTTATATGCACTTATGAGCAGAAATATACCGACCAGCAATACTGTAAATACAGCTTTTTGCAGGACAAGAAACGATATAGCCATAAAAACTGAACTCAATATTAAATATCGCGTCTGCTTGTTCTCCAAATAGGTAAACAGCCATAGTATCGAAACGAGGCCGAACAATGTTTGCGGAACGTCAGGCCTAATCTCAATTGCCAGGTCCACAAATATCATTGTCGCAGCCAGTAGGAGTATGGCAATCAGACTTATCTGCCTGTTTTTAAATATCCTTTCAGAAAGGCAATATGCAGTAAGAATTATCAAAAGCAACATTAGAAAAGAGAATATTCGCATAGCAAGTATAGTGGTAACATTTTCACCGAAAACCGCTATTATGCCAGCGAGTACATAATAAAAGAAAGGATGATGGTTCTGGAAGAAATCCACATAAATCTTTTCACCGTTCAATATCTTCCACGCAGTATGAATATGCTGAAACTCATCGTGGTTAAAATGCCTCCTGACCGCAAGAAAAAAAACCGCGGCCAACAACAC
>CAZLWL010000092.1:0-9067 GCA_964563335.1 uncultured Pirellulales bacterium
AACGGAGAGGGCGGGATTCGAACCCGCGGTACTCCAAAGAGCACACCGGTTTTCGAAACCGGCTCCTTAAGCCACTCGGACACCTCTCCACAACCTCTGCTTGGATGACATTTCGAAATACCATCAACCATCAGATTTTGTTTGATGTCGCCTTGTGTGCTCAACACTGTACATCAGGCGCTCCAATGTTGCAAGAAGATTAGGTTTGAAACGCCAATCGCCTAATAAAAGCAATCGGCATGAGTAGAACAACAATGTAATAATTGCCCTTCAGCAACCAATTAGTCGTGTCTGTTCTCGCTCTCCTTCCGGCTTGATGCACAAACCTTAAACATGCCTGGAACCTCAGTCGCGCATCTGCCGCAATATATCCCAGTAGGCCCCCCGTGCACCCTCCTTAATCGCCTGTATCAGAGGTAAGTTCTGGTTGTAATTGTAATCAGTCGGGTTACCCCCTCCAGTTTTCTCCTGCTCTACTTCTATGGCGGGCTCAAAGAACCTTTGATCGCCGGCTATTGGGTCGGCACAGTAAATGCAACTCCGGTTACAACCGCGCTTGGTCTCTATTCCACATTGCCCACCTTGCTGAAAGTAGGCCAGGTTGTCGATAGTGTCGCGTGATGTAGCCAGAGATATTTGTTCCGGCCAGGCCGGCATGTTTCGACGGATTTGCCCATCCTCTCGCCAGATAAGACCTGGAACCTGGTCGAATCGCCGTCCTTGGCGCAATTCGCGCATAAGTGCAACGATTGCACTTTCACCGTCACCTCTAATGCCGAAGTCCGCTCCGGTGTATTCAACAATGGACATTAAAGACGAATTCGGAGTGTAAATTGAATCGCGGAGATGGCCGAGAGTCGGTCTCGGCGGTCCCAACTGTAATGGATGGGAGTTTGTCCTCGCGGAGCCCAAGTTCGTCGAACAGTTGGCTGAAGCATAAAGCCGCTTTCATCCGGCAAAACAATATTTGTGCAGAGCCTCTTGGTGTGACCCCGTATGAAGGTATGCTCATTATAACAGGATCAGAGCCCTATGCCTGGGGTCTTAGATCAGAGACAAACTTTGTACATATCGACTTGTTCAGAGGCTCCTACGACTGTATGGAATGACCGGGAAATGAACACACGCTCGGCTATCAGTGCTTAACTGGCCATGGCACGAATACTTGACAGAACCATAGAACAATAGATAATAAAGTAGAAAATAGAAAATGAAAAATGGAAAATTACCTGCTGTGCCGCAGACGTCCAAAAAACGAAGGAAGAAGAAAAGGCCCAATCCTGTATTCGATTGGCTGGCATATGCTGCGCTGCGGGTCGCACTTTTCATAATGTACAGGTTCAGTGTCGAAACAAACCTGCGTTTTGCCTGCTTTCTTGGCAGAAAAATGTGGAAGCACTACCACCGAGGCCGCCGGCGTGCTCTTGACAACCTGCGAGCCGGCTTTTGCGATAAGGATGAGCAGTGGCTCATCGAGACCGGCAGACGCTCCTTTGAGCAAATAGTAATGCTGGTTATCGATATCCTGTTTACCCCTCGCCTCGTTAAGCGCGACAACTGGGACCAGTACTCCACATACATAAACATCGAACGGGCCAAGTGGATGATGCAGGGCGGCCAGGGGGTGCTTTGGGTCGCATGTCATTATGGAAACTTCGAGATTATGGGCTACTTGTTAGCCCTTTTCGGCTTCGAGGTTTACAGCATCGCAAGACCCTTAGACAATAAGTTTATTAACAACTATCTTGAGCGGGTCCGTAAGCGCACCGGCCAGAGGATAATCGACAAAAAGGGTGCAGTCGAGCAGATGGAATCCATCGCCGCGGCAGGGGCAAGCCTCTGCTTCATCGCCGACCAGAATGCCGGCAAAAAGGGCATCTTCGTTGATTTCTTCGGTCGCAAAGCAAGTACATATAAAAGCATCGGCCTTATTGCAATGCAACATAATATGCCCATCGGCGTTGCGGGCTGCCGCAGGGTGGGAAATCGATTCTTCTTCGAGATAGAATGCCCCCGACTCATTATGCCCGCTGAATGGGCCGACAAGGACGACCCCCTGAAGTGGATCACGCAAGAGTATGTAAAGGCCACCGAGGACTTTATCAGAAAAGACCCTACCCAATACTGGTGGCTCCACCGCCGATGGAAAACCAGACCGAAAGAAGAAAGAAACGCCAAAAAATAAAAAAGGCCCGCCAATCGACGGGCCATACGGCATGTTACTGACATTTCTTTCGTAAGCTTTGATGCTTCCTTAGTTGCTGACAAACTCAAGCTCTACAGTTTTGCCAACCGTAATCGTTACCAGCTTGGGTGGTAAGGCTTCTGCCTCGCGCCTCAGCCTGGCGATGACAATGTATTCTCCTGGAGGCACACCTTTGAACTCGAAACTGCCGTCCTCCTTGCAGTACATAGAGCTACTCCAGCTGCCAATTTTATTACCGCCCTTGGGTTCAATTTCTGCGATGAACGCTCGCTTTGGCGGCTTGCCATCAATGCCGACGACCTTCCCGTATACCAAGCCCGTACCGCTCATCACAATCTTGATGTCCTCGGGTTTATCCCACGGTTTTGTAGAAACCTTGTATATATCGAAGATGGATGTCTCCTGATGCAGCGATGGGGCCTGGCATCTTATTTGAGTGAGGCCTTCGGGAAGAGATTGCAACTCAAAGAATCCTTCCTCATCCGTTGTCGCGGAAGGCTTAGGCACGCATTGATAGCCCAAGCCATCGATGCCAAGAATATTATGAGCGTAGACATTGACACCAGGAATTGGGTTTCCTTCTTTATCCTGGACAACACCCCGGCATGATGCCTCTTTTACCAGAAATGTATCAAATTCATGATAAGTGTGTCCGTTGCGGTTGTAAAAAACATCGACGTTTCGATCAGCGTAGCCGTCTGCACTAATGTGGATTTCATAATATCCTTTAGGAATGGCCTGGAGCACGAAAAAACCTCTCTTGTCTGTTTTCGTTCGGGTTGTTTCCTTCCAGTTGCGCGGCTCGGTTAGTTTAACAAGGATAACATCAGCACTGGCAATCACCTGATGCGTGGCCATATCGAAAACACCCCCTCTCATAACGCCACCTTCATCCACATTCACCGGCGATACTTCTGCACGTGTGTCGATCAGCCTGACATTGGACGGAACCTCTACCTCCTTCCAAACGATCGGACTGTCACCACCGAGATAAACATCAATGCGCGGCAGTGGCACAGGCTGGTTAAAGAGGGGTTCATCGGAAAAGAAAGTGCTCTTACGATCGCTGTAAAGACTGTGGAATCTCTCGGGGACCCAAATTGTGAAGGTCCAATCAATGCTTTTTTTATCCTTGTCTGCCTCTTTGTTATGCCACCCTGGCCAAGGCTCCTTTACCCAATCATGCACAACGAGCAGCAGAGACCTATTATCCATGATCCAGGTTCTTTGGCCGTCAAAGGATGAGGATAGCCTCGACATTCTGGGGACTCGGATCGCGCCGAACTTCTGCAAGGCATTATTGAACTCGGCCGTATCTTTGCAGTTGTACTCAAAGTAGTACTGGCCACCGCCGAAAGGAGGCCCCTCCATATATCTGAGCCGGCTGGGTAAATTTGCCACTTCCTCAGAGCCGGTTGGCCAGCCTTTATTTGTGATAGGTTCATTTCTCTCGTTTACACTAATCAATGCTACAAGAGTCGAGGGAAACAACCACAGACCCATCAGGGTCAATAGAACAAATAGTTTGTGTTTCTCTTGCAACATAGTTATGCTCCTTTCAACTTGTTTTATTGTTTGCCCTTACTCAGGGAGGTCTGGATTGTCATCGTTGCCAGTAGACTCCTTTTGGGTTTCTTTCATCAGGTTTTTGGCCTTGGAGATTAAATCCACTAATTCAATCACGTCGGTATCGGCTTTGAACTGGTCGCTGAGCTTCCGGGCGCGCTCTAAGACCGTATCCAGCTTCGCTCCCCTGGCCCAGTAACTCTTGCGAAGAATCTCGGCGAATTCGCCAACCGTTGCCGCCAGGGCAAACTCATCGCTTGATTCGCCAAAACTCTCGTTGAACTGGTCTGTGGCGATTGAACTCTTGAACTCCGTTACCGCCCTTGTATCAGGGTCCTTGTAGCGGACGTATGTGGTAGCACACGTCCCGCTTTTGCCCGGCCACAGCTTCAGCTCGTAAAGGGCCGTCACCGAATGTCCTGCGCCCACTTCACCGCCGTCGTACTTATCATCGCGGAACTTCTCGTCTGGCACATCGCGGTTCTCATAGCCAATCAGCCGGTAGCTGCGAACAACATCAGGATTGAAATCGACCTGCACCTTCACGTCTCTGGCCACCACCTGCAGAGTACCCGTGAGGTTCTCTTCAAACAGTCGCTTGGCCTCGGCAATCGTATCGATATAGGCGTAGTAGCCGTTGCCCTTATCGCCCAACCGTTCCAAAAGTACATCGTTGTAATTGCCCATCCCGAAGCCTAACGAAGAAAGCGTAACGCCTTTGGCGGCCTTTTTCTTAATCACTTCGAGAATATCATCCGCACCTGTCTGCCCGACGTTGGCGACCCCATCGGAGCAAAGGATGACGCGGTTGATATATCCTTTCTTATAGGCCTTGTCCGCCATTTCATAACCGATGCGAATTCCCTCTTCAGCATACGTTGAACCCCCGGCGTGCAGTGATTCAATTGTCGCCAAAATCTCGTCCTTCTCATCGAGGCCTTTGTGGCCCATCACTTTCCTGCCGCGCGAGCCATACACCGCGATGCCGATTCTGTCTTCGGGCTTTAGTTGCCTGACAAGCATCCGCAGGCACTTCTTAACGAGGCCTAATCTGTTCTCACGGTTCATCGAGCCGGACACATCAATCACAAACGTCAGTATTGCGGGCTTGCGATTTTCTTCGCTTATTTGTTGTGCCTTAAGTGCCAATCGCAGAAGGTAGCTGTTCTTGCGACCTTCGCCGAACTTCCACGGCGCAGCGGACGCATACACTGCAAACACATCTTCCTGCGGCGCCGCGTAGCCGTAATCGAAGTAATTGACAAACTCCTCAACCCGAACCGCCTCATCAGGCGGCAGGTGCCCATCCTGCAGGTACCCTCGGCAGACTGTATAGCTTCCCGTATCGACATCCGTGGCAAAAGTGGAAAGATGGTCATCCTCGGTGTCAATAAAAGGATTCACGCCATAATTCTTAAAGAACATCGCGTCCACATCCTCACCGTTCGGCGGCGTAGTCCCACCGTGCGCCATAGGATAACCCGGCCCTGCTTCCGGCTTGAAGGGGTAGCAAACCCTTAACTTACCACCTGCCGCAGGGGCCTCAGCCAGATAACCCAGGGATTTCAATCGTCCCGCCTCTCCTGCCTTACGTGCCATCAATCCCCGGGTTCCCCTCACGGCCGCTTGTTCGCTATCAAGCCTTCCGGCAATCTTGCTAAGTTCTCTCAATTTGAAAGAGTCAGCAGGTTGCTTAATGTCGCCAAATTTCGTAACAGCATCAACATACTTAATCTCATCAGCAGGGGCCCTAACCGATTTGTCCGCCCGCGATGCTGTTGCAACTGGTTCCTTCCCAACCTGTGTATATTCAAGCTTGGCAGGTTTCGAGCCTCTTGCTGATTTGGGTACATCAGGCTTTAAGACTTCATCAGATGGCGCCGGTGCATGTTTTACAACCTGTCCGGGGCCTGGCCGATCCGGTTCATTTAAATGCATAACTATGCTGAACACCACGCCGCAGGCGACGAGAATCACCGCCGCCCACCCTAATGTCTTGAATGTAACTTTCATATCTATCGTCCTTCCCTCTCGCGTCCGGCCTTGACCGCCGTGCTCAAGCTCTTGTAATGCTTCATCTATCAGTGATTCCGTAAATGCCTCGCTGGGCTTATCGGAATCGGCCGTCAGCTTGACCAGCCGCGAGATATTCTTTTCCAAATTGTTATCTTTCTTCTTCATGATTTCCGCACCTCATCATTAAGAGGCCCTTATGTCCTTCAGTTTCTTGCGCAACGAATTCCTTGCGCGATACAATAAGCTGTGCACAGCCTTTTCCGTCGTTTGCATCTTTTGGGCTATCGCCCGTGCCGAAAGGTCATCAATATATTTACCCCTCAGCACATCCCGCTCTTTACTTTCCAAATCATCCATCGCCCGCCGAACAATCCGGGCTGTTTCCTTCTTTTCGAGCACTTCGTCCGGCAGCGGCTCAGAATCAATCGCTTCCAGATAACCGGCAATATCACCATCCATACTCGGCCGCGTCGCCCGCTGTCTCATCTCAGATGCAAAATTATTGCGGGCAATCGCCATCAACCAGTTCTCGAAGCTGCCCCGGGCCGGGTCGTGGCTGGCGCGTCCCCTCACCGCATCAAAAACCGTCTTCTGGACCAGTTCTTCGGCAAGTGACGGATTCGGCCAGCGCCTCATAAACATCCTGTATATTCGCGGTATACCGCGCCCAAGCATCTCGCGCCACCCCGGCGCGCCGGGGCTGTCCGTTTGGGCCACTTTCGAACCTGGTTGTTCTAACTTATCAGCCACTTGCCGAATTCCTCATCTATTGCCGGCTTCCATTAACTATTATGCGCCAAACGCTGCAATTACTCACACTTTTTTAGAAAGTCCGTAGCCGGCAAAGTTCCCCACTCGGCAAGGTCCAGACAGACCGATATTAAGCCCGATGAACGATAGAATTGACTTCTTGGCCGCTCTCGGCCGCTATAGACGGACTCTAAGCGTGTGGGAAATTTGAAAATCCCGCTCTGTAGAAAAGGTCTGAAAATTGTCATTCTGAAGAATCTGGGACGTACGATGGATTGAGATTCTTCGGCTTCGCCTCAGAATGACAATAGTTGAAGGATTGAGATTCTTCGTCCCGATAAATCGGGACTCAGAATGACATCTATTAGGTTTTCTACAGAGTAAAAAACCCGGATTATTGTCCTTCCTGGGTTGCTCCGCGCAGACCCTCCATTTTCAGAAAGCCCTAACCGCTTTTTTTATTGGGAAGCTCGAAACGCCATGTACAACTGGTGGCAGGTGTGCCCAACAAACCTCATTGTACTTTCCCGAAACATCAAGTTTGATTTCAATATTCTTATCCGGCATTCAATTCCCTTCGACAATATCGCCGTTTTCGTCAGATAGCGCAACGGCAGAGCCTAAGCCGTTCCCGTGTCGCGGCACGGCGCCCTCAGTGTCAATTTGATTTAAGTTGTTGCTGGTGTAAGTTGCATGAGTGGCGCCTTTATGGAGGGCAGGGCCAAGCTCCGATAAGGGCAGGAGGCGGGCTGGAAATGGGAGCAATAAGACTTAATTTGGCGGTTTTGCTGGATTTTGCTTGAATTTTCTGCCTTTTTATTGTAAAATTATATCTGAAAATTGTAATGGGAATTTGTGCGCAAGGAGCAGAAAGTGAGAGGGAAATCAGTACCTGTAGGTGCCATACTGTTGTGCAGCGTTGGTCTATGGCTGGCCGGTGCGGCAAGGGCGGATTTGATGGTAATCTGGGGTTTCGGCCCGGACACGGTCAGTTACACTGTGGATCCGACAACCGAGTACGTCATCGGCACACCTATGTTGGTCTTGTTCGGCGGTGAGCTGGATGCCAACGGCAAAGAAGGGATCGACTATACCGATGCGGAGGGCACGTACCACCCGGTAGGCAGGGCGGGTGCGTGGGATAATGTTACAGCGGACTCGGAGTGGTCGGTGACAATCAACACGATAAACTGGCAGGACATGGTAATCAGGTGGGATTATAACTCCGAAAATACTATAGATGATCTGGGACCGGAGAGCTTTGATTTTGACTACAGGGTCGGCGGTGCAGGCGCCTGGCTACCGATATTAAGTAATCACTTGATGATACGTGATGCTGCCTGGCACGAATTCAGCTATGATTTGGGGCTATTGACTGCTATTGAAAACAAGTCGATTGTTCAGTTTCGGGTTCGTGACCTGAATCGTGGCACTGAATCCGGCGGTTTCTTTAAGTTAGACAATATCGAGTTAGCTGGAACTACCTCTGCGTCTATTTCACTTCTGTCGCCCAACGGCGGCGAGCGCCTGATTGCAGGTTGTGTGGATGTTACCTGGGACAATACCGGAGTAATCGAGAATGTACTCATCGAGTATTCCCCTAACGCCGGTGGCCAGTGGGTAGTGATCGACACAGCACCGAACACCGCCCTGTATGAGTGGGAAGTAACCGATGCAAATTCGACCCAGTGTCTCGTGCGCGTCAGCGAAGCGGAAAATCATAATGTGAACGATACAAGTGACGGCGTGTTCACCATATACCAATGCGCCTTGGCTTACGATTTGAACTGCGATTGTTTTATCGACCTGCAGGACTTTGTCCTTCTGGTTTCCGAATGGCTTCAGTGCGGCGACCTACTTGACCCGGACTGTCTGGAATGACAGGGCCGGTTCGCCGGATGGTCCTCTTTTTGAGTTTTACCCTTTTACAAGTAAAAGGGTGGTTTTTCATTGCCAGGAGTGTAGCGAAAGTAAATGTAGGGTGCGATGAATCGCACCACTATGTCATTCCGGACTTGATCCGGAATCCAGGAAAAAATAGTTATGGCGCAGCCATTCCTAAGTTTTACACTTTGCATTTTGAACTTTGCGTTTGTCTGTCATTCCTATCCATCGCCTGTTTTCCGTCGTCCGTCTTCAGTACTCCGGTATCGAGTAACGAGCCACGAGCGACTAATCAAGCCCGCCCGTCGTGCCGTGGGCTCGCCGCGGCAGGCGAAGCGTTCCACCAACGAAATACGAGATACGCCTCTCGCCTCTGTACGCTAAACGCCGTCTTTTTTCCTTGCAGTTCCCGCCAAAAAAAGTATAATTACACTTGCCCGGCAAGAAATAGGCGAATGCCGCAATTTGGTGTGGGGAACCAGCTAACAACTGGGGCCGACAACCGCCGCGGCTGGTAAGTTCGTGATTAGTGAATTGTATTTGGCCAATAATATCTGAGGCACCTTTCTATGGAATCATCCGGCTTACAAGAATTAGAACAAATTCCCGGCGTCGGTATAGTGCTCACAGTTGAATTTTCCCGTT
>CAZLWL010000093.1:0-4206 GCA_964563335.1 uncultured Pirellulales bacterium
TCGTGGTGAGTTGATTCCCTTCGTGGTGAATATGGTTTACTTTGCGGATATTCAGTTAGACCCGGAAAATCAAGAAACAGGCAGATGTCCTGAATCAGAAAACGTCTTTTCGTCGTCGGAGTTCGGCGAAGAGTTCATGAGGTGCTGATTTTGACATATTGAGGTTTTGTCCTGGTCGTATCGATACAGATAGATGTAGTTATCCGAAAATGCCGGTATAGTAATAACTCGGCCCATGTCATCCTCTCAGAAAACCATCCAATTTACAGATAGCCGAAGACATCGATGGGACTATTAAAAGAGGTGATTGCCTTTAATGCAAAACAAAATACCGATTTTTTACTTTGTAAAGTATGGATTGCCGGTTTGGGCGTGTTATAATTTCAGTATGCAGACATGGACGATACAAAGGCTTCTTAACTGGATAACCGGCCACTTTGCCGAACACAATATCGATTCGCCGAGGCTAAGTGCGGAGTTGCTCCTTAGTTATGTTCTGGGCGTAAAGCGTATCGATCTATATACGCAATTCGATAAAACTGTCAGCCAAAATCATCTCGATAAGCTCCATGAGCTTGTGAAACGCTGCGGTGAGCATGAGCCATTAGCGTATCTGACCGGCCGAACCGAGTTCTATTCGTTAGATATAAAAGTTAACCCCGATTGCATGATTCCCCGCGCGGAGACGGAGCTATTGGTCGAAAGGGCGATTGAGTTCATCCGCAAGCGCGAGGGTAAACAGTTTGTCTGCGACCTGTGCACAGGCTCGGCTTGCATAGCCGTTGCGATAGCAAAGAATTGCCCAAATGCCCATATCGTTGCCACCGATATTTGCGACTCAGCCCTGGCCGTAGCAGCCGAAAACGTAGCTAATCATAACGTGACCGAGCGCGTCACGTTATTATGTGGCGACTTATTCAGACCCATTGTCGATGCGCTTGATGATGGCCGATTCGATTTAATAGTCTGCAATCCACCTTATGTCAACTCAGCTGAATATGAGATATTGGAGAAAAATGTAAGGGGCTATGAGCCGAAACACGCCCTTTATGCAGGCACCGATGGCCTTGATATTTATCGCAGGATTGCAGAGAGAGTCGATAAATTTCTAAAACCGGATGCGGCCTTGATGCTTGAGATCGGTTACGCCCAGGGTAGGGCTGTCAGAGAACTGCTTGAACAAACCGGCATCTTTGCCGAAGTAAAAATCGAAAAAGACAATCAGAACAACGACCGAGTCGTTATCGCAAGACGGGCAACCGGAAATACCCTTCAAAAACCTCATCTTTCTGAGGAAGCCATGTAGCTTGCCTGTTTGCTCGCTGATTCGGCCTCAAGTTGAGCAAGCTCACTCAGGATCTTCGCTTCTTCGGTGCGAAAGTCGAGCCGGCTTTTCTTAAACCTGGAGATGAGTACGACATACGAGACGGTCAACAGGACAGGCATCGCTAAAAGAACAAAAAGGGCAATCAGTTCAAATGTGCCGATGAGTACAGCCAAGACGTCAGGTGCCATTTCCAAATCCTTTCAGAAAGTAGTGGCAGATTGAAAAAACGCTTGCGGGTTTAAGCGGGGCCGCAGGCGCACTGCTCTGAATCCATATCTTTCCAGGTCACCCAACTCCCTTGTTCGTCAATTCTCGGCCTCGGATTGATATCATATCCCAATCTTTTCAAAAAGTCACGGCAAATTGAAAAAATATTTACTGGTCGCCGTGACCTCACGGGCGAAATCGGCTAAATCCATATCTTTTAACTCGGCCAGTTTCCTTGCTGTATGGACCATGAAGGCCGGCTCACAGGGTCGCTGATTTCGCACGGGCTCGGGTGAAATATAGGGACAATCCGTCTCAATCATCATCCTGTCGAGCGGGACGAGCTTTGCGGCCTCAACAGTAGCTTCGACGTTCTTTTGGAAGGTGACGATGCCGGTAAATGAGATATAGTAACCCTTTTCCAGTATCATCCCGGCCTGCTCGGCTGAGCCGCTATAGCAGTGAATTACGACGTTTTTGAGTGTGTCGGCGAACTCATCGAGGATTTTCATAGTGTCGTCAAACGCATTTCTGGAATGCACTACGACGGGAAGGGCAAGTTCGGCTGCGATTTCAAGTTGTGCTTTAAATACCTCTTTTTGTTCCCCGGCTTCGGAGCAGGTATAGTGGAAATCCAGGCCCGTTTCGCCGATAGCGACGACTTTGTCGGTTTGAGCGGCGGTTTTCAGAAATGAAATGTCCCGGCCCGATACGTCCTTTGCATGGTGAGGATGAATGCCGAGTGCGGCGTACATGTTGTCATATTTCGGCACGAGTGCTATGACTTTCTCGATCTGCTCACGGTCTGTGCCGACGGTTATCCAGCCGGTGACGCCGACAGCTTTACTGCGGGCAATAATCCCTTCCGGGTCACGTTGCAACTCTCGAAAGGTCAGGTGCGTGTGTGTGTCAATCAGTTCCATAACCGAGACCCGAACCTCTCGTCTTGACAGCATCAGTTATGATGAAAAGATTTCTAAGGCGTAAACGCATTTTCATAATGTCTGATCCGTGGGCGGCCTTTATGTCCTAACACGACGGCAACAACATCAAAGCGCAGGGGCCGGTCCTTGACTTTATAGGTTTTCAAAAAGTATTTCGCTGTTCGAATTAGTTTGCCCCGTTTCTTCGGTGTAACAGTTTCCTGGGCCCGGGTGTAGCTTTCGTCGGCCCTTGTTCTGACCTCGACGAAAACAATTGCGCCATTGCCGTCGGTCGCGATCAAATCAATCTCGCCCAGTTTGCAAGTAAAGTTGCGGGCGATTGTCGTGAAGCCCTTGCGTCTCAAAAACCGCTCGCAGCGTTTTTCACCCCACCGGCCAAGCAGTCTGCGGTCCTTCAAGAGCCTGCGTCTTCTACCAGGCAACAGAAACAACATTTTCGCCCCGGTCAGTTGGTTACCGTATGGTCGCTGTGGCGCTGAGACAGCTTCACGCGCTTGCCGGTTCGTTTTCTCAAATAGTAGAGTTTGGCACGTCTGGCCCTGCCGCTTCGAATCGGCCTGATATCAAGAACGTTCGGCGAGTGCAGGGGAAAAGTCCTTTCAACTCCCTCGTCCCCAACAACGCGCCGAACGGTAAAGGTCTCGTTTATCCCGCGGCCTTTGCGCGCAATCACAGTGCCTGTAAAAACCTGAGTACGGATCTTGTTACCTTCCTGAATCTTGCAGTGCACGTCGACTGTGTCGCCTATTTCGAAATAAGGTACCTTCTTTTTGAGGCTCTTGCTTTCTACAGAATCTAAAATTTCGGTTTTCACAATTTATCTCCTGTTTCGTTTCAGACACGGATTAACACCGTTTCTCTTTTGTTTTTAGACACGGATTATGGGTCCCCGCTTTCGCGGGGATGACAATATTAACACTGTTTTTAGGTCAGTTTGAGTCCGTTATTTTATCTTTAAGTTCGGATTCGTCAAGTAAATCCGGCCTGTATTTTTTTGTTCTTTCAATTCTTTGCCTTTTTCGCCACTCGGCGATTTTGCCGTGGTCGCCGCTCAATAGAATCTCAGGCACCTTCATTCCCCGGAAGACCTCGGGCCTTGTATATTGCGGATATTCCAGCAGGGAGTTGCTGAATGAGTCGTCTTCGGCGGAACCGGCGTCACCGAGAGCGCCTTCGAGCAACCTTACCACCGCATCGATCAACACCATCGCAGCCAGTTCGCCGCCGCTGAGGATGTAATCGCCTATCGATATTTGCTCTGCGCTTAGTCCGATGCGAATCCTCTCGTCGAAGCCCTCGTATCGGCCGGCAATCAGGATGAGGCGTTCTTCTTTGCTGAGTCGGCGTACGATTGCCTGGTTTAGTTTCTTGCCCTGCGGCGAGAGCAGGATGACCTTGCCCTTTTCGGCCGACTGTTTTTGAACATGCTCGAAGCAGTCAAAAACCGGGCCGGGCATCATTACCATTCCGGCGCCGCCGCCGTATGGCTTGTCGTCGACCTTTTTGTATTTGTCGCCGGCAAAATCTCTTATATTTGAAAGAACGATTTCAACGATACCAGCGGCCTGTGCCCTTTTCAATATCGAAAAAGCGAGCGGCGATTCGAACATTTCCGCAAAGAGTGTAAGAACATCGATTCTCATCGCTCGCGATTAACCTTCAGTTTCCGCTTTGTCGCCTTCATCGGCCTTGGTCGTCTCGTCGGCCTTGTCACTTTCAGTGGTCTCG
>CAZLWL010000093.1:4306-8564 GCA_964563335.1 uncultured Pirellulales bacterium
GTCGCCTTCATCGGCCTTGGTCGTCTCGTCGGCCTTGTCACTTTCAGTGGTCTCGTCGGCCTTGCTTGTCTCGGTGGTTTCGGCCTCCGCTTTGTTGTCTTCATCAGCCTTGCCACTTTCAGTGGTCTCGGGGCTTTCGGCTTTGGCAGCCTCGTTCGTCTCAGCGGTTTCGGCTTTGGCAGGCTCGGCGTTTTCGACAGGTTCGGTGCTTTCGGCTTTGGCAGCCTCGTTCGTCTCAGCGGTTTCGGCTTTGGCTGGCTCGGCGCTTTCGACAGGTTCGGTGCTTTCAACAGGCTCAGCGGTTTCGGCTTTGGCAGGCTCGGTGCTTTCGGCTTTGACAGCAGCGGATTCCTCGGCCTTTGGCGTCTCGGTGGTTTCGGCTTCCGCTTTGTCGCCTTCATCGGCCTTGACACTTTCAGTAGTCTCGGGCGTTTCGGCCTTGGCAGCCTCGTTCGTCTCAGCGGTTTCGGCTTTGGCGGGCTCGGCGCTTTCGACAGGTTCGGTGCTTTCAACAGGCTCAGCGGTTTCGGCTTTGTCGGCAGCGGCACGCTCTGCCTTGGTGAAGAGTGTGCCCGTCGCGCGGGCGTGCGCTTTGGCTCTTTGTCTGCGTTGGATTGTAGCTTCATAGTGCTTAGTTTTTATGCCGTGGCGAAGCAGAATCTGGGAAACTGCGTCGGTGGGCACGGCGCCGACATCGAGCCAGTGCTTTACTCGCTCAAGGTTGAGCACGACCTGTTTGTCTTCATCCTTTTCGATGGGGTCGTAGTGGCCCAGTTTTTCAAGGACCCTGCCTTTTTGCTGATTGCGGCTTTCGATGGCGTTGATCCTGAAAAAGGGCCTGTGTCTGCGACCGATCCTCATCATTCTGATTTTTACCGCCATTACATCTTCCTTTCAGTTTTTCTATGATTAATTTCCGTGATTTGCCCTGTGCAAATCACGAAACTCGTTTACAACGTAATAAGTGGGTGTCTACAGTACTCGTCAAACTGAAACATTAGCTCTTTACATCTTTGTTTATCTTCCCTTAAATCGATTGGATGTTACTCAATGCATATCACCGTGACTTTTTCTATTCAGGTGCACCCATTAGATATCCCGTTGTAAGACCATGTTCCTTAAACTAGGTTTTTATGGCACTTTTATTGTCTGCAAGAATACGATCGATTGCATCGTCTGGGGGCGATTTCCACATTTTCCAATCGACGAGCCGTCCAACCACATCTTTGATTTTTGCAAGTTCGCTTTCCGAAAACTCTCTATAAAACGGTCGAGCTCGTTCTTCAGCGTCTTGGATATCCAACTTCCCGCATATCGCATCTCTAAGTAGTTCAGCCCACGCCATAATGGATTTAGACCTGAAAAGGCGCACCAACTTTCTTTGGGTTGTATCGTTTTTTCCCGCGTTGGGGTTCCATCTACATAGCGCAAGACCGTACAAAGCGTTCATAAGACCTACCACATGGTCAATCTCCTTTGCCCTCTTATAAGCCTCAGTTGCCATATTATCTTCAACAGGTTCTCGATAGAGAAAGCATGCGAAAATAGACTTGCTCAGCATATCAATGGTAAGCGGCTTATTGTCTGTGCTGCGGTTGCTCGCAGAGACAAATTGAGCTATCTGGTTATCTTTATTTTTTAACACGGAGTTATACAAATAACTCCTGAACTTTCTGTTGCGCTCTCCTCGTGTAGTCGCGTCCTTAGCAGCGAGGTATTTCATAAATCCAGCTTCGCTCTTTATTTCTCCGTTCTCCAGATTCTTGTATTCTTCGAAATCCGTCCCAAATTCGCTACCAAGCTTCGTAATCATTATTGAAGAATAGAACCTTGTTTGTGAAAACTTATCGTGTGCGGAAATGTTTGTTTGGTTTAATTTTCGAACGTCAGGATTCAGATAAATTTTACATTCAAACACTCTCCGCCCCGTCCAGAGAAGTGCTGCAATCTTATGTTGGCCATCAAATACGAGGATCTTACTCTTGTGTACACGTCCAATCGATGGCTGGAGTACGGGGGCGTGCTGGAAGTGTCTATACATTTTGAACACTTTGTCGAAAATGAGGTACCGCGGCTGAAGTCCTTTTGCCTCATCCCTAGCATCGTCACTGTTCAAAATTGCTACCGGCAGCGTGGCATAGAAATATTTCCAATTTGTGAGGGGGCACTCGTACAAGTCGTATAATTTACCGATCCCATTTGATTCGATGCGAACTTGGCCAGCATCCTCTTCGACCAATACAGTTTCACCATATGTATCAATGTCATTCTTCTCTTTAAGATATCTTAACAGGTGCTGCAATGTTAACTCATCTGCACGATTGAAAAAATCCTCCAACCTTAGTCGTACCCTGAAATCTTCAAGAGGTAATGTTCCCTTAGCTCTATTGTGCGCCTCACACATTGTGGCTATGTTATCAAGTTCGCTCTGGCCCCCCTCGGCGAACGCCCTGATGTGGTCAAAATGAATTGGCGCATTATCTGAAATAGGATGGCCCGTGGCAAAGCATGTTCGACCATGTACCTCCAATACTCGCTCTTTTTCTTCATTCGTTAATTGTCTTTTGAGCGTTATAGCCATTTGTTTCCTCCTTTCGTTTGCAATGTAGGGTATAGCCGTTGATGAAAATCGAAAATAGTGCGGAGTCGATGCCGGCGTCGTTTGCGATTTTCCGTATTTGTTCGTCGGTCAGGTCCTCGGCAGCCTGCTTTTCGCCGGGTGTCATTATGGCAACAGCTTTTCTTAACTGCTCCAATTCGACGCCGCTCGGCGACTGGAGCATGGCAAGCTCACTTGAGCCGCGGATGTCGGCGAACTGTCGGCGAATCCGCCTGCCGTAATCGTCATCAACGAAAGCCGCCAGCTTTTGGATGTACGCGTCTATCGATTTTTTGTCGTTTACCGCCGTTTTATCTTTCCTTTCCTTCTGATTACTCTTTTTCGCTTCGAGCGTTGTTTTATTTTTCTGCCGCCGCCTGCCATGGCACCGAACATATCCGTTTTACCACTGAAAAGGCTCTTGAAACCGCCCATCCCGCCGGAGCTAAGGCTTTTCATCATATCCCGGCTGCGCTTAAATGTCTTTATCAAACCGGCGACATCCTGAAGGTCCCTGCCGGAGCCTCTTGAGATTCGCCTCCTGCGTGAAGCGTCTATTATATCAGGATTCCGCCTTTCTTCCAGTGTCATAGAATGGACGATGCCCTCCATCTTGTTGATTTCGCCGTCGTCAACGTCCAGGTCGCCTATTTGTTTGCCTATGCCGGGCATTAGTTTGAGCATATCCGTCATTCCGCCCATCTTCTTGACGGCCTGCATCTGCTTGAGGAAGTCATCGAAGCCGAAGCTGCCCTTGGCCATTTTCTTTTGCATTTTCATGACTTCTTCTTCGTCGAACTGCTCTTGGGCCTTTTCGACTAATGTAACGACATCGCCCATACCGAGTATTCTGCCGGTCATCCGGTCGGGGTGGAATTCTTCCAGTTTGTCGAGTTTTTCGCCTACGCCGACAAACTTGATGGGCTTTCCGGTAACGGCCTTTACGCTGAGGGCGGCCCCTCCGCGGGCATCGCCGTCGAGCTTGGTGAGGATGACGCCGTCGAGTTCGAGCCGGTCATTGAACTCTTTGGCTGAATTGACCGCGTCCTGGCCGGTCATGGCATCGCAGACAAGGTAAATCTGATGGGGCGTAACGGCCTTGGTGATATTGGCAAGCTCAGTCATCATTTCTTCGTCTATGTGCAGCCGGCCTGCCGTATCGAGTACCACGACATCGTAACCGTTTTGTTTTGCGTGCTTTACGCCGTTTCTGGCGACCTTTACGGCATCTTTAATCTGCTCGCTATAGACGTGGATTTCCAGTTGCTCACCGAGTGTAATCAACTGTTCGATGGCCGCGGGTCTTTGCAGGTCATCGGCCACCATGAGGGGGTTTTTGCCCTTTGAGACGAGGTATTTGGCCAATTTTGCTGCCGTGGTGGTCTTACCGCCACCCTGCAGACCGGCCAACATTATCACCGTCGGGCCGGGTGAGACAAAGTAAACCTGCGTATCCACCGGCCCCATGAGCCTTGTTAGCTCGTCATTGACTATCTTTACCATCACCTGGCTTGGATGGAGACTTTTTATGACCTCCGCACCGAGAGCAGCCTGTGTAACATCTTTACAGAACTGCTTAACTACATTGTAGTTAACGTCAGCGGCGAGCAAGGCCTTGCGGACGTCGCGCATGGCGTCGGAGATGTTGGCCTCGGTTAT
>CAZLWL010000094.1:0-8467 GCA_964563335.1 uncultured Pirellulales bacterium
GAAATTCGTAGTACAACAGCACACCACCGCAGGCAGTGTACACTGGGACCTTATGTTGGAATCAGGCGATAGACTGCAAACCTGGCGACTCCGGATAAATCCCAACGAAATCATCAATAAGCCCACAGAAGCTGTGAAGATCTTCGACCACACTCTTAAATTTCTCACCTACGAAGGCCCGGTAAATGAAGGTAAAGGCCGCGTCCAAATTGCCGACGTCGGCACATACGAAATCACCAGCCAAACCGACGACCAAATCGAAATAAACCTAACCGGCCGAATACTGAAAGGCAAATTCACCATGACATGCATCAAAGACGACAAATGCCAATTCTCTAAGAACCGTCAGTAGTCACTTTCTAAGTTCCGGCCTGTCCGGTTCAACATGCACGGTAATATTTACCGGCCGAGTGAGCCGACTGTGCATAGCTGCCTCCAAAGACTCAGCTATTTCATGCGCTGCGGTAACATCTAATTGCGCATCTACAAGAATATGTAAATCGACAAAAAGCTCCCTCCCCACGTTCCGCGTCCGCAGCTTATGCCACTGCCGAATCCTCGGCTCCGAACCGATTATCTGCTCGATCTGTTCAAGCGTAACCGAATCGGCCGCACGTTCTGAAAACTCCTCCAGGCATCCCACGAATATCCGGGCACCTACCAGGATTATCATCAGCCCAACGGCAATTGTTGCAACCTGGTCACCATGGTTGTAACCAAGTTTCAACGATATAAAACCAATCGCAACGGCAATCGAACTATACGCATCGGAGCGGTGATGCCAGGCGTTGGCGTATAGCGCCGAGCTGTTGGTCTTGACGGCAACTTTTCTGGTCATCCGATACAGCACCTCTTTGACCGCAATCGACAATAACGCCACCCAGGCTACTGCCCACCCTACATCGCCGCGATCGCTTTGGGCCGAGTGCAACCTCGCAATGGCAACACACGCTCGCTGAATGAGAACTCCGCCGACGATAATCAAAGCCAAAGCAATAAACGCTTCCGAGAACGTCTCAATCCTGCCGTGGCCGTAAGGATGCTTCCGGTCGGGTTCTTTTGAGCCAAAGTGAACTCCAAGCAATAAAGCCACATCTGTAACCATATCCGAAATGGAATGAGCGCTGTCGGCCACAAGTGCCATTGAACCGGCCGTCAGCCCCACCACCGCCTTGACAACCGCCAGTACGATATTCGCAACAATCCCCAGATAAGTTACCTGCCTGATCTGACGGTTCGCACCTTCTGTCTTTACAATATCCATCAGCCGAGTACTTCTTTCAGAATTTTGATGACGGTATCGATATATTTTCGCGCTGAATCCTCCGTCTTTGCTTCAACTATCACCCTCATTACAGGTTCCGTATTGCTTGGGCGGATATGCAACCAGCCGTCGGCAAAATTAAACCTCGCCCCATCCGTTGTATCAACGCGTGCCTCGGTGAATGTTTTTTTCGCCTCTTCGATAACAAGTTTTGTCTGCGCTCTGTCGGCTTCTAACTTCACTTTGTTTATATAGTAGCCGCCGACCTCGTCCGCAAGAGCACCGACACTTCTGCCGGTGTCAGTCATAAGCCCCAACACAAGCGCCATCCCCACGAGACTATCGCGCACCGGCCCAACCCGAAGGTCAATCACGCCGCCGTTACCTTCGCCCCCGATTACACAGTCGTTGTCTATCATTGCCTCCGCCACGTTCGCCTCCCCGACCGCTGTGCGGATGACCTTACAACCGGCCTCAGCAGCAATGTCGTCAATCATCCTTGAAGTCGAAAGATTAGCTGCCGCCTTACCAGTACGTTTACTGAAGACATATTTCGCCGCCAGAGCGAGTGTGTATTCCTCTCCAATATATCTGCCGGCCTCATCCACTATTGCCAACCGGTCACCGTCAGGGTCCAGACCAAAACCGACATCAGCACCAACCTCGATGACCTTATCGCAAAGCCCGACCAAATTCTCCTTCGTCGGCTCAGGCACATGCGCGAATAATCCCGACGGCTCCTCATTTATCGCTACCACTTCACAGCCTAATTCTTCAAGCAGTCTCCTGCAAACTCGCCCCCCTGCTCCATTGATACTGTCCAGTACGACCTTAAACTTCGCCTCGGCAATTGCAACTTTATCAACAATAGCCAACACCTTTTCAATGTGCACCACATCGGTTTGGTCGTTTTGCGATATCCGCCCACGACTTGCTGGGCCGACGAGTTCAAAATCCCTTTCAAGAAACACTTTCTTTATCTGCTCAGCCAGCCTTGAAGGCGGCGCAACGCCATTACCCAACAGAAGTTTTATGCCGTTATACTCGGCCGGGTTGTGCGAGGCCGTAATAACAACTCCGCCGGCGCAATTCAACTGCCTTGTCATAATCCCCACGCCCGGCGTGGTAACGACGCCGAGGTCAACCACATCGACGCCGACTGAGCAAAAGCCGTCGGCCACCGCCTTGGCCAGCATTTGCCCCGAAGGACGCGAATCCCGGCCAACGCACCCCGACTGCTTCGGGCCGCTGCCTCGGAAATTACGATTCAAAAATGTCCCAAAAGCGCAGCCGTATTCGGTCGCCACAGCCGCCGTCAGATTTTCGCCGACTATCCCCCGCATGCCGCTTATGGTGATTATAAGTTCCGCTGCCACTGCGAGTTCTATCCCCTTACATCTTCCGTGACTTTTCAAGTGTGGTTTTCAATCTCTTCACTACCGTGGTAACCTGTCTGTCCTTAAGCGTTAGAATATCCTGCAGCGCCTCACCAATATAAGGCAGATAAGTCTCGATATAGCTCCGCTTTATCATCTCCGCCTTAATCCGCTTCTGGCGCCTGACATACATCCCAAGTTTTCTGCCGCACTCCTGAACCGCTAATTTTATCTCCCTGATTATCTCGGGATAATGCGCGATTGCCTCTTTACTCTCGGATGTAAACGGCACCCATACAGACGCAATATGAACCATCAGCGTCACCGGTCCGCTCGGAAACGCACCCCTGCTCTGGCTCAGTCCGTAATTGCGCCAGTTGGTGTCCAGAACCGCCTTATAAATAGCGCAACCCGACTGTTGATAAAGAAGCGGCACACGATTCGCAATACGAGTAAGGCGCATCAGCGGCTCCTTACCCGGCTCACCGTCCGAAACATCACCCTTGGCTCCATAAGCCAAAGCCGCCTCAATCAGGAACGGATTACCACGATAAACCGAAGGCCTTCTGCTGCAACTGGCATAGAACCGGGCATCAACGACTCGTCGCATACCCTCTTGAAGCTTCTCTTCACCTATCGGCCCAATACAATCACTCGATGGCGCCATAATCTTTGTCGAATTAATGGCCTGATGCAAACGCTCTACTTCTTTCAGCGTAATCTTCTTCGGCCTCAGCCTTAAAGACAACTTGGCCGTCTTGGCAATCACCTCTGCAAGACGAGGGCTTACACGCGAAAAATCAGTTCGAAGAAACTCCGAAATGGTTTTGCACGCACTTTCTCTTGCCATCTTGTATAGAACACCGACCTCCACACCGTAAGGATGCGGCTTGATTTCAATCGGAACAAACGGCATCTCCCTGCTTTGCCGAGGATATTCGTATATCTTACCGTCTGGTGCGTTATAGACTATCGTCGAATGCGGATTGGCCATCGCAGTCTGCGAAATGTATTCGTCAACCGACTGCCTGCCCTTCTGATATCGACCCTCTAAGATTATCGTAACACTCGTGCCGGTTGCAAGCTCGAACTCGCACTCTTCATCCAACACCACCTCCGGCCGATTCTTCGTGGTATCTATCTGTACATGGTAATGTTGCGCAGGCACACCCGCCCTGGTCCGCGTGATAATCTGCACCGGCTCACCCGTGGTAATCAAACCGTACATGCCGGCCGCGCTTATGCCGATGCCCTGCTGGCCGCGACTCATCTTGAGAGTATGAAACTTGCTGCCGTAAAGAAGTCTTGCGAAGATATTCGGAACCTGTTTTTTGACTATCCCCGGCCCGTTGTCCGTAACCTTGAGCGTAAACTTGTTCTCCGACTCGGCTACCGGCTTAATGGTTATAGACACCTCCGGCAGGATGTGGGCCTCATCGCACGCATCAAGGGAGTTGTCAACCGCCTCCTTCACAGCCGTCAAGAGTGCTTTGCGAGGGTTGTCAAATCCCAAAAGGTGCCGATTTTTCGCAAAAAACTCGCTGACGCTGATATCGCGCTGCTTGGCCGCCATCGATTCAGCCGTCGCAGCCTCCCGCACTTTAGAACGTCTGGAAGCGCGTTTTGCACTTGATTTCGATTTCTTTGGAGTCGCCTTCTTCCTTGCAGAGGTCCCTGGCTCTGAAGGTTTGGTCTTTTTTGCCCTGGATTTTTTCCTGGCTTTGGTTTTAGCTTTCTTAGCGGCTGTGGCCCCGCGTTTGGCAGCTTTCTGTTCGAAAGCAAAGCTCAACTGTCCCTTTTTGCCGGCCTTCTTAGCTGCCATACACTAAAACTCCTTCTCATTTAGCAGTATGCCCTTGCTTGCGAAGCCTTAATTCTTTCTTGTAAGTTTTCTCTATGCCGCTCCAGCTCTTCTAAAACCCTGTTTTCAAAACCAGCCAGTTTCTTTAGCGCCTCATTTAGTCTTAACTCCTCCTCAAATGGATTGCCATTTTGCCAACCCGTTTTACCTGTTCTTCTCAAACGCTCAAGTCTTCGGATAGCTATCTCACAGTAAACAGGATCGATGTCGATCGTATAGCAACTCCTGTTAAGCATCTCTGCTGCAATCAAAGTAGTACCAGAATGACAAAAGAAATCTATTACGGTGTCTCCCTCTTCAGAACTGGCCAGGATAATTCTTTCGCAACTCTTGAGAGGTTTCTGGGCATAACAACCGTTTACATTCTCCTCCATCCGGTAAAATACCTGTTGGATATCCACCCAAACATTCCCGGCCCTTATATTATCTGATTTACTGCGTTCCATGTTCTCGGTATTTCTTCCATTCACCTCTTTATAGTAACCCCGCAGAATCTTCGGGATGTCGGTATATTCCGCATCAACATTAAAAACCGGATTTCCTTGAACATAGTACAACAGTTCCTGCCTTACGGCCATCCAGTTCTTTTGCGTACCGTACCCGCGTTGATTTCTCATAGTTATGAAACTGCGAGGTTTGAAAGACTTTTCGCGCATCATAATCATAAAGTCCGGAAGCGGCTGAAAACCGTCATTCTGAGCGGCCCCAAGCCAAACATACAGAGAACAGTTTCCGGTCAACGCAAAATCAGTATTATCTATCCACCTCTCGCACCATCGGATAAAGTCAACAAGACTTTCTCGCTTAAAGGCTATCGAATTGTATGGCGGGTCATGCACAGCAAGTGTTGCTTTTTTACCATCCATAAGTTCTTTTATATGAGCTGGATTAGTGGAATCAAGGCAACCGATTTTATGCTTCCCTGTGGGATCATTCCAAACTTGTTCTTCTTTTATCCTGCAATATCTGAGGAGATAATCATGTAATTCTCGATTTTCATCGAGCCTCGGCATTGGCAAGTTTTTCATGTCAGTCCTCCAACATTAGCCTTATTTCCTTACAGATACTGGGACAGTCACCTACCAGTCGAGCCAGCGGCTCGCCGCGGCTGATTTATCCCTGTTTTTGACTTATTATCTGGGATTTCCCATTTACCCCGTTAGAGACTTTTCCTTCGGGTCTCTAACGGGGTTGGCGCAAATACAATGAGCCTCTAATTGGGTAAACGCTCAGAAAACATAATTCAGTCCTTTCGATGTTAATCATTCTACAAAAATCACTTTGAACTGTCAAAATGTTTAAACCACCAAGGGCACTCGTCACGGCGGAGCGTGCCGCAGCCGGACAGAGAACTCAGAGATTTTCTGTTTGACGGCAAGTGCGGGGTTGGTATTATTAACCACGGATTCCGCAGATTAACACTGATTTTGTTTTAGCTGTTTTGTGGCCGGAAAGAAATCGTGGCTCGTCGCTCGTGGTTCGTGAATCGTATCCTTCGGCTGTGCCCCCTTCGACGGGCTCAGAGCAGGCAGGGCAAGCAGGACAGGTTTAGTTGAAAGAAATATGGCTGCGGTAGAGCGTGCGAACCGCCGACATCGTAAGATGCAGAAAAGCATATACCGGGTGCGAACCAGGGACCATATAAGTCAACGGATAGCCGTTGATATGCATCGCGAGGCATACAGCGTTGGCCTGAAGAAGAGTATAAGTACGTTACATTGGAGCAGAAACGGTGAAAAACGAAAAACAGGATAGCAGGGAACTCTGTAAAGATGCTACAGTCTCGAAATCTGCGTCTAAAAAAGAAAAAAATAATAAATCTTCCCCACTACTACATATTGTGTATTGCCCAATTTCCCCAAATGCTCATTTTTTGTGAATTTAGCCGTTAAAATGGGTGTTCCCGCGAAGCCGTTTTCAATACTGGAAGCGGCGTTTTTACCGGAATTAGCCTAACTTCTTGCCGCTGCGGTGGTTAGAAAACTTAAGCCCTTTTTTAAAGTTTTTCGCTCCTGCGGGACGATATTAGTGCTGCAGGGATTGTTAGGGCCTCATAACGGATTTGAGGGGCACACAATATATAGTGGTCATGGAACTGACAAGAGCGATGACCCAAAGCTCACAAATTGACCGAATGCAAAACCAGGTAAAATCTATGAATGCATCAGACTTCGACATTAAGAACTATATTGAGTTGAGACAGCAGGCGGCAGACAACATCTGCGAGCAATTCGATGTCGAAATCGACCCCACGGCCGCTGAGGTACTCGAGATGATACACTCTACCCCCCTCGGGAGGCTGCTCAGGATGATAGGTTCGCTGCCGGAGATTCGGCAAGAAAAGGTCTGCGACGTCCGCAGGCAAATTGACTATGGCCAATACAACTTAAGCGAAAATCTCGACTTAGCGCTCGACAGAGTGCTCGAAGAATTCATAGCCGAAGGTTAGGCCGTTCGCCACACCCCCTCAGGTCGCCCCTCAGCCCCGGAGAGTAAATCTCTGTACTCGTTCTCCGGCAGATAGCAACGCCAACAGGGCCACCCCTGTAGGACACAGTGCAAACCGCTAATCTACCGCATCAGGAATATCGAAGTCATCGCCTTCGTCCAAATCAACCGGTTTGTATCCGGGCTCTTTGGATTTTTCAAACTCTTCCTCGAAGGCCTCTACAATCCTTTCCTGAATCCTCCTGCGGCATTCGGCATTTATGGGGTGCGCAATGTCGGCGTGCAATTTCATTCTTCCTTTAGCATCTTTCTTTGCGCGATTTTCCGACAACGCCGCACCGCAATTGTTACAGAATCTCGCTCGAAGGTGATTCTTCCCCCCACACTTGTCACAATGATCACTCATCTTTCGCGAAGGCATAGCGACGAACAATCCACTGGTGCCTTCGATCACTTTGACGTCCCTTACAACAAACTCATTGTCGAGGGTCATCGAGCAAAAACCTTTCAGCCGGTCATCCTTATTTGCCACCAACTTTACTCTTACTTCGGTGATTTCCATTTTGCTTGCCTCACGTAAAATCTTACCATCTATTGTTGTGCACTATTATACTTTCGCAGCCAACAATGTCATTCAACATCGACTGATAATGTT
The DNA here is from genome assembly GCA_964563335.1 of uncultured Pirellulales bacterium. Classification (GTDB taxonomy): domain Bacteria; phylum Planctomycetota; class Phycisphaerae; order Sedimentisphaerales; family Anaerohalosphaeraceae; genus QNBT01. The sequence continues at coordinate 7,605 of CAZLWL010000094.1, forward strand.
TTGCATCCTGATCATCACTGCCAACCACACAGTACATCGCCGAGCCACTACCACTCAGGCCGACAGGCCCAATACACAAATCCTCTATACGAAACTTCAAGTCAGTCAGCGGCTCGTATAGTTGAAAACTACTTTTCTCCAGCATATTTGCGCACATTTTGGTAAGTAAATCAATCTTCTTTTCAGCAATAAATTTATTTATTTTTCTGCTAAATTTGTCATAGAGTTCGTGATTGTGGACGTAATTTTCGTAAACCCTTTTAGTTGAAACACTTATGCGGGGCAGCACAAGAATTGCCTGAAAAGCAAATTCTTCGGCAAATTCCTCTATTTTTTCGCCCCTGCCCCTGCACAGTGCCAAGGGGCCTGCTAAAAAGAAAGGCACATCACTGCCGAGCCTCGCGGCTATCTCAAAGAGCTTGTCAGCACCTACCCCGAATTTTGCGAACCTGTTCAAGCCGATAAGGGCAGCGGCTGCATCGCTGCTGCCACCGCCGAGGCCGCTTTCGGCTGGTATGTTCTTGGTCAATGTTACTTTTATCCCCGGGCTGGCTCCAGCCGAATCATATAACATCTGGCAGGCTTGAAATACAAGATTCGCCTCGCCCTGGGGCGCCCAACGAGGGCCTTTGCACACAAGCTCTATCCGGTCGTGGCGGGCCGGCTCGAAAAGCAGCTCATCATACCAGTCAACCTTGGCCATGACGGTTTCAATCTCGTGGTAGCCATCCGGTCGCTTGCCGGCTATGAGTAAACTGAGGTTGAGCTTGGCCGGGGCGCGAATTAGAAGCTTCCCTGCGACTTCGGTAAACTGGTCTTTCATCGTCAATCCGCTAATACCCTTAAGGGTAAAAAATTCCCGC
>CAZLWL010000095.1:0-8395 GCA_964563335.1 uncultured Pirellulales bacterium
CCATTGGCGCCTAAAAAAAAGAAAGCCAAAACCGAAAAACCCACGCCTATTGTGTTGTCCATAAATCTATGCGATACAATTATAAGAGACGAGAGCACTAAAAAAGTGTCCCTGTTGGGTTTATTTAGCGTGATTCAATCTCGGACCTTCCCTGCCAAACATCCCGAGATGCATGTATACGTGGCACTGACAAATGGGCACGGAGAGCAAGATATTGATATTCGTTTTGTCTCATTAGACTCAAATGAGCCGATAGCCGGCATGAAAGGTTCGTTAAAATTTCAGAGCCCACTGCAAGTAGTTGAATTAAACCTCAAATGGCGGGGAGTAGTGTTTCCTGCCCCGGGCGAATATTTAGTGGAAGTGCTTTGCGACGGCGCTAAAATAAGTGACAGGAAATTCACAGTTTTTAATCCAAACGAAGCGCCACACACAAACGGTACAGGAGGATAACATAAAATGGATAATTTAGAAGAAAAAGACACAGCATTTGTGAGCTTTGAGGATTCGACCTCTTTAGATTCATATCTTGATTTCGCAATTCCTACTACAGTACCATCGCGATATGAATGTTGGGTGGAAGAGGCAACAGACGCTGACATACAGGGATATATTGCCCAGAGCCCTTCATTTGCCTTTTTGGCCGATCCTAAAGAAGACATCTACACGACCGATGATGGTGAGCCTGTATGCCTTTGAAACGAGGTGACATAGTCTTGTTGCCGTTTCCTTGGACGGATTTAAAAGGCTACTCCCTGCGTCCTGCATTAGTTATTTCAGACGATAGCCACAACAAGAACAACGCTGATGCCATTTTTCTATTTATCACTACCAAGGAACACAAAGGTATGTTCGACTTTATGCTTAGAAATACCGATCCGAGTTACACAAAAACGGGCCTCAAGGCTGCCTCAACTTTTCGTATGGGCAAGCTCGCAACTCTGGAACAGAAACTTGCTCAGAGACATTTGGGCTATGCTGGCGCCAACCTATTGAAAAAAATAGAGGCCGGATTAAAACTGCTACTTAATCTTTAAAACAGCCAACACCTACGTATCCTTAGCGACCAAGAACCTTTCTTTGTCCGTTCTTTTTCCGATCTTCTATATATGTAATAGCAAGGCTGGACTCGAAGTCAGACTTGCAATTAGGACATCGGACGCCGGGGTGAAAATCCGAAGGCAGTGGGGTTACTCGACATTGAATATGATCGACGTCGATACATTTCGGGCAGAACGGCCCGTCTATTGTTTTTTTCTGCTCATCTGTAAGCCAGTAAACAGAATCAATGATGTCCATCCTTCCCTTGAGCTCGAGGGTCTTTTTGAGCTGCCCTATTTGTTCATTCTTCTCTTCCAGTTTTTCCGTGAGCTTATATGCTTCATTCTGCAGGTCTATGTAGGCCTTGGTCAAATCTGGATTATCAACGGCCTTTATGATTCCCGCAACGGCGATCATTTTGTCCATAAATCCCATGTCAGACCCCTTGCATTGAACAGATTGCCCCCAGTATAACTCAAACCAGAAGATTTTTCAACCAACAGCCGACGCGGGGTGTTTAGTCGATGGTGAACAGTGATGCGTCGTTCCCCGCACCAAATTACGGCAGTGGCCTATTTTGTGCGGGATAAACGTATTGCGTTGGTTGCGCAGAACCCCCGCAATAAATTGTGGGGGCTAAACAATAAGGAATCGCTGCGCGATGTTGTTTAAACAGATTCCTCCGCTTCGGTCGGAATGACGGTGTGAGTGGCAGTTATTATAAGGTGTAACGGTCAAGATTGCCGCGCGGCCTGCGGCACCTTTCAGGGTGAAACGATCAAGACGCAATGACGGAGGGGCGCTCTGTGCCATATAGGTTGAATCGTTAGTTTTGTCGGGTTCCGGTAATTAGCGAAAGCATCTCAATCCTGATCAGTTTAGCCGCCACAATATACACTATTGTCGCAGACGGCACAACTACTACAAGCCTCAGAACGTCAAACCAGCGGCTAATCGGCAAGCCCCTTAACGCTGTCAGAACCATCCACCCCGCCAGCCACATAAAAGCTGTTGCGATTATTGTCTTTGCCACAGTTGTCAACAATCCATCCAGCAGCGAATGCCCGAACCGCCCCCGAAGCACGAAAACGAGGATGACAACCTGCAAATATGAACAAATCGCCGTCGAAAGAGCCAGGCCTGCCGTACCCATAAACCATATCAATGTAAGGTTGAGAACAATATTGGCAAACACGGCCACCATCGCCGTAAACGCGGGCATTTTTGAGTCCTGCATCGAATAAAACGCCCGCGTTGCTATCTGCTGGCAGAAATACCCACTCAATCCAAGCGCATAAAACGAAAGTGTACATGCCGTCCATTCAGTATTTTCGTTACTTTTGGCAAATTCACCATGCCCAAACACCGCTGCTACTAACGGCCGGGCCACCAATATCAAACCTACGGTTGCGGGAACAGCAACGAACACAGCACCGCGAAGCCCGCGCGAAATCGTCCTCCACAGCGCATCAAAATCTTTTCGGGCGGCCTCGGCGCTCATAACCGGAAATATCGCCGTCGCTAAAGATATCCCCAACACCCCCAACGGAAACTGATAGAGGCGTTGAGAGTAGTACAGCCTTGACACAGCCCCATCCCAGAGAGGATATTTTACGCTCATCCCAAACCATGCAAAAAACTGGCCCTTATCAGCAGAACCGGAGAGGCACTTGGCAATAATATCATCCGCTAAAGTATTGATTTGTGTTACAGTGAGGCCCAGCACCATCGGCCCCATCAACAGGAGAATTTTTTTGAAGGCCTCGGAATGTACGCCCCAGGCCGGCCTTATGCATACGCCGTGGGCGCGCAAGGGGGGGATTTGAATTGCTATTTGAACCAGCCCCGCCGTCATCACCGCCGCCGCCACCATAAAAACCCGCCTCGAAGGCGCCATTATCAGGACCCAGCCGGTAAAGCAAAGCGACCCTATGATAAAGACATTAAGCACAATCGGAGCAGCAGCAGGGGCCGCAAAATGACGGTGAGAATTTAAAACTCCCCCCAGAAGGGCAACTACACAAATCAAAACCATATAAGGCAGCATAATGCCGGTAAGAGCGAGCATAAGTTTCGTGCTTTGGAGGGCGGCGAAAAAAGTGTAATACCCCCAGATACCGACCTCGCCGGCTAAAACAACGCCTGCCAGAATCAAGAACACAACCGTTACCACCGTACACGCCAACCGGTCGGCCTCTTTACGGTCGCGCTGCAATTCTTCACTGTAAATTGGTATAAAAGATGCTGAAGCCGCCCCCTCGCCGAACAGCCTTCTCGTCAGATTGGGAATTTTAAATGCAATCACCCACCCGTCCATCAGCCCGCCGGCGCCTAAGAAGTACGAAAACGCCATGTCGCGAAGCAGACCCAACACCCTGCTAAACGCCGTAAGAGAAGCAATCTGTCGAAAGCCTTTTACCATGCCGGCTCAGTTTATCGCACTTGTCCGGCTCACGCAACAATTTCCCCCTCCTGTCCTCCGCATGGGCAAGGAACTTGCCCATCCTACTCAACTTTTATTTCGGCAAGTCCAGAAAAACGTGGAGAGCCTTTTTCAAACCTTGGCCATATTCCATTCCAAAAGACAGGTTCCTCTGGACCTATATGAACACTAAACTGTCCAATTTGATCAGTGAAGTTATAATTACCTGTTCTGGATATCGAAAAAATCACCCAAAAATTGTTGCACCAAAGCCTTCTCTCTTCAATCTTTGCGATACCCCCATAACGTTTTCCTTGATAATCCCAGAATCGCAGCAGACGAATGTAAAAAGGACGCTTTCCTACCTTTTTACCGATTGAAACAAAAGATGCACCAGGGTCTTCCCGGATGAAATTGGCACTAAAGAGTTTAAAGAGAACATTACGGATAAAGCTTCCACATTCAACATTTGAAAAAACATTAGTTACAAGCAACCGTTTACCCACAGAATCTTCCACGCTTTCTTCAAGCCAGCATTTCAACTTCGGTTTCTCCCTCACAGGAACATTTTCAGTTGATTTGTATAGCCTGCACACTACACGATGATAAGCTGATGGAATAGAAATTTCGTTATATCCGATGGCATACAAAAGGCCTTTCTCTAATCGAGAAACGACTTCAGGCAATAACCAACCAACCCCTTCATTCTTGCGTTCATAATCTTTGCATATCAAATTATCGTATCTGTATTCCTCTGGCGGAAGCAGATACTCTAAATTATCATCATATTCATCTCCCACCGGCAGTCGTACTTTCCAAAAATTACAAATGGCATCAGCGGGTAACCCGCGGTAAGGCTCCCAATGAAAAGATGCATATTTACACTCCATACAATGTGGTGTGCCTCTACCATTTGGCATCTTTTGTCCTTTCCTATTTTATTGTCCGGCAGCTGTGGTGGGTTGTTGCTTACTGCGGCATGAACCAGTGAATATAACCACAATCTGAGCAAATAAAACAATGGGCCGAACGATTGGCCCAGTCAAAGTTCAAAAATGTTGCAAAAGCAGTATTGAGTTGAGCAGATCGTCGCCAGAATCTGTTATTTCCACATGCGGTACAGCAAAATATCCGGCCACAAACTTCAACTTCTTCCGGTTCTTTCTTGCGGAACAGACCCATACTATTCTCCTTTCTTAATTTTATTGGCCAGGCGCCGTGGGTGTCGATTGTCTCGCTGACACAAGAAGTTTATACCACGAGTCGGCCTTATTTCCAGAAAATTACCTTTTGACTCTCCAACCGCCTGATTTAAGTCCCTCTGTCCTCCATGGGCGAAAAGAGGCAAAAATCCATTAAAAATTGTCATTCTGAAGAATCTCAGCCCTAATAATCAATAGTCAACAGAAAATAATCAATTCAAAGGCCGTCTAACGGTTCGCATCCTGCATTGCAACGGCGGCAACCACGGCGAACACCTTCGCCGCCCCTGCTTCTTTTAATGTCCTTGCGCATTCATTCAGGGTCGCTCCGCTGGTGGTTATATCATCGACAAGACAAACGGTCCGCCCCGCAAAATCGTGACCCCTGCGAACGGCAAAGGCGCCGGCCACATTGCGTTTTCTTTTGGCCGGGCTAAGATTCCACTGCCTTTGGGTATAACGTGCCCGCACAAAGTCAGTGCTGATTCTGCCCTTTGTACCCTTCATCCCTTTGCACAATATCAGCGATTGATTATACCCCCGCTCCAACCGCCTTCTCCAGTGAAGCGGCACAGCCACGAACAAATCTATCTGGTCTAAAAACTCACTGCCGGCAAGTGCGGAATTCAGCATAAAACAAAGCTGTGAGTCCAGCTCCGTTTTGTCGTTGAATTTGAACGCTAATATCATATTCCGAAGTGATCCATCATACACCCCGCCCCTCGCTATCCCGTCGAAATGAAGCTTTTCATCCTGGCAGTTCGCACAGCCGGCGCCGATTGCAGCATATTTGCTCGCATCCTTGCCGCACCGGCTGCAGTAATCACCGCCTACACAGGCCAAAAGTTCATCCCAGCAATTTTGGCACAAACCGTTTTGGGCTTGCGAAATCGAGATGCCGCAACTGTTACAAACCGCAGGCCACAGGAGGTGATTGAGCCCTTCGAACGCAGCCTTGCCGAGCCGCCCGGCCCGCTTGAAAAAGTTCTCTTTCGCTGCCGCTCTCATAACCTGCGATTATACATACTCAACGAACGACAAGAAGAAAATAGTTGACCTGTCAGCTGCAATAATAGTATAAATAGCCTCGCTTGCGGATGTGGCGGAATTGGCAGACGCGCAGGCTTCAGGTGCCTGTGGGCTTTTAGCTCGTGGAGGTTCGAGTCCTCTCATCCGCATTACCCGCCTGTTTCTTCACTTTCAAGGACTGCAACACCAACTGTAATACCGCCGTCGGCACCTAGGTCTGGATTACCGATTGTAACCTGTGCCGCGATTGAACCGGCCGGGTGGGCCGACAGCACCGCCGGGCGCGACAGCACCGCCCCGGCGAAAGACCACATCATTCTGCAGCGTTCCGGCAGAGACCAGCCGTTGCTCAAGCGTTTGCAGGGTCATATCCTGCGGCAGCGCGCCGGGCCAGCGCCGCGCCAGCGCAACTGCCCTGTTATAAGCCCTTATCAAATCCGTTAAGACTAATGCCAGCTCGTTGCGCAGCCTGAGCGTGTCAACCACCGGCTCCGACCCGGTCACAATCTCACTTTCGCTTCGGCGGTCGCGCCGAGGCCGACGACGATACATGTCCGTCCCGAAAGTGCGGGGATAGTCCCGACCCTGGTTTCCGCGGCGATATTCACGTTGTACGGTATTTTGCCGCTGCTGCTTTTCTCTGTCGTTCAGTTGCTTTTCCAACTCGTCGGTCCTTTTCTGCAGGTAATCTATCGATGTGAGGACCTCGCCGATGTTGCGCCTGGCGGCGATGAATTTGCGTATGGTCTTATCCACCTGGCCGCCCCTAATCAGCTTTGCGTCGGCTGTGCCCATGTCGGCAAGCAGCTCTGCCAGCGAGCCGACCACTTTGTCGGCCATCCCGCCGGCAACCGCATCAGTCGGTGTTAAGGTCAATACCGCTTCGGCGCTTTGGCCTGTGGTCCTTGTAAGCGTGCGAACTACGGACTGATTCGGCCTCCTGTCGGTTCTGTCGATGAACGACCTGTTGCCGTTCTTGTCGGCCACTTCAATCACCTCGATATTCCTGTCCAACATTGCCATGGCAATAGCGCCGGGACGATTGTGCTTCTCGGCGAGAGCGGCGATATAACTGTTATAAGCGGATAAATCCTTCGAGCTGAATTTTTCGATGTCGTTTTGACCGTTTTCATAGGCCGTTGCGGGGCCGGCAGGGGGTGCAACAGCGCCCATTGTCGCATCCGGTGATATGTATATTTTGTCGCAGGCCAGCGCCACGGCTGTTGCAGCCGAATACGCCCCGCCGAATTTGCCCCCACTGATATATGCGACTACCGGGCAGTTACGTGTCTTCGTGATGGTGGTGCAGATATGTTTCATGTACCGGCCCCGGCCGCCGGGATTGTCGATATCAATAACAATGAACTTAGGTCCTTTGTTGGAGGCATCGACCATCGCATTTGCCAGCGCATCGGAGACCGCCTTCGACAGAAGCACTTCGGCCTGCTTGAGCGGCATGACCACCACGCTGTTGCGCCGGCCCCGGGCATTGGGCGTAACGTCATACTCGGCAAGAACGACCGGCTTGAAGGTCTTCAGGTCGGCGTTGTAAACGCGTGTACGATTGCCGATGCTTTTTTGCGTTGCGAAGCCCTGGAAGGCTTCGCCGGTTTGGCGATGCTTGAATGTGTCGGCGCAGCACAGGGCGGCACATAACAATATAACAACCGTTGCAAGAGTAATATGCCTGGTCATTTTAACAATCTCCGTGATTACCATGGGCTTTTTAATTACCGTTCCTGATATTCTACGCCGAACGCACGTCACAGGCCAGAAAAAAAACGAAGTTGCAGTAAAGACGTTGGAGATTCGATTAAAATTAACCACGGATTTCACGGATTTACGCGGTCAAATCGGATTTTGGTTAAAAAAAGGGATTTTTTGGACACGGATTGACACGGGATTTACACGGTTAAGTAGTTTTAACAAAGAGATAACGCAATTTGGCATTCCAGTTACCAATCACCAACCTCGAACTTTTTTCCCGCATTTCGCACTAAAAACAGTGTTAATATTGTCATCCCCGCGGAAGCGGGGACCCAAATCCGTGTCTTGTATATTCGGCGGTTGAGAAAAAAAAGATTTTTTTGTTGTATTATAGGGTGTTTGTGTTAATATAGGGTGCTTAGAGATTGAGCAATCGTTGTTTTTGGGAAATAAAGAAGTAAAGGGACAAAGGGAGTTTTTAGTTTTGAGTGTTGCGTTAGTTTTGGCCCGTTTTGGGCAAATTGTTAAAGGAATTTTGTTGCGAAACAATAACAATCTTTTTGCCAAGATATAAAAATGCAAAGAACAAATCTAAAAATCCGGTGGGCAATTTCAGTATTTTTGGTGGTGGCGGCATTTGGTTCTCTGTCGGCGCAAGCCGCTCAAACGGGTTCGATTGTCGGCTGGGGCAGTCAGGTTGTCGGCGTTGACCTAAGTTCCGGCTTTATCGCCATCGCGGCGGGCTCTTTGCACAGCCTGGGCCTCAAAGACGATGGCTCTGTCGCGGCCTGGGGAGACAATTATGATGGCCAGTGCAATGTCCCCGCCCCCAATAGCGCTTTTGTAGCCATCTCGGCTGGCTGGCGCCACAGCCTGGGCCTAAAAGAAGATGGCTCTGTCGCGGCCTGGGGAGACAATTACAATGGCCAGTGCAATGTCCCCGCGCCCAATAGCGGTTTTATCGCCATCGCGGCGGGCTCTTTGCACAGCCTGG
>CAZLWL010000096.1:0-8298 GCA_964563335.1 uncultured Pirellulales bacterium
CATTTTATTGGCCAGGGGTTGTCCTACTTCTTTGTTTGTCCCAGATTCGCTCTTCTTCCGCATTTAATCTGTCATATAGCTGCTTACAAATTGCCCATCTCTTATCTGATTTTGGCACATACCTTAATTTCCAGGGATCGTGCTCAATAGCAGGATACCCATTATGGTCATTAATAACAGCATCCAATACCGCGACCAACCAGCCTAATTCATGGAGGGTTAATGCAAAAGGACTATTTCCCTCATATTTCTGTACCCTCTTATCCAAGCCGGGACACTCTGGAATTTGATGGGCATGCCGCTTGAGTTCTACGAGTTCTGCGCCACTAATCAAGATTTTATGTTGTTGTTCTTTTTGTCTTCTCGACATAACAAAACCTGCCAATATCTATTTTATTGGCCAGCCGCCGTGGGCGTCGATTAGCCTAATCATTCGAAGCTAAAAAGAAAATTGGAGTTACCTTATGAGTTTTTCAGAGGTCCCATGTGTTCTTATCAGTTTTCGCTTAGAATCTTTTTCTTCTGTGTTTCAAATTCTTCTTCGGTGATGATTCCCTTCTTTCTCAAATCATCTAATTTTATCAATTCCGTATATACATCTTTAGTTTTTTCAGTTTGGTCTTTTGTTTCTATGTCAGCAGAAATCTCACTTGTCTTTTTGATTACTATATCAGGTCTCGGCGTTAAAGAAGTTCTTTTCGCTTCAGGATCGTCTTTCGAAACAACCCTAAATTGGTATTCAACAGCCGCCTAGTCCCCAAGAATGCCAACTGGATGCGAATCCATAGCAACAGGAATTGCTATTTTACCTTTTGATGCCGCAAAATCATTTGCCTCTTGAATGGCGGTTGGCTTTAGCTTCCCTCGGTTAAATGCAAATATTCCACCATGATCCTCAACTCTAATCATATATGTATCGGGTGATAACTGAACCCTATTGCTGGCGAAACAGCCAGACAATAACAATGCAAACAAGAGCAATATCAATGCACCTAACCATGTTTTATTCATTTTTTCTCCTTTTCTTCTTTATTGGCCAGCCGCTGTGGGTGTCGATTGTCTTGTCCCAATCATGCGTGGTCGTCTCCACTCGGCCATAAAGAGTTTTCCTTACATTTATCTTGAGGTCGCAATTTGTAACCTCAAGTTTGCAAACTCCCGCATTTACTTTGCCCACAAACTTTGCTCTACGCTGCTGAACGTAGTAAAGTCCCGCGTGTCCCGCGTGTCCCGATCTATCGGGGACACCTCGGGGGCGCGCCGGGGTACCCACGTATTACAATTCCGATTCAGACAATGCAACCAAATTCTCCCCACAAAATTTCCCCCAAAATAAGCGAAGCAAAATCTTGAGCAACGCGAAATCTTGAGCTTTGCGAAATCCCGATACCTCGGGGCCGATACCTCGGGGCCGATACCTCGGGGCCGATACCTCGGGGCCGCATTTACTTTCCTTACAAACTTAGTGCCGTCTCCCGCAATTAAATATTTTGCACCTTGCCTTTTCAGCTACTACTTCATTTTCAGCCGGCTTATCAAAGGGGCTGTGTCCATCAGTTAAATCAGTGGCTAAAAATAATCTGCGTCAATCAGCGTTAATCCGCGTCTAAAAAATCTCGCTGTCCTCTGTACTCCGCTGAGCGTAGTGAAGTCCCGGCGCGCCGGGGTCGTCTGCCATCTGCTCGGCCTATACATAAGGCCGCGATCTTGTCAAGACATTTCCAAAATTCCTCTACCACTTTGGGGTTAGCCCAGCGCTCTTGACGACAAAGTATATCTACAATTAGCGTACGAAAAAATGCGAAAAACGGCCAAAAAACGCCCGCTTTTTTCAAAAAAGTGCTAAAAAATGCGCCGAAATGGCAAAAAAACGGGATTTTGACAATTTTTCGATTTTTGCCCTAAACCCAGCAGCAGCAAGGCGTTAAAAAAAATTTCACCCCGATTCCCGCGTTACCAAGTGTCCACTGATTTCCCAATTTCGTTATTTTTGAACCCAAAAACCAGAACTTATACCCCCCATTTCATGTCTTATCTCCGAGCACTAATTATCAACTTCTTAGAGCCTACCACCAAAATACACAATAAATTACTGACAAATTCTACTCCACCTTCCTCTGCCCCTTTGCACCTCTGCTTGCCCCGCACCAAATAGGCGCATGCCGTAATTTGGTGCGTGGTGCCTTTATCTCTTTTTGTAATATTAAAAATTATTTGACAAACAGCCGATATTGTTATATACTATTATAGTTCACTTATGCCGAGAAGTGCATAAGTGTATGCCTGAGACACACTTACAGGGCTTCTTGGCTGCGTCCTTACGCGACTGATGAGTCCTCAGTGTGGTTACGGGATTATGGCAGGGCATAAAAACGCCGGCTTTGTCGGCCGCTTCGCTCGTGGCGGGGCGATCGGCGGGTCGGAACTGCCCAAAAAGCTGTAATCAGCCGGAATAACATCGTTTATCAGGAGTGAAAAATGAGTACCAATACGTCATCCGCAGGCCCCCAAGCCTCCGAGCCAATCCGCAAGCCCGGCAGTCAAATCGTCGTCGATACACTCATCGAGCAGGGCGTTGATACCATGTTTGGCTATCTCGGCGGCGTGGTCCTGCCGCTCTTCGACAAGCTCTACGACGCACCTATCAGGTTCATCAACCCCCGCCATGAGCAGGGCGGCACCCACATGGCCGATGGCTACGCCCGCGCCACCGGCAAGGTCGGCGTTATGGTCGCGACCTCCGGCCCCGGCGCCACGAACCTGGTAACAGGCCTGGCGACCGCTATGATGGATTCTGTCCCGATTGTCGCTCTGACGGGCCAGGTCCGCACCGAGCTTATCGGCAACGATGCCTTCCAGGAGGCTGACACGACCGGCATCACGCGGCCGGTTACCAAGCATAATGTCATCGTCAAGGACCCTAACGACCTGGCGCGGACGATCAGAGAGGCGTTTTATATCGCCTCTACGGGTCGGCCCGGGCCTGTGCTGATTGATATCCCTGTCGATATGCAGGTTGCCCAGATTATGGTAAGTAAACCTGAGAAGATAAAGCTGCCCGGCTACGCCGTCCGCACCCGTGGGCATTCAAAACAAATCTCCATCGCCGCAGCGGCGATTAACGATTCTGCTCGCCCTGTGCTGTACGCCGGCGGCGGAGTCATCATCGCAAACGCATCCGACCAGATGCGCGAGTTCGCCGAGAAGGCCCATCTTCCGGTAACGACGACCCTGCTGGGTCTTGGCAGCTACGAGCAGAACAGGGCCGAGTCGCTGGATATGTTGGGTATGCACGGTACCGCATACGCCAACTATGCGGTCCAGGAATGCGACCTGCTCATTGCCGTTGGTGCGCGTTTTGAGGACAGGGTTACCGGCAAGCTCAAGACTTTTGCGTCACGCGCAAAGATCATTCATATTGATATTGACCCGGCCAGTATCTCGAAGAACGTCCATGTTGATATCCCGGTTGTGGGGGATGCGAAAACGATACTTGCCGAGTTGACCAAGGAGGTCGAGTACCGCGACCGAACGGAATGGTTCGCCAAAATCGCCGAGTGGAAAAAGAAACACCCACTTCGTTACGACACCGGTGCCAAGACGCTAAAGCCGCAGTATGTTATCGAAGAGGTTTACCGCCAGACGAAGGGCGAGGCAACCATTGTAACCGGAGTCGGCCAGCATCAGATGTGGACGTCTCAGTTCTACCGTTTCAGCAGACCGAGACAGCTCATCAGCTCGGGCGGACTCGGGACTATGGGTTTCGGGCTGCCCGCGGCGATCGGTGCACAAGTTGCACTGCCCGACCAGCTCATTGTCGATATCGACGGCGACAGCAGCTTCAATATGACGCTGGGAGAGCTTGCCACGGCCGTTCAGTATGAGCTTCCTGTCAAGGTCTGCATCATGAACAACGGTTATATGGGAATGGTCCGCCAGTGGCAGGAACTTTTCTACGGCAAGCGCTATTCGTGCAGCTCCCTGAAGAATCCGGATTACGCAACAGTTGCCCGGGCTTTCGGTGCGGTGGGTATAACCGTCGATAAGAAAAAGGACGTTCCCGCTGCTATCGAGAAGATGTTAGCCGAGACAAAGCCGTGCGTGGTTGACTTCAAAATCGACCGCGAGGAGAATGTCTGGCCGATGGTTGCCGCCGGAAAGAGCCTTGACGAAATGGACGGCCTCGACATCTTTGAGAGCATGGCGTAGTAGTTTGTCAAAGATAGTTTGACAGATTGAAACGGCAGAAAAGCAAAGTGCAAAACTGTGGAAAGCTGAGCGGGCTATCTCGTGAATCGTATCTTGTATTTAGTTAGCCACAGAGGACACAGAGAACACAGAGAAAATAATAGATAGATAAGGTATTTACAAAAGGTTTGGGAGAATTTGGTTGCATTTCTGAGTGGCTTTGATTCGGGGTATTTTCGGGTAGTTTCGCAGGAATTGTTTAGACTTGACGAAATGAGTGGTTGTAGTTAAGGTAGGAGTAGAAGTGTAACTCAAAATGGATTGCGTTTGCAGGGCAAGGTTCCACTGAGGGCGTAGAATGGAAGGAAAGAGCAGACAAAGGGTGAGTAAAAAGAAACAACTGGAGTCTGAGGTTTCACTCCGAGTGGTCGCAGACAAATTAGTGTCGTCAACAAGAAAGTTAATGCGTAGTGCCAAAACAGAAGAGGACCTGCGAATTGGATTTGAGAAAATTCTTGCTCCTTTGTTAGAGAGTGCAGAGATCGAAACCAAGGCACGATACGAAAGGTTGAGCAGTGAGGCGAGGTCGATTTACAGAGGGCGTCCTGATGCTGTACATGGGCAGGTGATAATAGAATATGAGAAGCCGAATTCATTCACCTCTAAGCGTAAAGTGACACATGCTTATGACCAATTGGTAGATTACATTACCGCAGAAATAAAGGGGCAAAGCAAAGGGGCGACAGGAACAGCAGGAAAGGCCGTTGGCGTTGGTTTTGATGGTAGCGTGATTTTCTTTGTTCAGTGCCTACCTGGCAAAAATAACAAAGGAAAGAAGAGAAGAGAGTTGTTGTTTGTTATGAGGGGACCCTGGAAGTTTGACGGCGAAAGTGCATTCACTTTGGTTACGTACTTGCGTGCTCTGGCACGTTTGCCGCTTACGGCAGAAAATTTAGCCGACAAGTTCGGACCTCAAAGCGAGATTGCCCAAAAGACCGTATCCGCATTTGTGGATGCGTTGACAAACTGGAGTACACAACGTGCAGCAGATTTCCTTAACGAATGGAGGCGCCTGTTTGGTATTGTCTATGGTAAGCAATTCGGCGCGGCGGCCGGCAAAGAAGGTCAAGCGCTTGCAGAGGTTTATGGAATAAAAGAGGAGACGGACTTTCAGGCGATTTTATTCTGTGTACACACCTATTTTGCATTACTTATGAAACTCATTGCTGCCGAGTTGCTTACTCTTGAAGAGACAAGTTTTATTTCTTCGTTTTCCAGCAAGATGGTGCATGTTGGAGAAGAAGAATTAGAAGTTCTGCTAACGGATATGGAAGATGGTGGAATTTATGCCAAGAGAGGTATAACAAATTTTTTGGAGGGAGATTTTTTTCGTTGGTACATAGAGGCGCTTTCATCTCCAAGAGTGGGAGAAGCCATCCGAGATATGGCGAGGAGTCTTTCCGAATTCGAGCCTGCAACACCAACGATTGATCCCGAGGCCACACGCGACCTTCTTAAAAAGCTTTATCAGTATTTGGTTCCTGAAATAGTTCGTCACAATTTAGGGGAGTATTATACGCCGGATTGGTTAGCTGAATTGGTGCTCAATGAAGTCCGCTATGATGGAAACACGCAAAAGCGGTTGTTAGACCCGGCGTGTGGGTCGGGGACATTTCTCGTTTTGGCTATACAAAGGGCCAAGGCGTACGCAAGAGAAAGTGGAGAACCAGCTGTTGAAACTCTAAAACGAATCGTAGGTAATATATGGGGCTTTGACCTGAATCCACTTGCAGTGATTGCAGCACGAACGAACTATCTCTTTGCTCTTGGTGATTTAGTGTATCAGTTGCCGTCTTTGGAGATTCCGGTATATTTAGCAGATTCTGTTCTCTGGCCGGAGCGAGCGGGACAGATGTTGCTAAGGGTTGGCCAATCGGTAGAGGTTCAAACCTCCATACGGCCATTCTTCGTTCCTAAAATCTGGGTGGAGAAGGAGGGCTTTCACATGAAAAGAGCCGCTCCGGTTTTGGAGGAGTTGGCGAAGCTTCGATGTACGCCGGCAGAAGCGCTGAAACGGTTTAAGAAGGAAGGATTAGTGTTTCCTCCTCATGAGAAAACCGTCATTCGTTTTTACGAACAGATTTTGGAGCTTGAGAAGGAAGGGCGCAACGGTATCTGGGCGCGGTTTTTGAAGAATGCATTTGCTCCGATGATGGCGGAACAGTTTGACTTTGTGGTTGGCAATCCTCCATGGATCCGGTGGGGTTATCTATCGGACGAGTATAGGAAGGCAACTTTTGAAATGTGGAAAGAGTATGGGTTATTTTCTCTGAAGGGACACGCCGCTCGATTGGGAGGTGGAGAAAAGGACTTCTCGATGCTCTTTACATACGCAGCCGCAGATTATTATTTGAGCAAGACCGGGAAACTCGGCTTTCTGATTACCCAAGAGGTCTTTAAGGCTAAAGGTGCCGGGGAAGGCTTTCGCAAGTTCAGACTTGGCGACCGTGAACCGTTAAAGATTCTTAAGGCGCATGACCTGGTTACGGTACAACCTTTTGAGAGAGCAGCGAATAAGACGGCGGCCATCTTTCTACGCAAGGGCAGTAAGACTGAGTATCCGGTGTCTTACACAGTGTGGAAAAGAAAGAAAGGAATAGGGAAAATCCGGACAGATTTAGCACTGGACGAAGCTCTGCCTTTGTTGGAGAAGACAAAGTTGATAGCCAATCCGATTGGTAAGCCCAACGGGGCGTGGCAGACAATTCGCAAAAACCAACAGCATCTTACACAGATACAAGGAGAGAATGCCTATAGAGCAAGGCTCGGTGCTCGTGTCGAGCCGTATGGAGTTTTCTGGCTTGAGGTTACGCAAGTCTTGGCAGATGGAAATTTGATGGTTCGGAATCTCCCGGAAAAAGGAAAAAGAAAGATAAGAAAGGTTGAAGAGGTAATCGAAGCGGATTTGGTGTTTCCTGCTGTCAGAGGCGCAGATATCGAAAGGTGGGGCGCAAAGGCCGGAGTGTTTGTTTTGATGGTTCAAGATGCTGAAAGAAGGGAGCCGTATTCAGAATCTCGAATGAAGGGTGAGTGGCCCAACAGTTATAATTACCTTACTCGGTTCAAGGATATACTGTTATCACGTGGGTCGAAGACAGTCAGGCAATTTGCTGAGCGTACAGCATTCTACGCAATGTTCGGAATTGGTCCGTATACAGTCGCCCGTTACAAAGTAGTGTGGAAGCGTATGGCCAATGATATAGTCGGTGCGGTTATCGGCCAAGCGAAGATACCTTTTGGCTACAAGAAGATTATCCCAACAGATACCACATCTTTGTTTTCCACGGAAGATATAAATGAGGCGCATTATCTTTGCGCGATAATTAACTCAACGGTTGTTCGAGATTTTATAAAATCCTATTCTTCAGCTGGTCGTGGATTTGGCGCACCCTCGGTGATGGAGCATGTTGGGATACACAAGTTTGACATAAAGAACACAACACATAAGAAGTTAAGCGAACTTTCCAAAACGCTGCACAGGCTCAAAGCAAAAAGCGAGGACGCAAAAATACCGCAACTTGAGAGGCAAGTCGATCAATTGGTTTACAAGTTGTTTGGATTGCCTGATATTCGGTAAGGATTGGGAGTTGAAATTCGGGATTAGGATTGTTGGTTTGAAGTTCTGGGGAAGGTAGCATGGAGAAACAAAAGTTTTTCGATTCTACAATCAAAATGTTTGAAGATTATCGAAGAAAAATGATTGAAGAAAGACCCAAAGGTTATAATTCGAATCTTTCAAATGAAGTCCATATGCGCCTTTGGCAGCTTTCTTTTATATATGAAAAACTGAGGCATTACGAACCAATTGTGCTTAGGCCAACACCCATAAAAGAGGCTCGCAAGCAAGCAAGAATCTTAGACGAAGCTATGATATTTGGTGAAGCATTTTATTTTTTTGCCTGGAGAATTATCTGTATCGCAAAAGATAAAACAACACCATTACCAGGTCTTAAAGGGCTGAAAGGAAAAGCTAAAGGTGTCGTGCTTGTTAGAAATTTCGTAACCGTTCACAGTAATTTTAGATAATTGAAGTAAAACCTTGTTTTTGTC
>CAZLWL010000097.1:0-8015 GCA_964563335.1 uncultured Pirellulales bacterium
ATATCCCCGTGTCCTGCCATTGATGCTCACCGAAGGTCTCGTAGTCCATAAACAGGTTCACCACCGTGCCGTTGCCGTTTACCTTGTGGATCCATTTGGCGAATTTATCGGCCATAAGCGGAAATTCTTTCCAGTTGCGATTGGAAAACCTGAACGCGATGTCATCGCTGAGGGCATAATTCTTGAGCAGCAGCTTGAGGTTATCGCAATCGGGGGGCCGATAGACGAAGTTGGGGCTTCTGTATCCGAGGACGTGGTCGGCACCCTCGGCTATTATCGCGTCAAACTTGCCCATGGCACTTATTGTCTTTGCCAGGTCGTTATTGTATATAAGCTCGGTATTTCTGAAGACCCGGGGCGTTTGACCGAAAAGATACTCGACCAGCTCAATGTGTTTATTGACCTGGTCAATGAACTCATCTCGCGAATACAGCCAACTCAGACTGTGATAATATGTCTCGGCGAGAAACTCCACGCACCCCGTTTGTGCGAGAGCGTCAAACGTGCTGACGACCTCCGGACAGTATTTGTGCAGTTGTTCGAGCAGCACGCCGGTTATGCTGTAGGCCACTTTGAACCTGCCGTCAAAGCGTCTGATTATATCGAGAAGAAGACGATTTGTCGGCAGGTAACACTTATTCGCCACTTTCCTGCAAACCGAGGCATTCTTAAACTCGTCGAAATACGAAGCGGAATCATCAAAAATCGTGTAATGTCTGAGCCGGAATGGCTGATGCACCTGAAAGTAAAAACACACAGATGGCATAATAAAGTCGATCCGTCAAAAAGAGGTTACACTTTCACCATTAAATCACCATATATGCCCGCGCACTTCTTCGCCGAATCCTCCCAGGTCAACTTGCGGACCTCGAAATTGCCGTGCTCACGCAGGGTCATGTGCAAAGGCGGGTATCTCAACACCGCGACAACCTTATTCGCTATCTCTGTTATATCCCAGAAGTCGGCCTTAAGAGCGTGCGTCAGGACCTCGGCGACACCGCTCTGCTTGCTTATCAGAACCGGAACGTCGTGATTGAGCGCTTCCAAGGGTGCTATTCCAAAAGGCTCGGAGACCGACGGCATCACGTAAAGGTCGGCCATTTCGAAGACTTTTTGAACATCGTCCCCGTGCAGAAAGCCCGTAAACAGAACCTTGTGGCCAATCCCCATTGCAGCAGCCATTTCGATGATGCGGCCCATCATATCACCGGAACCGGCCATGACAAACTTCACATTATCCATCACCTCAAGCACCTTTTTAGCCGCCATGAGGAAATATTCAGGGCCTTTTTGCATTGTAATCCGGCCAAGAAACAGAACAATCTTTTCGTCGCTGCGGATGCCGACCTTGTCAAAATCCAAAGCGCTGCTATCGTCTCGTTCAACGCCGTTATATACCACTTCAACCTTTTCGCCCGTTACGCCGTATCGGCTGATTATGATATTGCGGGTCAAGTGACTGACCGCGATGATTTTATCCGCTGCATGCATTCCCTTGCGCTCGATGTCATAGATCGCCTGGTTTACATGCTCGCCGCTGCGGTCAAACTCGGTCGAATGGACGTGTACCACCAGGGGTCTGCCGGTCACGGCCGAGACGGCAATGCCGGCGGGGTAGGTCATCCAATCATGTGCGTGGACAATGTCAAATTCCTCCTGCTGGGCGAGCCTGACTGCGGCGGCCGCGTATCGGTTGATCTCGGCAAGCATATCACCACAATAGTGCTCCGTGCTGTCCATCACTGCAGCGCTGATATCGATATCAATTTCCTCAGGACCGACCAATCGCTTCTGCTTGATTATTTCTTCAAGGCGCTGTTTGTAGTACTTGGGTGTTGAATAGGGCTCCAAAGGCGACTCAATCGTGCGGAACTGGACATTTTCCAGTTTGTCATATTTAACTGTGAAATCTTCCCCGGCCCCTGTCTGCCGGGGCGTTAGCATGGTCACATGAGTTGAAAAAGCTGAGTCTATCGGTTTTGGCAGTACAAATACCACCTCAAGCCCAATCTTGCTCATCGCTTTGGTAAGACCGTGACAAGCAGTGCCCAAACCGCCACTAATGAAAGGCGGAAATTCCCAGCCAAGCATGAATACCTTCATATTGCGCCCCCCGCAATCAGCATATCCGTTCCTTCAGATTCTGTTAACGTCCGTCTCTCTGTCTCGTCCACACACATTTACCTGCTCTTAAGCTGACCAAGGCAAAATTATAGCGTCTGCCAATAGACTTTGTCCAGAAAAATTTTAACAAAATAAAATTTTTGTGGCTAAATTACGTAGTTCCCGCATTCGCAACTCCGTGTTCTTTATAACTCCAGCTTCAACACGATGCGTATGCTGGTGGTATCGGCCAAAAATGGGGCCTTGCTTTAGCAGGATTTTGCTCTTTTGCGCCGAAAGGTCTCGTATTTTCTTAACGACCTGTAAGCACGGAAAGTTCCGCCCTTATCACTGGTTTTCCTGTCCGGTACCTTAAAGCGGACGAGCCGCCCCGCTTTTGGGGACGGCTCCCACCTTCACAACAAAGGAATACTCAAACCTCGGCGCTTAGGGCCAGTACCATCCCAAACTACAGGTCCTGGGGCTTAACGGTACTTCGACGGTTGGCTTTCGTTCGTTTAACGGCTGCGTCAAGTATCGCATAGACACAATCATTCAGGCCACCAATCGCATCAGACGATGTCATCGCGCCTTTGCTTTTGATGTAGGCCTTCACCTTACTTGCCACAACCAGAACATCTTTCTTACCACTTTTCTTTTTTGCCATATTGGATACCTCCATGTTAAATTAAGTTCTCATAACTCGCGACGGACTCACTGGACCGTCATTTCGTGTAGTATTTTGCACACTACCAACTGGTTTTGCAACAAAAAAATTGCCGAAAAACACAAAATTTTGCACTTACAGAACCTATAATCGGGAAATTCCTTATTCTCGTGGGATATCTCCAGAGCAAAACCCGCATTTTTCAGGGCTGGCGGGGGAATTTAGATTAATCTGAAACTATCTTTTGACGATGAAAGCTGAAGTGGTTTCTGTGCAGAATCTGTATTTTGAACCATAACGGAGAAAATGCCATGGTGAATCGTCATAACAAGAAGCGAAGCACAAGAACGCCGTTGAAGGAGTTTGTCACGGTGGCTTTTGCCGAGGATATGGACCTGGCCAAGCAGTACAAGAAGCTGTTGACTGACGATGATATCCCCGTCGCAATCAAGGCGCAGTCCGAGTCATCCTCAGGTTTTCCAGGTATCGCCGTCATGGTACCTGAAGACCACCTGGATGAAGCTCACGTCCTTATTGAATCACAGGGCGCATACACCGACTTCTACGAGATGGCTTTTCAGGATCAGGACGAGGAGGATATCCCCGACGAATTTGACGATGACGATGATATCTATGGCGAACTCTAAAGGGGTTACTCTTACGGTCTTGTCACAAGCTGCTTTAGGGTAGTTAATCTTTGAGGGTCTGGCGAATGACTGACAAAAGCAGTAAATCAGACGACAGCTTCACTGAGCGCAGAAAGTGCACTGTCGATAGACGTTTGGGTCTGGACCGGCGTTTGAGTCTTGACCGCCGCAGAGGGCCCGGAAGGCGCAGAAGTGATGAGAGAAAAGCCGCTGAAGAAGGTCAAATGACCGACGAGCAGTTCGAGTTTCTCATGGCAATCGACACCTACAAAAAAGCAAATCAAAGGCCGTTTCCCACCTGGACGGAGGTTCTGGAGGTCATAAAGGCGCTGGGCTACAGAAAAGTCGCCGAGCCCCAGTCGCTTGAGTCGTTCAAGAAGGACCCTGCCCCGGCAAACGTAAGTTAACAGCGCCGCCTGTTTCTGCTGTCCATCAGCAGGATAATCTTGTCACAGCATTTCTTGCCGATTTTCTGCTTCAATATCCGGCGAATCTCGGACATGCTTGTGCGCTGTGTCAGGTGGGTAATGATGATGTGCTCATTTTGCAACTTGTCAATCAGATCGGCGAACTCATCGATATGCATGTGCCTGCCCGCGTCGGCCCGGCCTGAATGCTCATCCTCGAAGAATGTACACTCGGCTATCAGGATTCTGCTGGCGGCGATGTAATCCAGCTGGGAAAAATCCACGTACTGCGTATCACCTAAGTACGTTACTATAGGAAACTCCAACGGATAATCAATCGTGATTCCCTCGGCTTTGAGTTCTACGAGTTGTGGGCCGGTCAGATTTGTGTACTCGCTCTTTAGCTTCTTTCGCCTTTCGATGACCGTGTATCCCACCGAGCCTCGGCTGTGTTTAGTTGGAAATACTTTCACAAAAAGATTTGGCTTGACCTGGTATTCGTCACCCGACTTGACGCCAACGAGCTGGGCTGGGATCTCATTGCCGTCCAGCTTGCCCCAGGCGCTTATGATCTTGCGTATGTGCCCGAGCAGATTCGTCGGGGCCAGCACGGTTCCGGGCCTTTGGCCGGAGAACTTGCGGTGCGAAAGATAGTACGCGATACCTGCGGCGTGGTCCATGTGGCCGTGTGTGAGCAAGACATGATTGATGGAAATCATCTGGTCCGGTGCCCTTCCCACGTCAAAGCAGACGTCTAATTGCGGCATGGCCACAACCGTCTCTTCCCCCGCCACCGAATATCCGATGATATCCAGGTCGTCGATTAAAACATGTGCTAAATTATGACTCGCCATACTCTTATCCTGCAATACGCTTGGGCCCCATCTGTCCTCCGAAGTTCTCCTGGCCGCGTTGGCCTATTGTGCTGCCTACTTCAGGACGACCTTGCCGGTTCCGGCGGTTATGGTGCCGATTTTGTAAACGGTCTCGCCGTATCTTTTGAGCTTGGCGGCGATTGAGTTGGCAAAATCCGGTGCGACTATCAGCACGTATCCTATCCCCATATTAAACACCCTGAACATCTCGCTTTCTTCGACCGGGCCCTTATTCTGCAAGAATGAAAACACACCCGGCACAGGCCAGCTTGACTTCTTTATGACGGCATTACACGTTTTCGGCAGCACTCTCGGTATATTGCCCACCAGTCCGCCACCGGTTATGTGGGCCATCGCGCGGACGACCTTCTTGACTTTGTATTGCGCGAGAAGCTTTACAATCGGTTTGACATAAATCCGTGTCGGCTCAAGCAACACATCACCTAACTCAGCGCCATCGAGTTCATCCACCACATCAGTCACTTTCAGGCGAGCCTGCTTGAAGCAGATATGTCGCACTAATGAAAAGCCGTTACTGTGCAATCCGCTTGACCAAAGCCCCAAAATCACGTCACCTCTATGGATATTAGCGCCGGCAACAATCCTGCCTCGTTCGACCACGCCGACGGCAAAGCCGGCCATATCGAATTCGCCCTTACGGTAAATGTCCGGCATCTCCGCGGTCTCACCGCCAATCAATGCGCAATTGGCCTGTTTGCACCCTGCGGCGACCCCTTCCACCATTTGTGCGATGCTGTCCGGTTCGAGCTTGTTGACGGCTAAGTAATCCAGAAAGAACAGAGGCTCTGCCCCGTGGGCAATCATGTCGTTGACGTTCATAGCAACCAAATCAATACCGACGGTGTCGAACCTGCCCGCCATCTGGGCGATCTTGACTTTTGTGCCTACACCGTCCGTGCACGCCACCAGCACAGGGCTTTTGTAATTCTTCTTGAATAGTCTCTCATCGTAATCGAGTCGGAAAAATCCCGCAAAGCCGTTTTCAAGGGTTATCACCCGCGGGCCGTGCGTACTCGCCACGGCCCCTGCGATGCGCCCGACCATCCGGTCGCCGGCGTCAATGCTTACGCCTGATTGCTCGTAACTGATATACTCGGGCTCAGACATCATAAGGCTCTACATCGTCGAAAAGCTGCATTTGGTGGCGTTCCATCGAGAACTTGTTCACCACCGTTGTAATTGGTATCCGGTACTTTCCGCTCCAGCAGGCGGTACAATAGTGGTCCGCCGGGAGCGACAGGCACGATAGTAACCCTTCCAGCGAAACATACCCTATGCTGTCCACTTCAAGGTAATCGCGAATTTGGTCCAGGTTACGACTGCTGGCAAGCAGCTCTTCCTTCGTTGGAAAATTCACACCATAGAAACACGGATTTGTAATCGGTGGACAGGAGACACGCATATGCACTTCCTTAGCGCCGGCGTCTCGTAATGAGCGAATCTTACCCTTCGTGGTTGTGCCGCGAACTATAGAATCATCGACCACGACTACACGCTTACCTTCTACGACCTCACGCACGACAGCCAACTTGAGCTTGACCCCGAGGTCTCGCATGTCCTGTGAGGGCGAGATAAAAGTTCTGCCGACATAGTGGCTGCGAACAAAACCCATATCGAAAGGTATGCCGCTGGCATTGGCGTAACCTATTGCCGCCGAGGTCCCCGAATCGGGCACCGGCGTTACAACGTCGGCCTCTACGGGGTGCTCCTGGGCGAGGCGCCGGCCGAGCTTTTTGCGGACCTCGTGGACATTCTCGCCGAAGACCCGGCTGCTTTGCTTGGCAAAATATACATGTTCAAAAGCACAATGCGCCGGCGTTGCCGCCTCGCACGTGGCAAAAAACCTGCTGTGCAAACCGTCATTGCTGAGGGTAACAATCTCGCCTGGCTCAACGTCGCGAACGTACTCGGCCTGGATCATATCAAAAGCGCACGTCTCGCTGGCAACACAATAGCAGCCGCTTTTGGCCTTGCCGATGCACAAAGGTCGTATGCCGTACGGGTCACGAGCCGCCTCTATGCGTTCACTAAAGAGAAACAGCAGTGAGTAAGCTCCCTGCAGGTGATTCAGCACATGGCCCAGTGGGTCGGTGTTGGTAACATGGGTCGGCTTGGCTAACAGATGGACGATGATTTCAGTGTCATTGGTGGACTTAAAAATGTGGCCATACGCCTCATATTCATCCCGCAGCAGAGCGGCATTTATGAGATTGCCGTTATGAGCAACAGCCACCTGTCCGCGGGAATATTCACTGAGAAAAGGCTGGGCGTTAATGGGGTTGCTTGAGCTGCTTGTCGAGTACCGCACATGTCCGATTGCGATAGGGTTGCTGAGCCGTTCGAGGATGCCTCTACCGGCGCGAAACACTCGGGTTACCCGACCCATGCCGGTATAACAATGGATGTGCCGGCCGTCACTGGAGGCAATGCCCGCTGATTCCTGCCCCCGATGCTGCAGACTATGCAGGCCGAAATACGTCTTCTCTACCGCTTCCGGGTCGCCAAAGATGCCGAAAAGGCCGCAATGCTCTTTCTTTTCCGACATAAATCCTCGAGTTAAACCAAGCCAACAAGGACTAAACGCACAGTTTATACAATTATCAAACTGCAGTCAATCTGATTTTGCACCGCCAAGGCTCATCTACGCCCGAAAAAATTGGCTTGACATTGTGGTTTCAATTGTGTTATGTTATATAAAGGGGTTTGTCTAAAGTAGATATGACAATCCCTGATTAATTAATGGAGATAAAGATAAGATTTATTTGTTGAGGAGTATCATGATATCAAGGAAAAAAGGTTTCACCCTCATCGAGTTGTTGGTTGTAATCGCAATTATCGCCCTGCTGCTTTCCATCCTCACGCCGGCGTTGAACTCGGTCAAGGAACGGGGCAGAAGGGTGGTCTGCATGAGTAACCTCAAGCAATTGAGCCTGGCAAATATTATGTATGCCCAGTTGTATAATGGTCGCTTTGTCCCTTTGGAGGATAACAGTAACATAGATGGCGGGGGATACGACATAATACTTCCCAATGGGGAAGTATTTACACCGCAATACGGGGTGTGGTGTCTTAACAAGACATTTATTAAGTTGTTGGACCAAACCGGAACCGATAATGTGGGATATAATATTGGCAGCGGTCTGGGTTTCTATTATGGTTTGCCCCGGAAATTCAGATGTCCCAGTTACCCAAGCAAAAAGGCCTCCGTGTCTATGGCCACAACTGGCGGCTCAAATGTACTTCAAACAAGTTATGGCATCAACGAAACTGATATCTGGCTGGCACCGCCGGGGGC
>CAZLWL010000098.1:0-7939 GCA_964563335.1 uncultured Pirellulales bacterium
GATGTCTTCTTTGTTACCACACATCCCTTTTTCCTTCTGTTCATAACATAATAATATACAACATGATTTGAACTGATTTCATGCTGATATTATGCTCATGTCAATAAACCGACGTCTTTCCTAGCTTCCACGGTGCAGCACCAGGGTCGATTATGAAAAGCGCACTCCCAGCTGTCGCAACATTTCGAACGTGTCACGATATTCCATATTAAATGCCTCACAGACATTTGGAATCGGAACCTTTCTTCTTATACTGGGATCGAGGACTTCATGAGTTACGACGATATGCTCCTTAGCTCTGGCGTAAGCCACCAGCCAGCCGTCAGCGCCTGCGGCGAAATCAGCTTTAGCTGCATCTGAGAACTGGTCCTGTGCTTGTACCCAGCCCATCACTTCCGTGTAAGATCCGATGATATCCTCTTCATCGGTCGAAGCAAAGGCATCACTGAATTTTGTTTTTGCCCATGTCGCAAGTTCGTCCTTTCCTCGCTCTAGTTCCTGCTTGATGCGATCGATGCTCTAAATCTGTCCGTTAGCTGCATAATGGACTAAACTGTCCCAGAACTTGGGGGCCAAATCAAATGCATAGTAACGGCGTGTCGCCTCGATAAACACGTTCGCATCAAGAATATATCTGGCGGCATACATTGCTACACTCCTCCAAATCCAAGAGAGGCTGAGTAGTGGTCGAACGTTTTTCCGTACAACCCCGTCAACCGATAGGCTTCGGAGTAAAGCAACTTACCTTTTTTAACTGCCCGGATCACAGTGGAAGCGAATCGCCGGCTTACACGCATATTCTGAATGACGTAGAAATCACGAGGTTCTGACCGGCGACCAGCCGCGCGGCGTTCGTCCCTCAGGTAAGCGCGATAGAAATTCAGAAAGATTTCTTTATTAATAATGTTCATGTCCAACGCCCTTCGGGCCGCCACAAGTGAACTGACTTTGAACCGACGAGCAATTGTCTGAAATGGCTCCGGATCGTCTCTGACAGAAGGCCAGATCTGGCGCAACTCGCGTTGCGGAATGAGAAATTCGGCGGCTACGCGGTTGCTCAACTGCTCCACAGGATCATCCGCCGGCTGCATTTCGCGCAGGTCGAATGCCGCGCTGCTTCCAAAGAATATATGTGCAAGCTCGTGCGCAAGTGTGAACATCTGAGCCGCTTTGCCGTCAGCACCATTAACAAATACCAATGGCGCGTACTCATCTACTAAAACAAAGCCACGAAATTCTGTTGGATCAAGCTTGCGGTGGGTGTTGTTCCCAACGATACCATTAACGATAACCAGTATCCCCGCATCCTCTATAGCTTCGCGCATGGTATGCAGAGCTTCTGTCCATGTCCGCTGTTCGGCAGCCCATCCCTCATCCAGGTCCAACGTGCTTAAGATGTGTTGTACTATCGATCTCGGCTGTTCCTCACGTCGCGCGGATTTCACAAAAGGTAATTCTTTTTGACCTTGGTCGATTAAAAATTCACGCATCCAGGTCTGCCGGCGCTGCATTATCTGAATAGTCTCAAGAAGATCAGGACTTGGCTCCCTCGCGGTTTCGTCATGAATCGTTCGAAAGAGAGGAATCGGCAATTGCTGCTCAGGTGGTTCAGCAAGGAAAAAGAAACCGAGCGGTGTAAACGTGGCTTTCGCTAAGGTTTCCAATTGGCGCAGCGTGGGCAGGATTTCGCCTGTAGCCCACTGGCGAATTCTCGGGAATTTCCGTTCTAAGTCGTCCAGTTCAAGCCCGGCCCGACGAACAGCCCAGCGCAACACTTTTTTATCAACGGCAACCCTGCTCATGCAGAGTCCTCCTTGCGAACGTCCATCTTACACATCATAGACACGGAGATGAGATCAGCATAAATTAGGAACAGTCACCATTTTGATATAATAATATACAACACTTATTGTAAGCAATTTAAATGATCAGTTTGAATATTTTACCAAACTTCTTTTTAGTTATCAAGAGATATTTGTCAAATACGGTATCAGAATGACACCCCTAACCCCTAATAAAAGGTTTATTGTTCTTTAAGCTGGTCTTTCCAGTATGCGATTTGTCGGGCGAGGTGGTCTGGGCCGGCGGCGCCGAGGGTTATGTATTGCTTGGCTACGTTAGCGGCGCCGAGACTACCATAGACATCTGCTTCAATAGACTCGCAGGCTGCCTTCAACTCGTCAAGTGCAAGGTCACTCAGCTTGTTCTTTCCTTGCTCTTCGCAAGTTGTGACAAGTTGGCCGACGATGCCGTGGGCTTGGCGGAAGGGGACGCCCTTTTTGACGAGATATTCGGCAAGGGCTGTGGCATCGGAAAAACCTACCTCTAAGCCTTGGGCGATGTGTTTGGTGTTGAACCTGGAGCCCGCAACGATTGCGGAAGCCATCTCGAGCGAGGCGCCGATGGTGTCGGCGGCGGCGAAGACGTGGATTTTGTCTTCCTGCAGGTCGCGGTTGTACGTTGAAGGCTGGGCCTTCAATATCGTCAGCATCGCGAAAAGGGCGCCATATACGGAGCCGGTTTTGGCCCGGATAAGTTCGAGGAGGTCGGGGTTGCGTTTTTGCGGCATCATACTTGAGCCGGTGCAGTACTTATCGTCGATGCGTATGAAATTGAATTCGCTGGACGAGTAGATAATCCAGTCCTCCGCCAGGCGCGACAGGTGCACCGCGATGAGGGCACAATCGAATATGAACTCTGCGCAGAAGTCCCTGTCGCCGGCTGCGTCAATGCTGTTCCACACTATCCCTTCGAAGCCCAACTGCTTGGCGGTGCTTTTGCGATCCAGAGGCAGGGTTGAGCCTGCGACGGCGCCACATCCTAACGGCGAGATATTAAGCAACGTCGAGCAGTTCTTCAGCCGCTGGTAATCACGACCCAATTGCTCGACGAAACTGAGAAGATATGAGCCGATAACGACCGGCTGGGCACGCTGAAGGTGCGTGTAGGCGGGCATGACCGCCTCGGTGTATTTAGCGGCTAATTTAACAAAGGCCCGCTGCAGAAGCGTGATTCTTGTCTGCAGGATTTCTATCTCATCCCGCATCCAAAGCCGCATGTCGGTTGCAACCTGGTCGTTACGTGAGCGGCCGGTGTGGAGCTTGGCGCCTACGTCGCCGGTCTTTTTGATGAGAGCGGCTTCGATGGCCATGTGTATGTCTTCATGGGTCTTGTCGAACTTGAATCGGCCGGTGCTGATTTCGTCGGATATCTCAAACAGGGCCTTTTGGATCTCGCTAAATTCCGATTTTGTTATCAGGCCTACATCAGAGAGCATCCGCGCATGGGCGATTGATGCTGCAATATCATATTTGTACAGCCGCTTGTCGTAGGACAGAGATTCAACAAAATCCAATGTCAATTCATCCGTTTCGCCGCTAAGGCGTTTTTCCCAGCTTCTTTCCGACTTACCCATTTTCATACTCCGTTAAGGGCTTTGCATTTTGGATGCAGCATGGGCAAAGCCTTTGCCCATCCTACTTGACTTGACTATTATGGCAGGGGCGGGCCGAATTGTCAAATATGTCAGATAAAGAAAATAGTATCTACAAATGCCAAGTGCACCGGTGCGCAGCCGGCTATTGCGGGACCCTGTGCGGTGTTTGTGAGTTTGCAGTTTGGCTTCAGGCGCCGGCCTTTAGGGAGGGCTTCTGCATCCGGCCTCGGCAGCGGTCGCAGTCGCAGACCCCCACCAGTCTCAAATGCGACGAACCCAGCAGCGTTTTTGTCTCGGCAAGTTTTGCACCCTTTGCCTCGACCTGCCGCAGAGCAATCTCGGCGGCAGCCTTGTCGCGCGAGCCTATCGCATCGGTCAATATGGTAACGTTTTTTCGCCGGGCTAAAAGGCCCAGAGCCGTGGCCTTGATAGCACCTTCGGCCGTCGCCCCAATCAAAATGAATTCGCTGGCCCGCAGCTCGCTGAGCATTCTGTCGGCCCGCGGCTCCTCGAAGGGGTCTATACTGCGCTTCTCAAGTACGACCTGGTCGTATTGCCGAAATATATCGCGAGGCAGGTCCGTGCAACCATCAGCGGCAAAGATGATACGCCTGCCGCGGACGGTGTAGCTTATCTTTCTGGCTCCGTCCGGGGTGTCAAGGCAACCGGTGCGGTCTTTAGTGCCGTTGTCATAAACACGGGCAGTGGAAATCATGCGAATATTCTTGAGGCGTGCCCAGGCCATCACCCTTCGGATATTGGCCAGGACCCGCCGATGGTTTCTTATGCAGGCAGCGCCGGCAGCGAGGAAAAATTCCTTCTGAGTGTCAACATCGATTAGGATGCGCTTCCGTCGTAATGTGATGACAGGCCTAATCATTTATCAGCCTTTCTGTGACATTCCATTTTGTTTTGCCACCGGCCCTCATATTTATACGCTCCGATGCGCAGTGCTGTTCCGGTAAATCGTATCGGACGGTATCGGACTTGACTTTACCCGGCCAGAGAGCCAAAATGCCTCCTGAGAGGTATTGGCCGGCCGAAGAAACGTCTCTAATTGGCTCTTAAATTAACTTTTCGCATGGTAAAAAGGCCCCTGAAAGACTACGAACACGTCTCGTTAAGGCCAGAAGAACTGGCCGGGGCGGTCGATTTTGAGCGGATTTTTGAGCGTAATGGGCCTGTGCACATCGAAATCGGCTCGGGTAAAGGCACTTTTCTCCTCAGCCAGGCCAGGTGTGCACCCGAGGTCAATTTCTTAGGGATTGAATGGGCCAACAAATACTTTCGCTACGCCGTCGATAGAATCGGGCGATGGGGCCTGGCTAACGTCCGGATAATCCGCACCGATGCAGCCAGTTTTTTGTCCGAGCATGTTCCTGATTCGTCGGTGGATTGCTTTGTCATCTATTTTCCCGACCCCTGGCCGAAGAAGCGACACCACAAAAGACGCTTCGTCTCGGAACCCAATATGGCACAGATGCTGCGGTGTTTGAAGGCTGGTGGAGTTATCCAGATTGCGACCGACCACGCCGATTATTTTCAAGAGATTGAAGACGTGGTCGCAGCCCAAGGCCGGGGCCTTGAGGTGATAGAATTTGCCCACGCCGCCGGGGTACAGGACGGCGAACTGACCGGCACTAACTACGAGAGAAAATATATCAAAGACAAAAGAGACATCTACACCATCGCCGTAAGAAAGGGCTGAGAGCGGAAGGCTCACAGCCCGTGGTTTGCTCAAATCAACTGTCAATTAGTTTTTTTGGCTGTCTTGCAACTCTTTTAGCATCTCTTCGAGGCTGGTGGTAAGGTTAAGCCATGCCTCCTCATCCATGGTTTTCCTGACCTCATATAGCCAGTCCAAAAGCTCCTTGATCTGCTCGATATGCTCGCTAGCGCTCGGCTCAGACGGTGTTTTGCTGATTTGTTCGGCAGCAGGCTCACTAATCAGCATTGATTCGCCACTGGCCATCTTATCCATACCGCCGCCCATTCCCATCATCATCTCCATCATTTCGTAGTCTAGCATCTTGTTGCAGGTCATCCACATCCACTCCTGAGCAAAATAAGCAAAGTCGCGATAATCAATTACACTATCAACATACAAGTCATACTTGATATGCCAACCGGGATCGTTAGCGTCGGCCAGCCACAGCCCCGCCAGTTCACGAAGGTCTGTCATATCAACAACGTCATCATTGTTAAAATCTGCATCGTTATCGGTGCTCTCATTGCAATATTCATCCGCTCCCATATCTACTCTTTTGTCGTCACCGCCGTCACGAGCAAGTATTCGAACGTGTTTATCGATATCACTTTGGCCGCTGTAGTTTCCGCACGGATCTCCAGCATCAATGCAAGCCGAGCCCGAGCCTGAGCACGGATCAAGATGATAATAGTTATCATCGACGACAAACGGCGGAAAGTTCGGATCGCCGTCAATGTTACCCTGGCCTGCTGTTCCATCAGTTAAACAACTGTAAATCGCATTGCAATCCACAATATCATTTATCTGGGCATCATCCCAGATAATACAACTACTGATATATGGATCGATTGAAGTTTCAGAGTATATTCCTGCGGAAAAATTATCTACAAGTGTATTGTTCACGATCTTCGTTTCAACGGTGTTTTTCAGGTATATTCCATACTGGTTTTCAGAAATCAAGTTGTTCCTAATTATGGAATTCTTTGTGTCATTACAATAGATTCCCTTCTCATTACTGGTAATCTTATTATGCTCGAGAATAATCATCCCATTCTCACAATACACACCCGCCAAGGAACCGTCCTTTATCGTAAAACCATCGACTAAAGCCTGCTCAACATTGATATTCACAACATAATCTAAATCTTCATCTCCGGATAGAATAGTCTCATTACAAGGATCAGCCCAGTTCCGCTCGTAGGATTCGGTTTCATCACCCCAAAAGCCTCCTAACAAACTAACATATCGGGGAATATCAAAATACATATTCGGCTCTGACAGTATTTGGGGTGTATATGTTCCTTCCGCCACCCATATCTGGTCACAAGGCCAGGCAGCATTCAGGGCATCGGTCAAGTCATCAAAGGCGGTCGACCAGCTTGACCCGTTGGGGTCCTGTGCCTGGACATCCGCATCCACGTAAATAACCTCGGTGTATCCGGTGCAATCACAAACAGGTGTCTGGAGTGTAAATCTGCCGATGTGGTCGCCTTCGTTGATGGTCGCAATAACTTCTACATTGTTTTCAATCATACCTCCCGGCGTCAGTCGTTCGTTTTGAGACCGGACTACCAGTTCAAAAGAAAGTGTATCTCCGAATGAATTTGAATCGATTAGCGTCCAGGTGTACCTCGGTCCATCGGGGTCATCGTATTCGTATAGGCCGTCATCGGGCTGGGCCGAAACGAAATCTACTTCTCGCGGCAGATAATCCACTACCTCTATGCTGTCAATGATATTGGGGTCTGTGTAACCAACGTCGTCCCACTGGTAATCGATACTGATGGTGTATTTTATCTCCTCTCCCCTCGGACTTGCGCACCCCACCACGTCATCAACCTTTACAACTTCGAACGGTGGCACATAACCCGCCTCCGCTACGCATACACCTGCGCCATTACCAATGTCTTCGCTGTCGATTTTTGTCCACATATCTGTATCCCATGCTTCAAGCTCCTGGTTATACGTGGTCATGTAAACCATATTTGTCCCCTGGGAAACGGAAAGCCCAATCACTCCAGCACCAATAGGCTGGATATGACCGTCATAGTCCGGAGCGCACGGATCGTCCTGGTCAAGATCGAATCTAATCAAATTTTGATGGGACGCGTAACCTCCCGCATATAACCAGCCGTTAGCCGAATCGACATCAATATCCACGGCATTGTTATTTTCGCCGAGGTCAATTTTCCTTGTGCACCGGAATCTGTCATTCGGGTCGGGTGCACTAATATTGGGGTCATAGGCGTACACTATATTGCTGTAGACTACAGACGGATGTCTTTCGAATTGGCTGATGTATAATGTCCCGTTTGATTCGTCCAACGAAAGACCACAGGCTGTAACAGGATCATCTTCCGGATTATACGGAAGCAATGTGTACCAATCCTGCGAGTCACTATATGGCAAAAGCGTCAGCTCTTTTGCATCTGCATCCCATTCATACATAAACAGCTTGTTCGTTCCTCTGTCCACGGTATATAGCAACGTCGTATCCGGGTCAACATAATCCAACTCCAACCCCGCAAGGTCAGATGCTCCATCGGCTGTCACCTCGCCTTCGCTTAAAAAAGTTCTTGCATTCACCAACTGAATCTCATATTTACCCTCAAAAGTGACAAAAAGAATATTCGACTGAGTATCTATTGTCACATCACAGGCCCCGCCATATTTCAAGTCGTATGTCGCTCGATACTTTAATTGACCTGCCTCGTTGCCCTCCAGGATATCATAAACATTGAGAGTAGCCTCTTCCGGTCCCCAATGATCCGGGATTGCATAAACTGAGTTCGCTA
>CAZLWL010000099.1:0-7833 GCA_964563335.1 uncultured Pirellulales bacterium
TTACGTGTCCTGTGTGTGGGTCTCGACTGGTCAATGCAGAACCCGGAGGCGCAACAGGCGGTGCGATGACCGCGACCGCAGGTATGCCGACCGGTGGGATACAAACCGGCGGTAAACCGGATGATGTGCCACCTATGCAGCAGGCGTTTTATGTAGTGCCGGTATCGAGCATACCTGACAACATACCACCGCTAGGCCAGACTCAACAGCCTGCAACTCAGGGGCAACAAGTAGTGTATATTCCAGTAGCTGGTGGACCACCACAGGAAAATGCTGGTGTGGGACCATCTGACGCCGGGCCGGCGGTGGATGGACAGTCACAGGGTGGCGGCCAGGCCGGCGCAGGCGCCGCCCAAAGCGGCCGCTCGACGTTGTGTATCTGTCCTATGTGTAATGTAACGGTAACACATCCGATAGGCGTTCCATGTGTTTCGCTTACGTGTCCTGTGTGTGGGTCTCGACTGGTCAATGCAGAACCCGGAGGCGCAACAGGCGGTGCGATGACCGCGACCGCAGGTATGCCGACCGGTGGGATACAAACCGGCGGTAAACCGGATGATGTGCCACCTATGCAGCAGGTATTCTACTTAGTGCCGATATCGAGTAAGCCCGAGGATATACCACCCTTAGGCCAAACCGTGCAAGGTCCTTTGACGCCTACGGCCGGCGGGCCTCCGCAGGATGGTTCTGGTGTAGGCCCATCAGATGCAGGGCCGGCAGTGGACGGGCAATCTCAGGGTGGCGGCCAGGCCAGTACCGGCGCAGCTCAGAGTGGCCGTTCAACATTATGTATATGTCCTATGTGCAGCGTGACGGTAACACATCCAATCGGCATCCCTTGCGCCTCGCTTACCTGTCCTGTTTGCGGGTCACGGTTAGTTAACGCCGAACCCGGAGGCACAACCGGTGCCGGTGCAATGACAACAGCAGCTGCGACAACCGTTGCTTCCTCGTCCAGTATAATTTATGTGGCTGGGGCCTCCAGAAAGGTAGTTATTCCGTCGACTGGCAGGAGCCTGAAATCGGATATTGCACAACTGCTCGATGATGCTCGTTATTTCTTAATGTTTGGCCTGGGAACGTATGATGTTGTGCCCAATCCGTATTACAGGGACAAAAGAGCAACCGGTGCCGAAATTGGGCAATTCATAGTCTCTGAAGGTGGTGCCGTTGTTATATGTAATAACGTAAGTGCAAGTGCTCTTAAAGCACTCAAGGATCTGAAAGTCAAGGTTTATACTGGCTTTGTTGGTACGGTTCAGCAGGCTATCGACATATATACTGACGGCCGCCTTAAGGATTCATCGACAGGGATCGTTCTCGATGATGATGAAGAACATGGCGGCGGTGGTGGCGGGCCGCCGACCTCGAAGAGTAAATCGAAAGAAAAAGATAACGACTCGGAGGTATTTTAGTGGCTGAAAGTAAGCTCGAAAAACTTAGAAAAACAAAGAAACACTCGCCAATTAATATGGTCATGGTCACATTGGTTATCGGATTCATCATTCTCATAGCGTGTCAGTTGCTTTTTTTCGGCTTCGAGATGCAGCAAAGAACCCGGACGACCAGCACTGTCCAGGATGGCTCTTCAGTAACCGGCAGTGGCAATATAACACTAACATCGTCGGACATACAACTTATTTCATGTTCCGATGACGACCTTACAGACGCGGTAGCAGCAGTAAGGCGAGCAGTTGTAAATATAGATGTAGCTGGAGCCGATGTCGGTTCGTCGAACAGAAGAGGCGGACCTGCTTTGAGTTTTGATATGCCGTCGACGGCTACCTTGCAAACAGACGAAGAAACTCTTGGTTCGGGCATTATTGTCGATGCTCGCGGGTATATTCTTACCTGCTATCACTTAATCAAAGATTATTCCAATGTCAGCGTTACTGTTTTCAGTTCCGTTCGCCGGATATATAAGGCAAATGTAGTCGATGTTGATATCGCCAATGATATTGCGATACTGAAGATAGAATCGGACAGACCTTTGCCGGTAGCGAAACTGGCAAACTCGGATTTCGTCAAAATTACCGATACGGTTCTTGCAATCGGTTCACCCTTTGGTTTCGAGCACACAGTAACCGAAGGCATCATAAGTGATAATAAACGCAGCCTTGTTATCAATAGCACAGTTTACGAAGACCTCTTTCAGACAGACGCGGCGGTAAACCGCGGAAGTGCGGGTGGTGCTTTGATAAACGGCGAGGGCCAGGTGGTTGGAGTCAATACCGCTATTGCGTCTCCATCCGGATATTTCTCAGGCGTCAGTTTTACAATACCAATAAACAAGGCCAGACCGTTATTGCTAAAGGCAATTGAAGGATAGTAATTGGTAAGTAATGAGCTAAAGTGAACTAAAGTGCCTAAAGTGAGCTAAAGTCAGATGCCAGAAGTCAGAAATCAGATTTTTCTGTTCTCTGCTGAGCGAAGCGAAGTCCGGCTTCAGACGGATCCTCCGTATTTTAGGCACTCCAAACTTTAGGCACTTTATTTAACCAGCTACCATTTAACTAATTAATGAGGTGTTCAGACTGTGGAAGAGAAAAAAACAAAAGGTAAGCTAAGTGCTCTATGGGCCTTTCTATTCGGCATAATACTTATGTTAGGTGTATATATCCTGTTTGAATCTGCGCCAAACAGGCTGAGGTCCGGTTCTACAGATGAAGCTACGGATACAACATCCGACATTGTAAAGACTGCCAATATTGTGCAAACCGCTATAGTCAAAGAGGAATCTGTTTCGCCTTCTGTTTTTCTTGGCGTAGAGGTTCTTTCCGTCAATACTGTTATTGCCGAACAGTTGTCACTGCCAAGTGAGCGAGGTGTTCTTGTGAACGGCGTTGTTGACGGCTCCCCCGCTCAAAAGGCCGGGCTTCAAAGAGGCGATTGTTTGATCTCTTTGGGCGGCAAGCCGGTAGAGGATATCGATGGTTTTAGACATCTCTTAGCTGCGTACAATCCCGGCGACAATGTCAGAATTGCTTATATAAGAAACGCTCAAAAGGATACGGTGTATGCCCAGCTTGTCGGGCTCCCTGACAGTCTGGCAACAACTCAGGATGACGACTCGGCGGATACGGACTGGGGTGTATCATTGTCAGATATCAGTTCAGCCGTGCGGAATTCGCTCAATATCCCCGCTGATATAGGCGGGGTCGCGATTTTGTCAGTAACCCCAGGCGGTGCAGCGGACGAGGCGGGTTTGCAGCCGGCAGATGTGATCACGGGCATTGACCAGACCCCGGTATCCAATATGGATGACTTTTTCAAAGCACTGTCGAGTGACAATGACAATATTGCTCTTCTGGATGTTTACAGCCATGGCTCAGTACGCTATGTGCCGCTGAATTCATCAGGTATCATTGATGTAGCTGACCAGACACAAACTCAGACGACGTTGCGGCAGAGAATATTTGCCCTGTTCACCGGAGGTATGCCATTTTCAACTGATGAAGATGAAGATGAAGATGAGGAGGGGCCGAAAGGCGGCAAATTCGCCCAGGATGATGTGCAGCTTACAGCAGGGGATAATCCCGCTTTCAACAGGCCTTCTACGGTTCCGGGAGATGAAAATACCGGTGGAACATCAGATTGGACACCTGGTACACCAGGTGGTACCAGCAGCACTACGGGTATGAACAGACCTACGGAAGTGCCGCCGCAGTTAAGCTCAACCAACGATACTGTATTATTCATAGGACTGTTAGTACTTTTGATTCTTTATCTTGCCTACAGGGAATACCACAGGCCGCCGGAGGTAGAAAAGAGTTAATGGCTGAACTGACAGAAGAGAAAAAAAGCTTATTGAAAAGGATACTCATCGCCTTACTCATAAGGCCTCCCATCATTTTGATACTTCTTCTTCTGTGTCTGTTTTTATTAAGCCATGGAGAAACGCAAGAGTCAACTGTTGAGGAAAGGTTCGGATTGTCTTCATCGATAAAATCACCTTACAAAGATGCAATAAAAGGCACTTATGTTTATTCGTTTGCTTTTTGCGGCGACCCGCATATGTATGCAAAAGGAGATGGCTGCTTTGATGACCTTGACAGGGCGATCAAACTAAAGCAAATAAGATTTGTTATATTCGGCGGAGACCTGACATACCTTGGTGAAGAAGCTGAATATAGTAATTTTATCGATCACATTAACGCACTGACATCACCTTCGTACCCTGCATTGGGAAATCACGACATCTACAATGGCGGGTGGTCATATTACTGGAGATATCTGGGACCGTCAGCGTATTCCTTCAACGGCGGCAACGCAAAATTTGTCGTGATCGACACCGCCGACGGCGAAATAGGTGATGCACAGATGGAGTGGATTCAGAACCAACTGCGGAACAATAAACAGCCGCTTCTTTTTGTAATAAGCCACATGCCCATATACGGCGATTCGTATGGTGTATACGGATTTCCCGAAACAGAAGAAAAACAGCAGCTCATAGAGCTTTTTGAAAAATACGAAGTCGATTTCGTCCTGGAAGGCCATTATCACGGCTATGTTGATATTACGAACAACGGCGTCCGTTATATCACCTCTGGAAGCTTTTCTGATGGCCTTTTGGATTCAGGCCAGCGACATTTCCTTTTATTTCACGTATATGGCCCTGAAGTCAGCATAGAGCAGGTGCCGGTTGGAGAGGATATACCGGTTCAATATATGGACGGAGACATTTAAAGCATCTAACAAAAAGAACAGAAGCGCGGCGGCGCAAGCCGCCCGATTAAACTTTCGCAGGGGTAACAACCCTGAGCGGAAGTGACAATTTGCGTGTCCCATTATCTATTCAAACATCAATAAAGGAAGACGAATTAAAAAGGACCAAGCTTTTGGGTAACCCAAATAGAGAACAATTTGACAAATGCCCGAAGCATTACGTTAAGTGGACCATAGTTGTAGCAGGTATGGTGTTCGCTTTTTTTGTTTACCTACTACTATATTCAAATGTGACGGGCCTTGACCTTAATCTCCCCGGAGCCGAGGTGACCGGTGAATTCACAGGAACAATCGAACAGGGAACAATTATTAAAACAGCCGCAGATGAACAAGTTCTTTCCTCGCCGTCTGTTTTTCTCGGCGTAGCGATTGTTTCCGTCGATGAAGTTATTGCTGAACAACTGGGTATACCGGATGGACACGGAGTTCTTGTAAATAGTGTCATCAGCGGTTCACCGGCAGAAAAAGCGGGCCTTCAAAGAGGTGATGTCATCGCCGTAATAAACACCACTGCCACAAGAGACGTCGATATATTCAAAGAGGTTATGGCAACACTAAATCCCGGCGATACTGTCAGAATCACGTATGTAAGAGATGGCAAAAAGAGCCGTACATATGCGACCCTTGCCGAGCCGTCTGCCATCATGCTGACAGCACAAACCACGGATACAGATACAGACATTACAGATGATTCTGACTGGGGTGTATCGCTATCGGCGATCACTTCAACTCTGCGAGATACATATAACATTGCCAACAACGTAAATGGTGTCGTAGTCTTATCGGTGGCAGCCGGCGGCGCTGCCGACGAGGCGGGCCTTGCGCCTGGTGATGTAATTGTCGGTGTCGATGGAACATCGGTAACCAACCTTGATGAATTCTTCAGTGCGGTTGCCTCAGACGAAGACGACACCGCACTTCTGGATGTTTACAGCCAAGGCCGGTTTCGTTATATACCCATAGCCTCAATAGAAACCGATGATTCAATCTGTGGTACAGATGAACCTATCTCGGTGGAGGAGTTGCCACGCTATGAAGCTTTGTTCCGGGCTGTGCCATTAGTTGGCGTTGCAGGTTTAGGTTTTGCTCTGCTTGGCTATTTTTCTCTTTTCGGATATCCGGCGGGTAATAAAAAGATGCAGGCTATTGCCGAGAAAATCCACTCAGGTACGGTGGTTTTTCTGAAACAGGAATACAAGATAACAGCAATTTTCCTGGTTATATCTTTTCTTGCCATTTGCTTTACACTATGTCTGCCGACAGCTATCGCTTTTCTGGCAGGCTCAATCTGTTCAATGCTGCCCGGCTGGATTGGTATGAAAGCTGCTACCACCTCAAACGTACGAACATGTCAGGCTGCCAAACAAAGCGGTCTGAACAAAGCTATAAATGTCGCCTTCCTGGGCGGCTCTGTTATGGGCATTTCTGTGGCATCTGTAGGTCTCATCGGGCTTGGCACATATTGTCTTTTTACGCTTAATAGCAATGATCCTGAAACTTTACCATATGTTATTGCCGGATTCTGCCTTGGAGCTTCCTTCTTTGCCTTGTTTGGCAGAGTTGGCGGCGGGATATTCACAAAAAGCGCCGACATCGGGGCCGATATGGCAGGCAAGATAGAATACAATCTGCCTGAGGACGACCCGCGTAATCCGGCGGTAATAGCTGATAACGTTGGTGACAATGTAGGTGATGTCGCGGGTATGGGGTCTGACCTTTTTGAATCTTATACAAGCTCTGTGGTAGCGACGATTATCCTTGCCCTTACAATGGGCGAATTAAAATATGTAATACTTCCGCTTCTGTTGATTGCAGTAGGTCTTATCTGCTGTCTGCTGAGCATTACCGTAAGTAAATTCCTGAGCAGGCGTGCTGAGCCACAAACCTTTTTGCGAAATGTTATTTATGTTGCCAACGGACTGTTTCTCATCGCCGCTTTCGTGGCAATTATTGCCATAACAGGCGAATTCAGTCTCTTTCTGACTGTTGTAACGGGGGTTTTGTGTGGGATTTTAATAGGTGTCGAAACCGAATATTTTGGCTCGGGATGGCCAATTAAATATATCGTAAATATGTCAAGAACAGGGGCCGCTACGAATGTAATCGCCGGCCTGGCGGTCGGATTTGTAGGGGCACTCTTGCCTATCCTTACAATATGTGCGACTATAATTATAACATTATCCCTGGCTGGACTCTATGGGATAGGGCTTTCCGCTGTGGCAATGTTGGCTACAATAGCAATCATTATGTCTATTGATGCTTACGGGCCGATAGTCGATAATGCAGGCGGCATAGCAACAATGGCTCGAGCAGGAGCAAAGACTCGCAGGATTACAGATAAGCTGGATACCGCCGGGAATATTACTGCTGCCATAGGCAAAGGATTTACTATCGGCGCCGGCGCGATAACAGCGGTAGCTCTATTCGCTGCTTATGTTGAAGGAACGAAGTTGGCTGAAGCCGAGCTATTTACCCCTGTGGTGCTCGTAGGTCTCTTTATTGGTGCTGTTTTGCCGCTTCTGTTTGCCGCCTGGACTATGGGAGCGGTAACCCGGATAGCAAACAAATTAGTTGTTGAAGTCCGCAGACAGTTTAAAGAAATTAACGGCTTATTAACAGGCAAAGCAGAGCCTGACACGAACAGGTGTGTAGATGTCATTGCAAGGGATTCCTTGATAGCCACGGTTGTAGCAGGCCTGATCGCCATTGCGGCACCGTTTATTGTGGCTTTAGCTCTTGGCGTAGAAGCCTTGGGAGGTTTTTTAGTTGGAGCAATGCTTACGGGCTCAGTATTGGGTATGAGTATGTCCATTGGGGGTGTCGCCTGGGATAACGCCAAGAAATGGATTGAGAGCCATCGTGAGGATGGCGATAATATGGAAGCTGCTTACAAGGCAGCAGTGGTCGGAGATATGGTGGGCGACCCATTTAAAGATGTTTCAGGTCCGGCTATGAATATCCTCATCAAACTCATGATTACGATTTCCCTGGTGTTCTGTTCAGTCCTTTGCTCGGTATAAAGGGGGGTCAAAGTGAATTTTGCAGATATGTGCTGTAATGTTGCCAATCACATGGGCCGGCTTGCAGGTAAAAGTCATAATGCGCTGT
>CAZLWL010000100.1:0-7695 GCA_964563335.1 uncultured Pirellulales bacterium
ATACATCGCGACGCATACAGCGTTGGCCTGAATAAGACTATAAGTACGTTACATTTTGTGCATCCTCTTGAGATTTTCAATAACATTGTTGTAATTATTTGCCTTGCTAACAAGCGGGATACGCAGGAAGACAAGAAGTTCATCCTCTGTCATTAGCTCCTGTACCTTCGCGCCATCAGGCTGAGCAACTGAAGGGGTAAAAGTATTACTATCTTTCTTATTGTGTTCTTGTAACATTTGTCTTAGTTTCGATTATTTGTTTCCATTCTTTTTTGTATTTCATCGAAAGCTTGCGTTTCCGCATCTTCTCTGGTTAAACCCACGTCATATTCGAGAATAGCAGCTCGTTCCTCGAACTCATATCGCAAACCCTTCTCATTAAGCCAACTGATTGCCTCCTCGAATGTCATGCCAAGATGCTCATCAGCAGCTGAATCATTAACCAGCTGTGTTAGATATTCTACTGCGTTAAAACTCATATTATTGCCTCCTGCAAACAGGCACAACGGGCAC
Organism: uncultured Pirellulales bacterium; assembly: GCA_964563335.1. Classification (GTDB taxonomy): domain Bacteria; phylum Planctomycetota; class Phycisphaerae; order Sedimentisphaerales; family Anaerohalosphaeraceae; genus QNBT01. The sequence continues at coordinate 514 of CAZLWL010000100.1, forward strand.
GACAGGCACACCCCCCGATCTTCTATATTCATATCAACTCCGTAAGACTCCTGTATTTGTCGCAATTGCTTGATTGTAGGTCGAAACAATCGCTTTCCACCTGTTCTTTTGCATCTGATAACCATACCTTGGATGCTTCACATGTAAGATGAGCAAATCATCAACCACAGGCTTATCCTTGTCAGGCAGCTTAGGTTGATACCTCTGAGTACTTCTGGGTTGGGCCGGCACTTTACAAGCTTTCCGTTCTGAGGCTCCCAACTCTCGGCGAACCTGTTGAACAACCTTTCTTCGCCGGGCTGGGACTAAAAGTTTCCCTCTGCCGCTACTTTCAGAATGGATATATCCAAAGCCTGGTCTGCTACAAGTTTCCTCAGTTGAGCATTTTCCCTTTGAACAGCTCGCAGTTGCTTAACCATATCTGGGCTCATACCGCCGTATTTCTGTCGCCAGCGATAATAGGTCTGCTGAGATATTTCGATTTCCTTACAGACTTCCGGTACTGACTTACCTTGGCCGATCAGAATATCTGCCTGCCTTAATTTTGCCACGATCTGTGGCCCACTGAAACGTTTCTTCATGAGAGGTTCCCTTTCTAAAAGCGAATACTATACCAAAATGGAGACTGTAGTAACTTTACAGAGCAAATAATATGTAACCTCCTTGAATACAATGACTTATAGAAAATCTAACTTAACCAATAGCACATTCCGGGTTCCTGTTCCAGCGGATCCAAACATAAATTTGGTTTTTGCCACGATTCGGCTGCAAGCAACACATGCCCACAAAGCAGGATACTCTGTAATCTTGCTACAGTCTCCCAAAATGGTCTTTTATCCTCTCATAAGAACTGGACCAGTTTTCGGGGAGCAGGCCACCAAGCGCTTACGGCAACGATGTGGCGAATTGGCAAAGTGCCAGGCCCGGCCCGGGGCAATGAGCGGTGCGTAAGCGGTCATAAACAGTGTCGCAAAATCGAGAAAAAAAAACGCAAAATCGAGACTTCTGAAGAAGTCTTTGTGATAGAATATGAGAGGTTCTGAAGACGTACGGAAGACGTACGTACTTTGTGTAACAGTGCTTTGAGGGCAAATGAACCTCTGCTGATTAGACTGGAAGTTTCGGCAGAGGTCAATGGCACTTGCGCTAAGATGTATGAGGAGTCTGGAGGAGGCAGTGATGAAAGCATATGGACAATGTGTTTTCGAGCTGAGTAAGAGCTGGAGGAGGTACTGTACCTGTCAGCAGCTCAAGCTACCTGCCTTTTTCCTTTTTAGCTCCTGTTAGAACGTGTGTTAAAAGAGAGTGTGTGTGTGATGTGCCTGCTTGTTGCGGGCGCAAGCTGCGAGAGGGCGCCTCTTGCGTACGCCTGTGAAGAGACGCTGTCGCGGCGAGAAGTGAAGTTTTTAACAGGCTGTTAAGAATTTTATGTTGGAGGAAATAATGATGATGAATAAATTAATTGTTTTAGTGTTGGCACTTGCCATTGCGGCACCGGCACTGGCCGATGACCGTGTGCAGCCACCCCCTCACCCAACCGATCCATGTTACCCGGTGACGTGGCGTGGTGCGCCAGGCTCGACCTACTCTGAGTGGACGTACGACGACGGGGTCGGCGTGTATACCAACGATCCCCCGGACAATTCCTGGTTCGTATCTCACCCGGACAAGGAAGACCCGCTTGCAGAGTTCGACGGGTACTTCAGTGTGCAGGACTGGGGCGGTGATGAAGACCCCGAAACACCGGATTGGTTTGACGGGTTGCCTGGCGGAATACGCCAGGGTGGTATCAACTTTTGGTACGGCACCTGGTGGATCAACAACTTCGTCCATGACCAGCCGGCAAAGGATATGTGGGTCCAGGTCACCTACCTCACTGAAGATGGCGGACCAGCCGAATATGACTGGGTGGTAGCAGGTTATTCTGACCCCTGTTTTGCAGCAGAGGAATGGGGCGAGTGGGAAGGTTTGTTAGAAGATTGGACCGGTCCCATACCAGAAATCAATGGATCGTGGTGGGAGACCTGGGAAGATGAAGGTGCCTGGGCCTATTGGGAAGGCCCCCTGGAAGACTTGGATCCGTGTAACCCCGATCCATTGGAGACGTGGGAGACTGAACCGGTAGCGTGGCCCGAGCTCGAAAGCTCCGAGGTTCTTGGTGACGGTTGGATTCACGATGTGTGGGCTGTTACGCTCCCGCTAAATCCGGAGTGGGAATACTTCGGATTCGGAGTGGTTGAAGGTCCTACCATCCTGATCGACCAGATTATCGTCGAGACGCTCTGCTACGTTCCCGAGCCGGCAACGATGGTGCTGCTTGGCTTAGGCAGCTTGCTGATGATTCGTCGCAAAAGGTAAGGAAGTTAGTTAACACAGTACGTACTTTATGTACTTTAAGACCTTCCCGGCTACCGTCGGGAAGGTCTTATTCTTTGGCTTTTGCTCTGTTCAAAGTAACAGATTGTCAGCGTTTTCCAAAGAGACGTTTATACAGTTTCTTAAGTGAGCGATACACCGGTTCCAAGAGGAGGTAAATCCTCCGGTGCAGCCACATAAAATCGATAATCTTGGCCGGCACGCCCCCTAAAGGCCCGCCTAATTTCTGCACCGTGACGTAATAAGAAACAAAGACCTTAAAATTCTTATATGCAAACAGAATATCATCTTTACTGAAATCCGGCAAATTCAGTACCGTGTCCGCCTCGAAATAGCTGTCCAATCGCCCCTGGGTCAGGTATCCCTTTTCCCTGCACTCTTCATACAAGGCTGTTTGTGCGTATGGGTAATAAATAAACGTCTGCACAATATCCGGCCTCAGCTTGGCTGTCAGCTTAACGGTGTTCAAAGCCTTTCGCTTGTCTTCATGCGGAATCCCCACCATGGTAAATACATAGAGCTTAATTACCTTTGCACGGCAAAGATTGCCCGCCTCGATAATCTGCTCCTCTGATTGATTTCTATTCAGGACCTTTCTCCTGATATAATCATCGCCGCTTTCTAAGCCCAGGTTCAGTTGCATACATCCGGATTCCCGCAGCAGTTTGACCGCACTTTCATCAAGCAAATCAAATCTGCTGTTACACACGTATGGAAAATCAATTTCCTCCTTATACCGGCTGGCAAATTCGGCGAACCACCCTCGTCTCAGATTCAATATGTCATCGTGAAAAATAATATGCTCAATGTTGTCGTATTGGGCCAGGCTGAATTTTATCTCCGATATAAGCCTGCCGACCGATTTGAATCGAACGTAAGGCCCCGAATCCGGCCCGGCCTTCTTCAGTGCGTGATTACAGCAGTAAGCGAAATTAAACGGACACCCACGTGAGCCCATAAAAACTAAACGCTTCAATCTCCTGTCGGCAGGGCTTTCAAAGTCGAAAATCCGTCTGTACGGCATCGGAAGCGAATCCAAATCCGCAATTAAAGGCCGAACCGGATTCCTGAAAATCTTACCGTCTTTTTTCACCCAAAGGTTCTGGATATCTGTTATATCTTCGCCCGCTTCCGGCACAGGGCATAATTGTAAAGCACAAAGCCGGATAACCGGGCGCAAAAAATTATAATCATGATTGCCCCGTGAGAAACCGTGCCACATGTTCTATATGATAATGCCCTCGTACGAAGACCGACAAGCCATGCTCGCTCATCTCAAGTCGCGCAGCATTCTTGCTGTGTTCCACTATCTGCCACTTCTTCTGTCCCCAATGGGTGCTTCGCTCGGGGGTATAAAGGGAAGTTTTCCCGTAACGAAAGACATTAGCGGGCATCTGATTCGTTTACCGTCTACACTGTTTTGAGCAAAGCAGAACAAGAGCGTGTGGTAGGGTTAGAGACGATTACACTGGTTACGCGGAGGATTAATCCAGCGCTTAAGGTAACGGGGATACTTTTGTGCATGTACGACAAACGGGTGATTCTGTCGGCGGAAGTGAAGGCGGATATTGAGCAGTTTCTTGGGAAGGCAAGGGAGACGGATTGTCCGTGGTCGGGCGCGCAGATTATACCGGTGCACGTGCGGCGGAATATTAAATTGGCGGAGGCGCCGAGTTACGGCAAGACGATATTCGAATATGAGCCGAGGTGCAACGGCGCCGAAGACTATAAGACGGTGGCCGAGGACATACATTCTCAAACGGGGGCTGAACCTAAGACCGAACCCGAACCGGTAGTTGTCGGCGAGGATGAGAGCATCGGCGATGCTGCTGAAAAGGTTTGAAAAGCGAATCGATATAAGAATTTAAAAAAAGCGCGGCAGCCGAATAGGCCAACACGCTTGGAATAACATGATGTTGCTGAAGTGTACCAGGTCGAGTCTTACCGGTCAACATTATTTGTACTGTACATTTGCAGTTTCAGAGCCTCTTTATAGGATATCCTTTATGCGGTAAAAAAATCAATAGTACGAAAAATCGATGCCATCCTGGGATTCTATAAACCCGCTGCCCGGGCCGTTCCATTCATTTTCATCGAAGCCAACACCACCCAAATCTCTCCTGTCGCTGGGGAGGTTGTCCTCGAACTTTAGCGGTATCGGCCGCCATTCCACACGGCCGTCACCGAACAGTTGACTTCTACCATTGGCATCCTGCTCGCCGTCTAATTTTTCATTTATTACTGCCAAAGAAACCAAATATGAAAAGCAATATGACCAGCCACGTTTGCCATGGTTATAATGCCATGCAATGGAGCTATCAAGGTAGATGCTTTCGCTCATCAGCAGACGGCGGGGACTCATTGTATCCAGCGTCAGGTCCCTGAGGACATTTTCACTATAGGTTCCGGCAGGAGCTCCAGAAATAGCAATCGCATCGGCGACGCCTCCCCAGTAGGCATATGCCGAGAATATCCAATATACAGAGGCCCACCACGGGTCCTTCCATTGCTCGTATATAATATCCACCATAAGGTCACCGTTGCAATTAGGACAGGCCAGAATCTCGGTCGCAATGCCGTTTTCTTGAAAGTTTTTGTCAACACATTCAATATATGGATTCACTTTCCAGACACTCCATTCGCTCGATATCATCTCGGGTTTCGGTGGATTATTGTACTTACCCGGCGGAAGCCAAGACATAAAGCACGGGAATAGTCCCCACTCACGCCACAATATCGTTGGAATTTTGTTGTTGGCAGCGTTATAAGCAGCTACGGCTATCCCCCATTGTCTTAATGCGTTGGCGCACATAATACGCTTTGCGCGTTCCTTGACCTGATTCAGCGCCGGCGTCAGAATTGACAGTAGCAGTGCGATAATGGCGATCACAACCAACAGCTCAATCAGCGTGAATCCTTTTGGGGCCTTTTTCTTCATTTCTGAGTTTCCTTATACATGTTAATCAAACAGTTACTCTTATTCTACTACTATGTTCCATATCGCATCGCAGTCTCCCCATTGGTTGAAACCGCCATCATAAGGATCCGTACAAATCAGCCATTGAGCGAGGTAGTGTGCAAAGTCAGCAAGTCCCACCCTGCAGTCCTCGTTATAGTCCGCAGCATCAAAGCCCCAGGCGCCGCATTCATTGTCCTGCACAAGTATACTAACATGCCCCTGTTCAAGTTCACCGCCGGATTCTTCTTCATCATCGGGTGTACAAGGGTCGTCGGCGTCGGTACCGTCGGAATTCAACCACGGTGCGAGGTACCTCACATCTTCACTGAAACCAGGTATCCAGATGTCACCCGGAACGAATTCTAACCAGGCTTCCGCTAATTCGTCGTTGTCAATCGGGCATACTGTTACGGTCTGCTCGACGTTCCAGCCGCTGGTCATAGTACCTGGAACCCAAGGTGCGCCGTCCGCAGTGGTAAACGTCAGAACGTTCGGGTCATCAGCGACTCCGAGAGGCGGGTCTAAATAGGCCATTTCTTCCTCACCACCTTCCCCGAAGACCGGACCCGTGTCGCTGTAAACCCTGACATAAACATCATAATCCGGCCTGTGCGAAAGTCTTACCTTCAGATCAACGCAAACACCGGGGTCGTTCTCAGACAGCTCAATTTCATGCGTACTCAGCGAAATAAAAGGCACGTCATTATCTACGACACTTACATTCGCACCAACTAACTTATTATTGAAGTTGGGGTCGGCGATGTCGATTGTGACTGTAAGCTCGATCGGATATTTCATGTAACCTTCTCTATCAAGGTCCTGGATAGCCTTGACTTGCACTTGCTGTGGGACATTCCAGTTCGCCTCGGTGAAGGTCAAGTAGACGTTTCCGTTGGGATCGGTTGGCGGCTTGATGAACTCAAAGTCTTCATTGGGGACATTGCCCTCGTTGGGGTCAACAGTCACCTTTGCAGTGAAGGCGGGATAGTCCAAAGATTCGCCCGGCCGCCAGCCGAGACTGACAAGAAGCTGTCCCTCAGTCGGGCCCAACAGCGGCGGACCACAGGGATCGGCCGGCTCATAAACAGGGACATCATTGAAGTCCACGGTAACCGGAGGTTGTGGCGCGCCTGGACGGTATCCCGGCCCATCCTCCGGCTCATCACCCGAATAGCAGATGGTGTCGATGACTACCTGATCAACAGGGATTTCATCATTTTGAAATCCTATCCAGACAATATCCCAATCTTGACTGGAAATTTCAAACTCATATGTCGAATGTTTCCAGCCGTCACCGACATCCTCAATTTCTGCTACCAGATGATCAAGGAAATCATCCTCCACGTAACTTAATTCATCGCCGAACGGTCGTTCAATCCAGACTTCCTCTGCCCCGGGCCCTTCGGGCCCTTCGTTTTGTAAGAAGGGCCACCATGTTATTTGCACGCGTATTAACTTTGTGCTGTCTCCCGGGAAATTATTCAGCTCAAACCCCAGTCCCATAGAAGCACATATAACACCCTTGCGTCCCTCATAGTTTGCTAACCACCACCAGTCCTGGGTCTCGCCATCGGTATAATTCTGCATCATGTACTGGTGCGCTCCGGTATCGGAAGTCTCCGTATGCTCTTCCGGGTTGGGATAGGTATCATGGGGCTCCATCGCGCCTTCTTCCGGGTAATCTTCACGAAATGCCGGGTCAGCAGTGTCACCAGAGGGTGACTCCTCATCGAAGTTCCAAATCCCATAAACAGTTCCTGGCCCGCAGGACCAATCAGGCGGGTTCAGGTCGTCAGCCAGAGCCGGGGCCGAAATCGCGAATACCATAACAAACATTATCAATTTTT
>CAZLWL010000101.1:0-7590 GCA_964563335.1 uncultured Pirellulales bacterium
ATGGAAGTCATGGTAAGCTTGCTTGCCAGGATGAGAAAATCCATAATCTGGGCCGGATTTAAGACCTCGGCAATTAACAGAACGGCATCGGCTCCGGCGGTGCGGGCCTCGTAAACCTGGTACTTGTCGATGATAAAGTCTTTTCGCAGGACCGGCAGAGGCACTGCTTCTTTAATCATGGCAATGTATTCGAGTTTGCCCTGGAAGTACTTTTCATCAGTCAGCACGCTTATCGCATCGGCGCCGCAACTGTGATATATCTTTGCAATTTCGACCGGGTCAAAGTCTTGGCGAATCAGGCCGGCTGACGGCGATGCCTTCTTGACCTCTGCTATTACGTTTATGCCTCTGGCGTTCGGCTTTGTAATGGCTTTATGAAAATTGCGGCACTTGGGCAGGAGCGAGACGGCTTCTGCCAGCGATTCTAAGGGCCGTTCAGTCATCCGCTGCTGAACCTCTGCGCGCTTGTCGGTGATAATTTTATCTAAAATGCCCATCAAGGTTCTATTGGCCCTCCAGCTTCTCAGAAACCTTCACGAAGGCCATCCGGAGCTGATGGAGGGTGTTTTCGAGCAGCTTCTTCTCTTCATCGGTGATATTGCCGCTGGTTTTCGTGCCGAGGACCTCCAATATATCGATATTGTACTTGGCCAGTTCCAGATCAACGGGAAAGTCTTTGTCCTCTTTGGTGCGAAGGATACCCATCGCGAAAAAGGCCTGTGTGGTGAACGTGTTGACAAGCCCGGCGAAATCGGCTGGCGGCAGAGGGGGACGCTTCTTTTCCTGTATCTCTTTTTCGTGTTCGGCCTTTTCCTGGGCGGCCAAAATATCCTTTTCCTTCTGGGCCTGGGCCTTCCAGTCCTCATCCACTATTATCTTTTTTTCTTTCTCATCGTCCTTTGCCATAATACGACCTTTCCTGCAATCTCTAACAAAATGAGTACGCAATGCGCCCGTCATTCTGAGTCCCGGCGCGCCGGGAAAGAATCTTATCATTTTCGTATAAACGAGACCCTTCGCTGCGCTCAGGGTGACTATTAGAGCATCTTGTTATATGCTCTTAATACATCAACGCTACGTGGCTACTCACCGACTCACCTATTCACCGACTCACCTATTCACCGGCGAAACTTCTTCATACTCCTTTCGACATCTCTTTTTTGCTCACGCTGTTGTATTTTTTGTCGTTTATCGTATTGTCTCTTGCCTGTTGCAAGGGCCAATTCGGCCTTGGCCAGGCCTCTGCTGTTAAAGTATATCCTGAGCGGCACAAGAGTAAAGCCCCGCTGGGCGAGTTTGACCTTTATTTTTGCGATTTGCCTTTTGTGCAGCAGTAGCTTTCGGTTTCTTTCAGGCTCGTGGTTATTATGGCCGGCCTGGGCATACGGGGCGATTTTGCACCCGATTAGCCAGCATTCGTCTCCCATGATGCGGGCGTATGAGCCGTCTAAGTCTCCGCCGTGGTCTCGCAGGCTCTTTACCTCCGTGCCCAACAGCGCAAGGCCGGCCTCGACTTTCTCGAGGAGTTCATAGTCGTGATAGGCCTTTTTGTTCTTTACCTGGATACCCGGCGGGCCCTTGGTTTTATGCGTTTTCCTTGCCATCAGCCCCATCATACGACCGCCAGCCCAATTTTGCAAGAAAACAGAAAACCCCCCTTCAACATAATAAACAGACATGGCCGGCAGTGGTATCGGCTGGGCTTTTTAGTTTGGATTTCGTATTGAGAATCTTTTGTTCGGATAGTCAATGGTTAAAACAAACTGGCTCAAAAAATTCCTTACTCCAAGAAGAAAATTTTGACCGCCAACAAGAAAATCAATAGGAGTATCAGGAATAGTACAAAGAACATTATTAGTGGGTGAGCCGTCAGGTGATATTCCTAAAATCTCTATTCTTGATGTATGTGAATAAGCTGGAGCAGAACTATTTATACCGCGTATTGTTTTTGGGGTTACAGATTTCAAATTATGACCAAGCTAAATCGCCGCAGAGTCAGGAAAGACACATTCCGCTGCACCAGTATCTATGAGAGCCAGGGTGAGTATTGCCATTTTGCTCTTGTGGTCCGGATTAGAAACTCTGGTCCAAAGCATAGGTTGGCCCCTGCCGGGTATTACCTGGAAAGAGCCGTCAGCCTGAGGAATAAATTCGACAAAAGGATAATCAGTTATGGGCATTTCGTCTTAGTAAATGTAAGCCGTATTTTCCTTGGGAACAAAAACGATAGCAGGAACCTCTACACCTCTTTCTCTGGCCTTTTTAATTACAGTCCCCGCATTTTGCCCAAAGGCAATTACCTTTTTTTCGCCGGAAGGATTAAAGGCTACATATTTGCCTTGATATTTCTTGTCGGCCACCAAAGTTTTAGGCATTTTTTGTTTCTTCATAACGATCCTCACAATTATATTGTACGAAACGGGTTCGTCAACTGTCAAGCAAATAATTTTTTTCGGTTCTATAAAATGCCCATATTCGCCGTGGTTAGCGAAATTTTCTCAAAATCAGCCCATAAAAGTCAACAGCGGTTTCCTTACCATCAGTTCCATCATACGCCCACAGAGGCGATTTTGCAAGCACAGACAATACCGCAAAACATTAGGCCAAAAGGCCCAAATTGTTGTAAAGTGTCCCCTCTGCTGGTAAAATACAATGCATGGAACGGTTCATGGTAAGGCTAATTGATGGGGCATAGCGAACGAAAGGGGAAAACATGAAAGTATTTATTAGTGTTGTTTTGGGGTCGCTAATAATTTCCGCTGGCATCATATCAGGTGTACTACTGCACGAAAAGATGCAGCTTGGACGGTATCAGTTAGTGTCTGGAGAGATTGAAACCTATAGCACTATTTGGCGAGAAGGTAGTCCCGACGAAACAAAAGAAACGAAGCCAGTGCTGCTTAGAATTGACACCGCGACAGGTGAGACGTGGATGTACGAGGACACGATTACTACCATCTTCCCTACTGACAAGCCTCCCTTTACCGCAATCTGCAAAGGGTTCACAAAAATTCCTTTCGAAACGATAGGGTTCGAAACACAATTTTCCGATCCTCGGCCTTCAAAGGAGGATGCGAAAAAGCTTGGGGAGATGGCTAAGCCTCCTGAGAGGAGTCTCTGGCCTATATGGAAATGAAAACACGGAAGTGCTATCGCTTTATTCAAAATCGGTTGGGTGTGAGGAATTGAAGAAACTATGGAATCTATACCCGATGAAATTCAAAAGATGGACCGAATCACCGAACACTTGAAGATATGGTTTCAAGAAGACCAAAATGATAAGGATTACCCAAGCGGCACAGTTGCTTTAAGATTACGCAACGGTATCTCGTTGAAGCTTGAGTTACGGGTACATTTTGACGAGGTATTAACGTGGCTTCGGGTTAATGACCACAAGGATATAGCTCGTTCTATCGAACAAGAACGGGACGGTTTTTTATCTGATTTACAAGCGGTCGAACAAGCAATTGAAGATGGCGTTAACCCGCCTTTTGAGCTAATCGAATTGCGGAACAAAATGACCTATTTGATGGGAACACTCGAACATACAGCGAAGGTATTTACAGATAAATTACCAGACGAAAAGCCAGCAGAAACAGAACAAATTACTACTCATTCTAAGCTCTGGCGGATATGGAATGGATTCAAGGCATTTATTCAGACAGCCTACCGGATCACGATCAGAAGTTTTTGGGACTCACTTATGAATAAGTGAAAATCGGCTGTGCCGGTCTCAATGGAAAGCCAAAGACTACTAACGAGCCACGATCTACTTATTTAGCAGCAATTGGTGGATGACCGCGGCGATTAGCCAGACGGCGAAGCTTGCAGACAGCACAATCCAAAGAGACAAGTGTTTTCTAAAACAGGCAAAGGCGACGAGGAAAAATAATATGCTCGGAATAATTCCCCACAATGCCCCCGTGCAGTACCTCGTCATCAGGTCAAAATTGCCGGGATTGTCCACATAAAGCCATACAAGTACGATTAGGCCGGTAAGGGGCATCACGGCTATCAACCCAGCTAATGTTGGGAGCTTGCGGCCTATCTGTGTGCAAAGAACGATAATGCACACACTAATCGACAGCTTTATCAAAAACCGCATACAAACTCCCGGAACAGACCATCCCTTTCGCCTGCGGCGAAAAGGCTGCCACCTGACGTTATACCCATCAATTTAGCAGTGCTTTGTATGCGGGGCATACCCTACTTGATGAGTCTTATGGAAACAGGATACCTGTAGGCCTGGCCCTTGCCGGATTTGATGCAGGCCATAATTACGAAAATAATGTCCAGAATACCTACCGCCGCCAGAATGAAGAAACCAATGCATACCACAGACAGCAAACTCCCAACAATACAAGCAATGGTTACAGTAATCTGGAAATTCAAGGCCTCTTTACCCTGCTGGTCAATATAAGGGTCGTCATCCTTCTTTATGAGCCAAACAATCAGTGGCCCGATGAAACAAGTGAAGAAGCCCAACAGGTGGCACAGCAGCGCCATATTTTTGGCGTTCTGCGAGACTTCCTGAGGTTGAGCTTCACCAGCCGGAGTGGATGGTGGTTCCGGAGGTGTTTGGTCGTTGGGGCCCGTGTTTTCTACATTTTCGTCCATCTTTTGTCTCCCTACAATTGCCAATATGACTTATAAAACGACGGCTACAAGCCGACTTTACGCCTTTTACACAGAATGTGATTCGGCGTCAAGCAATTTAATCGTCCCCGCCTTCACCGAAGCATCTTTCGCAAGTCCGGATGGGCGGACTCCTGCAAAGCACGTTTTACGGTGTGAGCTGTGTTTCTGTTGCCTTCTTTGCGGACGGCTCCTTTATTTCCACTATCTTTATTGCCGGTTTTGGACGTGCTGATTTGGGACATTCGCCCGTCCAGCAATACAGGCACAGATTTTCTCTGGGCCTGCCGATTGCCTCAACCATGTCATCCACGGTCTGGTACCTCAGTGTCGTAACGAGCAAATCCTTAGCAATCCATTCCACCATTTTTTTGTATTTCTCAGATTTATGGTCTATGTATTCCGACACATCCTCCATATCATGACCTTCCAGGGCGCGAATGGCCCTGCGGGCGGCAAGTTCATGGATTGAGCGTGTGGAAAGACAGAATCTGCACGGAAACATCAGAGGTGGGCAGGCCGGCCTTACGTGTATCTGTTTGGCGCCGCAATCCCACAATTTTTTTATTGTGAAGTTTTTAAGCTGAGTGCCCCTGACGATGGAATCCTCACAGACAACGATACTGTTGCCCTCGATTACTTCTTTGATGGGTATGAGTTTCATCCTCGCGATGAGGTCGCGTTTTTCCTGTGAAGGCGGGGTGTAACTCCTGCCGTATCCCGGCGTGTATTTAACAAGGGGGCGCCTGAACGGCTTGCCGGATTCCATCGCATAGCCTAATCCATGGGCGGCCCCCGAATCGGGAATACCCGAAGCCAAATCGACTTCAATATCCTTGTCACGCCTGGCAAGATATCGGCCGCATCTTTCCCTGACGACTTCTACATTTATCCCTTCATAGTCCGATGCGGGAAAGCCGGTATATATCCAGAGGAACGCACAGATTTGATTTACATCTTCACGGCCCGGACTTCTTTGTACAAGGCCGTCTTCATTTATCAGGACTACCTCCCCGGGCTGGACGAATTTCGCAACCTCGAAGTTATTGTTTGGAAATGCACTGGTCTCACTGGTTACGGCCCACGCGTCCGGCCGCTTGCCGACAACAAGGGGTGTATATCCAAATCGGTCCCGTGCCGCATACATCCCGTCTCTATGCAGCAACAATAGTGAGCACGACCCCTCAATGGCATCAAACATCTTCTCGATGCCGTCTGTCAAATCTTTTCCCTGGTTGATGAGCTTTGCTATCAACTCCGGCGTGTTGACCACTCTTTTGCTTACCTCGCTGAAAGATATACCCTTGTCTAACAGTTCCGCCGCCAATTCCTCAGCATTTTCTATAAATCCGCAGGTCACAATGCAAAACGGCCCAAATCTTGAGTTCAGATAAATCGGTTGTTCGTCATAGTCGCTGATAACGCCGATGCCCTTGTTACCGTTCATAGATTTGTAATCATCGAAGAATTTTGACTTGAACTGGCCCTGTCTCAAGTCGTGTATCTGGCGGGTGAAATCCTGGCCAAGTACCGCCAGGCCGCCATATTCAGTGCCCAGATGTGAATGATAATCTGTGCCGTAGAATAGAGTTTTTGCGCAATCCTTTTTCGAGACTACTCCAAAAACACCGCTCATTTCTTATCTCCTTTATGTATGATATGTCCCCGAGTTCCCATCCCGGATGCTTAGCTCCGGTGCTAAACATCTCCACCGCTATAGAATATCACAACCGCCCTGAAAAAGCAAGTGTTCTTCTGGCCGTCTTCACTCTCGGAATGATCGACAATGTCATGAACTTAAAGAACGTGCCCGCCTATTCGCAGCAGGTCATAAAGGGCCTGATTATCATTTTCGCCGTCCTTTTGCAAGGCATCCAGCGCCGCTCTGAAACCACAAAAACCTCCTAACAATGTAGTAGTAATTGAAAATCTCAATGTACTTGCAGGGCGGAGGGTTTTGTGGTAAATTGGCCCAAGACGGGGCCTTAGCTCAGTTGGGAGAGCGCTTGCATGGCATGCAAGAAGTCGTGGGTTCGAGTCCCATAGGCTCCATTTCTCTTTCTCTAACCTCGGTCTTAAGAAAGTCCCGTCTCTCGATGTACACGAAGGATGGCAGGGTGAGATTTAACGATCCTCCCACTACTAATTATATTCCTTGTCTTTATATTTCGTGAAACCTCGGATTTTCCTCCAGAGTAACATATATTGTCTTGCGTATATCTTCCCTTATTATGCACATAGGAATTTCGTCACCAGGCTCAGAGCCGGCAAGATCGGATAGAAATTCCCTTAACGTTCTTGTCTTTCGGGAATTAAAGGACATGATAATATCATCGGCTTGCAGGCCCGCTTTTTCCGCTGGAGAATTACGAATAACTTCTTCAACTAAAATGCCGCCTGCCTTTCCAACTTCTTCAAGCTTTTTCGCCTCATCAGTGCCAAAAAGAACCTCACTGACTTTTGCTCCGAGCCAGGGTAATGCTTTTGCTACAGGTTGCAAATACGGCGGCCTTTCTTTGGGCACTGCATACACCGTAATTGTATAATCGCCTTTGACCACACACATATAGACTTCGCTGCCTATCTCACTTCCCAATAAATCGCTTTGAAGCTGGTTGGCGGTTCTTATTTTCCTGCCATTGAAAGAGACTATTACATCCCCAGGTTCTATATTTGCCTTATCGGCAGGAGAAGCAGGTGCAACGCTCTTGACCAGAGCTCCCTGTATCTTGTCAAGTCTGACTGCTGCTGCTATTTCAGGAGTAACCTCAGAAACCTCTAACCCAAGCCAGGCACTGCCCCATTGGTCCTTGAAAGTTTCATAGTCCAGGGGTTCCTGTTTAATAAGATTCTTTTCACGGCTATCGACTGTTATTTTTGAATCTTGATAAACAACAAAGGCCGCAACAACGTTTAGAGTCAGCGATATAATTGTTATAACGATTAACCAGTTTT
>CAZLWL010000102.1:0-7429 GCA_964563335.1 uncultured Pirellulales bacterium
TATTCGCAGAGCGAGAAAATGCGACCCATGTGCACCAATTGATCCTGCGGATTATTACCATGACTATGTAATAATGAATATTGAGAATCCGGGGCCGGATTATGTGCTGTTCGATATAGGTGATGAGTTGGAAATACGGAATCGATATCTTTTGACAAGTTTGACCCTGGCACGCTTTGAAAGAGAAGATATAGGCTACGAGACCTTTGATTGGGGTCGTGGGTTCTTTGTCGGTGGCTGGAATCCTGAATTGAGGGTCAAGAGAATACCTTTTGATACCGCGGACTTCGAAGGATGGAAATGGCGAATGGATCACCGGAATTTTGAGGGAGATCCTATCAACCCTACTCCAGACCATCCTGAGCCTTACAAATATGACCGCAGGCATGTTTGCACGTTCTACAGCTTCGACAGGAATCTTCGCCGACGGATGTATCCGCTTGTTGACGTGATAAATGACACGGTCGATCCGAACAGGATAGATTGGCGGCTGGAGGATAATCCTGCACCCGTATTTACTCCCGGCCACGGTGTGCCGGTCAATATCAATAATGATATAAGTTCCAATACAATCGAAAGTCGCCGGAACATTCTGCATCTTCTCTATGCATTCAGGGCGTATTTTATAGATATGGACCCCGACGCCGGTTATCAGGCCGCCGCCAGGCGCTCCGCACAGCTCGTCGCCAACATGATTGACTACATGGATAACTACGCCATGGTGGGCCCGTTTTATGAGCCGCGATATGGCGGGCAAACAAATGAGGATTCGACGTATGATAATTCCACATACATCGACAGAGAGATAGTAAGACAATTGATTCTCGAAGTGAGCACGTATTACCACGATATACTTGGCATCGGCAATATAATCGATATCGACATACAAACGGCGTATGATTTTGGCCTCGGTGCTGATGACATTGTTTATGGCTATGAGCGTCAGCCGTTTATCTCGGAGCTTTACTGTTATTATGACAGTGAGGCGCCTACTCCCGGCGTGCAGGCATTTGCAATCGAGTTGTGCAATCCATATGAAAATCCTAACGGATTTATTGACCTTGAAGGTTGGCGGATAGACATTGGGGGAACTTCGTATGACCTATTGGGAATTCAGGTGGATCCTGCTTCCGCTGGGCAACTTGGCCGTATGGTGATAAAGACTAGTGGCATGTCAGTGCCTGCTCCAGGTGTGCCTGAGGAGATCGACGATTTTGGCTTGTCACTTGTGACGGGGAACATTGTGGAACTCCAGAGGCCAAACCCTGCATGGGAATCGGGTGACCCGCCGGAAGATGAGTTTATAACCGTTGACGCAACAGAGCCGGAGCAAACTGATGTTCTGCTCACGCCTGGTGACGGCACATTTGTCAGTAAGCGTGATGATACGGCGTGGAAATTTGCCAATGCCAGCCTTTACACAGCAGACCCTTGTGACAACACACCGAGATTGGGCGAGGAAAATTTAGTCAGTTTGCCCGGTAAGGGGTTTCAAATGCCTGTTCTCAATCCGCCACTCAGTGAGAACAAACGTTTTGCGACGCTTCATGATTTTGAGATGGTCTTGTTTATCGGCAATGAAAAAATCGGCGCTGAGCCAAACGCAGTTACGAGGAAAGTGGGTTCGGCTACAAGTGAGGGTGATGTTCGGTTTGATGTTGAGAGCCGGCCGGAGTTGTTGGAATATATATGTTTTATGAATCGGCCCCAGGGCAATCTGCCCGGACGAATAAATATCAACACAGCCACAATGGAGGTGATTCGCGCAGCTATCCCCCCCAATCTTGATTGGGATGCTGACAATTTGGCAATGAGTATTATCAATGATCGCATTGCCAACGGGCCTTTCGAGAGAATAGCTGACCTGCTTGATGTTCGTGATTCATCGGATGACCCAATATTTCAGCAAGTGCCGGATCCGAATACGGGCGATCCTTCTATAGGCGGTGATTTTGAAGAACACGATTGGATACTATCACGCGTCGCCAACATTTTTACCGTTCGCAGTGACGTCTTCACCGCTTACATACTGGTTCGTATCGGCCACGATGGGCCCCAAAAGCGGATGATAGCCATATTTGACCGCAGCAACGTATTTTTACCGGCGGACAGGCCCCGCCTTGTTGCACTTCACCCCGTGCCCGACCCACGGTAATGCGGGAATCCAGGCTCTTAAAAACAGTGTTAATCCGTGTTAATCCGTGTCTAAAAACAAAGAGTTTAATCTGTGTCAATCCGTGTCTAAGCTCTTAAAAACAGGGTTACTTGTCCTTCGTAGCCCTTGTCCTCCGTAGCTTTATGCGAAGGAGGATGGCGAAGGAGGAATCCATGTCTAAAAACAAAGCTTGTGCCCGCGAAAGCGGGTAACGGTCAGTTTGAGTTATTATCAAAAAATCAATAATTTTACCGGTTTTTCCCCTCAAAAATTCAAGCATAAAGAGACCTTGCAAGATATAACAGATAGGTTATAATGCGAATATGTGGTCGAATGCGTTATTGGCAAGGCTGGCGGCGGCAGCGATAGTTCTGTCCGGTGCAGTGTTTACAGGCTGGGTCTCGGCTGATACCTGGCACCTCACCAGCGACGGCGAATGGGAAAAGGTAGCCGACGACGCAGCCGGAAAGTACATGCTGGCCGTTGCCAAAGTCAAACAACTGATAAGCGTCGGCCAGGTTAAACCCGCACAGCAGGCTTTGGAGCGGCTCAAGGCCGACTTTCCCGACGTTGCCGGACCCGACCTCGATGCGTTTATGGAAGCAGAAATGCTATACGCCGACGGAAAGTGGGCAAAGGCGGTGAAAAAATACGAGGAGTTCATCGAGGCCTGGCCGCGTAGCTCGCTATATGACTCCGCCCTCGAGCGGGAGTATGCCATAGCCGTGGCTTTTCTCAGCGGAGAAAAACGCAAAGTCCTGAAGGTCCTCAAACTCTCCGCCTACGAAGAGGGTGCAAAGATAATGCGCCGGATAGCAGACCGCGCCGGGGACGCACCAATTGCCAGGCGAGCCCTTGTCGCCGTTGCAGGGAGTTGTGAAAACAGGGGCAGGTTCTTTCTTACCGACCCCGACCAGACCGATGCGTACGGGACATGGGCCGACATATCTTCCCGCTGGCCGACAGGTCAGCTTGGCAGGGACGCTTTGCTCGGCATGGCACATAGTCTGCACTCGGCATACAAAAGCCATAAATACGATTCGGCCGGCCTCGAGAGTGCACGCAGGTACTATGAAAACTTCAAAGAGCGGTATCTGGAACTGGCCGACGAGCATAATATCGACGACAAGATCACAATGGTCGATGGGCAGCTCGCCTATAAGCAATTCGCGATTGCCGAGTATTATCAAAGGGCCGAAAACAAACAGGCTGCAAACCTGTATTATCAGTTGGTGGTAGATGACTGGCCTGATACCGATGCGGCAACGATGGCAAGGGCGAAGCTCGAAGAGGCTGATACACAGGAACCTTCCACGAAGCAGGAACGTACTATTAGACGGCGTTTATTTGATGCGGGCAATACGTTTTTGGATAGCTGGTTCGGCATTCGGAAACCCTGACACTGTCAAAAACGTCTTTGCAAATTGAAGCCGGTATTGCTCTAATACGGATTACAAAAAATATATGTGCTTCACAAACAGAGCCCCGACCGTGAGGGAGGGGTAATTGAAGCTGTAGCTTGTAACCGGACCCAACACAAATTCTGAGGGTCCAACAGGTGGAAAAGGTAATGATTAAATTTAATGTATTGTTGAGGTTGTGGATGCTTGCGTCCCTAACCGCCATGTGCGCGCCTATCGTCGGATGTGGCGGGCTGAAAGGCTATACCAACGACTGGCTGTATCCACGCGACGTTACGACCGTATATGTTGAGATGTTTGATACCGCCAGCTTCCGGCGCGGACACGAATATGTATTGACCGACGCCGTCTGCAAGCGTATTGAGTCGGAGACCCCATATAAAATAGTGTCCGACAGGGATGTAGCACAGACGGTGCTCAGCGGCCAACTCGGTGCTATCCGCTCAAGCGTGCTTGCAAGGGACCGCTATTCCGGCAGGTCCCTGGAGAATGAGGCCCAGGTTACAGTTACTGTGAGCTGGAAAAATCTTGAGACGGGCGAGCTGCTTATAAACGGCGAGAAGGCAAGCGCTTCTGCAACATATTCGTCGCAGCTTGGGCAGGACTTCGATTACGCCGCCAAAGTTGCCACAAACCGCGCCGCTGAGAGGGTGGTGGAACTTATGCAGACTAAGTGGTGACAGGACCATTGTATGACTAACAGACCGAAACAGAAGCGTCCTTTCAGGCAGCGCCACCGGACGCCGTCGGGCCCGCAAAAGAAGCCGCTGCCAAAATACGGCCGCGGGCCTCTCAGTTGGCTTGTGATTGGACTTGTCGCCCTCAGCGCCCTGATGATAGTCGGCAGGCTGCAGGGCGTTGAGAAGATCGATTATTCACCTGATTTCGAGGATTATCTCGACAAAGGGTATATCGAGAGCATCGAGCTGCGGCAAAATAAAATGGTCGGCAGGTTCACAAAGGAGTTTATCGCCCAGCGAGGCGGAAGGGTCGTCAAGACCTTCGAGGTGAACTACGACCCCGAACTGCTGCCGCAGGATTTTCTGGACCGACTGAGGGCAAAGGGAGTAAAAGTCAGTTGGGCAGACCAGGATGTATGGCTTCCCCTGTTGTTGAACCTGCTGCCGTTACTGTTTCTGATAGCGATAATCTATTTTATCTTCATACGCAACGTTCGCACCGGCGGCGGTATGCTCATGAGCTTCGGTCGCAGCAAGCATAAGCTCCAGGGCAAGGGACAGAAGTTTACCTTCGATGATGTCGCCGGTATCGAAGAGGCCAAGGAGGAGGTCGCCGAGACCATAGAGTTTCTAAAGAACCCCAAGAAGTTCAAGAAAATCGGTGGCCGGCTCCCGCGGGGAGTGCTGCTCATAGGACCGCCCGGCTGTGGTAAAACACTCCTCGCAAAAGCCATAGCAGGCGAGTCGGATGTGCCGTTTTTCAGTATATCGGGCAGTGATTTCGTCGAGATGTTTGTGGGGGTGGGGGCCAGCCGCGTCCGAGACCTTTTCAAGCAGGCAAAGGAGAATGCACCGTGCATTATTTTCCTGGATGAGGTCGATGCCATAGGGCGAAAACGAGGCCCGGGTTTTGTCAGCGGTGGACATGACGAACGAGAGCAGACACTCAACGCTATACTGGTTGAGATGGACGGGTTTGACACCGATGACCAGGTAATAGTGATGGCTGCGACCAATCGGTCAGACATCTTAGACCATGCGCTCACACGACCAGGCAGGTTCGACAGGCAGGTTGTTGTTCCTCTGCCGGATTTGAAGGGCAGGATTGATATCCTCAAAATTCACGCAAAGAAGGTCAAGATAGGACCTGATGTTGTGTTTGAACGGGTCGCTCGCGGTACGCCGATGTTCAGCGGGGCGGAACTGGAGGCGCTCATTAACGAAGCCGCCATCAGCGCGAGCATGGCCAGTAAGGATTATGTGGAAATGATGGACCTCGAAGAGGCCCGTGACAAGGTCAAATGGGGCAGAGCCAAGAAAAGCAGGGTCATCGACGAGCAGGATAAAACGCTTACCGCTTATCACGAGGCCGGCCACGCATTTGTTCAGTCCGTGCTCGAAGAGGCCGACCCCTTGCATAAGGTTAGCATCATCCCTCGCGGCCCCATGGGTGGCGCGACATTTGCCCTGCCGGAAAAGGACCGCATGTTTTATACGAAGAAATATTGCCTTGCCCAACTTCAGGTTTGTTTTGCCGGACGGATATCAGAGCAGTTGTTCTGTGATAATATTACCAGTGGGGCGCAATCCGATATCACACAGGCGACAAATATGGCAAAGGAGATGATTCTGACCTGGGGCATGGGCGAAGAGGTTGGCCCCATCAACTACGGCCCCAACCCCGTTCGCGAGATGTTCTACCCCAGTATGACACCGGAGTATTCGCAGAAAACCGCTGAACTGATAGATAAAGAGGTCAAGGTGCTTATCGATGACGCCTACGCACAGGCCATGCACCTTATCGAGACCAACAAAGACAAGATCGTCGCAATCGCAAAAGCGCTGCTGAAATATGAAACGCTTGATGCCGAGGATGTGAAAATAATCCTCGATGGCGGCAAACTCGATAAGCCCACCGTCTCAGACCTGTTAGCCATTGAGCAGCAGCGAAACGGACAGTCTGAAAAGCCGGACGAAATCCCTATTTAGTATCTGTTGTGGAAAGCAACAGATAATAGTTAGCCCCGCGTTTTACGCGGGGTTTTGACCGAAGGGTAAGCCACCCAGCCGATATTTTGGAAAGCTTGCCAAAACAAGGTGAAACGATAGATATTACTGAAGGGATATGAAGACAAATGACTTTTGAAAAGATGCCGCCACTGCGAATAGGTGATTTAGAAGCTGATGTACCAATTGTCCAGGGGGGGATGGGAGTCGGTATCTCTCTGTCAGGTTTAGCTTCTGCGGTTGCAAACGCCGGCGGCGTCGGGGTTATCGCCACCGCTGGAATTGGCCAGTTTGAACCGGACTGGGATACAAACTCCAGGGAGGCGGACAAAAGAGCCTTGCAGAAGGAAATAAGAAAGACAAAGGCAAAGACAGACGGAATTATCGGTGTAAATGTTATGGTAGCCCTTTCGGATTTCGATGACCTCGTACAATGTGCGGTCGATGAAGCTGCGGATATACTTTTCCTGGGTGCCGGACTTCCAACAAGGCTTCCTAAGACCTTGCCTCTGGACAGATTAGGGGAACTATCCACCAGGTTTGCTCCCATAGTCTCCTCGGGCAGGGCGGCTAAAATCATACTTAAATCCTGGGCAAAACATTATTCCCATGTTCCGGATGCAGTGGTTGTAGAAGGACCGTTAGCCGGCGGGCACCTTGGCTTCAAGAAAGAGCAAATCGATGACCCTGACTATTCGTTGGAGAATATACTGCCGGGAGTAATCGCTGCGGTAAAGCCCTACGAGCAGCAGTTTAATAAAAGCATCCCCGTAATTGCCGCCGGGGGGATATATACAGGTGCGGACATCTATAAATTCATTCAGTTAGGTGCCCTGGGAGTTCAGATGGGAACCAGATTTGTTGCAACTCATGAGTGTGATGCCTCCCCGAAGCTCAAGCAGGCGTATTTAGATTGCCAAAAGAACGATATAGTTATAATTGACAGCCCCGTAGGACTGCCTGGAAGGGCTCTGCAGAATGAGTTTCTTGAGCGGGTTTCATCAGGAATTAAAGAATCCTTCGAATGTCCCTGGCAATGTCTGAAAAGTTGTGATTTTAAGAATGTGCCGTATTGTATTGGTCGTGCCTTAACCAATGCCAAGAAAGGGGACCTTGAAAACGGATTTGCTTTTGCCGGAGCTAATGCCTATCGAGTTGATAAAATC
>CAZLWL010000103.1:0-7297 GCA_964563335.1 uncultured Pirellulales bacterium
GCGTTACTTGTCCTTCGTAGCTCGCAGAGCGAAGTAGGAATCCGCGTCTAAAAAATCTTGCTGCTTGTCCTCCGTAGCCTCGTGCGAAGGAGGATCCCCATTCTGTACTCCGCTGAGCGTAGTGAAGTCCCGGCGCGCCGGGGTCGTCTGTCATCTGCGCGGCCTAACATAAGGCCGCGATCTTGTCAAGACATTTCTAAAATTCCTCTACCCCTTTCGGGCTAATCCAGCGCTCTTGACGACAAAGTATATCTACAATTAGCGTACGAAAAAATGCGAAAAACGGCCAAAAAACGCCCGCTTTTTTCAAAAAAGTGCTAAAAAATGCGCCGAAATGGCAAAAAAACGGGATTTTGACAAATTTTCGATTTTCATCCTAAACCCAGCAGCAGCAAGGCGTTAAAGAAAATTTCACCCCGATTCCCGCGTTACCAAGTGTCCACTGATTTGCCAGTTTCGCTATTTTTGAACCCAAAAACCAGAACTTATACCCCCCATTTCGTGCCCTATCTCTGCGTATCTACAATCAACTCTCTGGCCCTATAAACCTTAATTTTACTAAAATTAACCGACCAAAACCATCCAAACATGTTAATCTGGGCAAACATCAAGCACCAGATTTATAATCGTTTCAGCGCTTGTCGTGAATTTACCGTCATGACCGCAATAAATCAGGCCGTGAATCCGTTTATGTATGTATGTGTATATTGTGATTTGACAAGCAAGGATTTTGATTTTGAAAGGGTCATATTATGTCAAAAAAGCTAATTACCGGTATTATGGTCGTGTTATTGTTCGCTGGAGTTGGAAATCTGATAGCTCAGGAAACTACTGACAGAGGCCGGGGCCAGCGTAGAACGCCAGCTGAGGGTGGCCGTGCTAATCGCCCCGGATTTGGCAGTTGGCTCGACGAGATTTCCAAAGCCTATGAGCAAAACGACAGAGAAAAGATGGGTCAGTTGATTGAAGATATGAAAACCAGAAGGCAAAGACGCCGCGAGCCCGGCCAGGGACGCGGGCGGCAGCGCGAGGGCACCGATGCAGACAGGCGGGCGACTCAACGCAGGCCGGACCGGCGCATGCAGGATAAGGGTAGTGGAACGTCCGCCGATAGCTCACCATTAGCGAAGACAGATGCGGAGAAGCACATCCTGAGCGTTCTTGAAGATTTGCATGAGAACCAGCGGCGGGGCATGATGAACGTGCCACCTGAGGACGGCAGGCTTTTGCGACTCCTGACGGAGGCCGTCGGGGCCAAGCGTGTCGTCGAGATTGGAACCTCAAATGGTTACTCGGGCATCTGGTTCTGCCTGGCCCTTCGCAAAACGTGCGGCAAACTAATCACACATGAAATAGACGCTGACAGGGCGGCGCTGGCGCGCAAAAACTTCAAACGAGCCGGCGTCAATGAGATTGTAACTCTTGTCGAGGGCGATGCCCCCAAGGATGTAACAAAGCTTAAAGGCCCTATCGATATTCTTTTCCTCGATGCGGACAAGGCCGGCTATATGGACTACCTCGAAAAGCTCCTGCCCCTGGTCCGCCCGGGCGGGCTAATTTTAGCTCATAACACCACCAGCGCAGGAGACGACATGCGGGACTATCTAAAGGCGATAACCACAAACCCCGACCTGGAAACGCTCTTCCTTCACGAACAGGGCAGAGGCATTGGTATAACTCTAAAAAAGCGTTGATGGAAGGTAGCACCTCGCGCGACTATCAATGTCGATAGCGCAGGTGCGCCGGAACCTGTAATGAGTATAGCCCCCAAAAAAGAACTTTCTCTTTTTGATTCAACGTGTATTATCGTCGGGATAATCATAGGGGCCGGCATTTATGAGACAGCACCAACCGTGGCGGCATCGATGGGCGGTTCTGCAGCCATGCTGTGCATTTGGCTGGTAGGGGGGCTGCTGGCCTTGGCAGGAGCGTTGTGCTATGGAGAATTAGCCACGACCTATCCTCGGGAAGGTGGAGATTATGTTTACATGAGTCGTGCGTATGGCAGTTGGGCCGGTTATCTGTTCGGCTGGTCACAACTGGCAATCATTCGGCCGGGAGATATTGCACTTATGGCGTTTGTTTTCGCACGCTATGCCAGCCGGCTTTTCCCGTTTGAGCACAGCAGTCTGATTTACGCAGTCTCGGCTATTGTTGTGTTGACGGTCATCAACATCGCAGGGGTGAAGCAGGGCAAGTGGACGCAGAACCTTTTGACTGTGATTAAAGCCGCGGGACTTTTAGCTATCGTCATCGCGGGCTTTTTAGCGCCGCCCCAGATGCGGGCTGCAGAGGCGGGAACCTTTACGATGGGAGGCCTTAAACTCTCCTTAATCCTCGTGATGTTTACCTACGGCGGCTGGCATGAGATGGCGTACGTTGCGGCAGAGGTCAAGCGCCCGCAACGAAATATCGTTCGCGCGCTGGTGTGCGGAACCTGCGGAGTGACCATAGTGTATGTGTTGGTCAATGGTGCATATCTTCTTGCTCTGGGTTATGAGAAAATGGCCGGCTCCGAGGCGGTGGCTGTCGAAACAGTTTCTACGGTGCTGCCTGATATAGCCGGCAAAGCGATTAGTGTCCTTATCTGCATTTCGACACTTGGCTGCGCAAACGGCTTGATATTTACCGGCGCCCGCATCTCTTACGCGATGGGAGCAGAGCACGCCCTGTTTCGACATTTTGGCAAATGGAGCGGGCGTTTCGGGACACCGATGTGGGCCCTTGTGTTTCAGGGCTCTTTGGGCCTGTTGATAGTCATTCTGGCCGGCTCTTTCATCGATACCATCCTTTACTATGCCCCGGTCGTTTGGATTTTCTTCCTCGCTACAGGTGTGTCGGTCTTTGTACTGAGACGCAAAGACCGCCAGATACCACGCGCCTATAAGGTTACCGGATATCCCGTCACGACGATTATCTTTTGCGGTAGCTGTGCCTTCATGATTTATAACTGTGTGTCATACGCCCTGGCAAATCGGCCGATAGGGCTGCTGATTGTGTCGTGTATTCTCCTGGCGGGGGCATTGGTCTATTGGGCCGGCAATGTCCGTGGCAAGTAAATGGAGCTTGTAAAAATCGTTTTCTTTTTGGTTTTTGGAATACTTTTTTCTATTAAAACGTGCTATAAGCTGAGATTTATTGACCTTTGAATATTAAATGGAACGTTGCTGCACAAGCAAAGCGAAGATGTCATTCCCGCGAAAGCGGGAATCCAGGCCTGTTCAAGGCGTTTCTGGACCCCCGCCTCCGCGGGGGTGACAGAGCGTTACTGTTTCTTTAGTTTTTCAAACATGAATAGTAATGATGATATACGAGCCATAATACAGTCGTCGATCAAATTTAACGAAAAGGACTTGTACAACTTTTTAAATGATTTAAATAGTGGTTATGAGGAGGAATGAGTTAACAATGAAAAGTAGTGTAGCATTTGATAATGGGGTATATGAGCTTCCGCTGATTTATGGGAATGAGGATGGGATTATTTTGCAGGAGGACAAGAAATATTATTACGAGATTTCGAATTCGAGTACGTGGTCTGCTCTCGGCATCGAGAGACGAACTGTACGTGTTATCTTGGGACGGTTTGGAACAGTGGTGCGAAATATCGCACCCTACCAAAAATCCTTTCGCTGGAATGACAGGAAAGGAATCGCTTCGAGTGGATGTTTAAAAAGAAACAGCATGGGCAAACAAGTTGCCCATCCTACCGACTACTGATAACCACATTGCAGAGTGGAAAGAAGTTGTAAAAACAGTCTAAAACAACTCCGTTTAAATTCCGAGATCTTTCCATGTCTTCGGATAGTCACGTTCCGGTGGCTCGAAACCTGGTTTACGCCTCACGGGCCATGGCAAAACACCACATCGCTGGGCCCAGGCATCATACATCCCTATCATTTTGGCATGCAGATCCGGATGGTCACGCGACAGATCTCGTGTTTCTGTACGGTCGGCTTCTAAATCATATAGTTCCCAGGGTCCATCGGCGCCCTTAGCGACGAGCTTCCATTTACCATCCCGCACAGCTCGGTTACCTTCGTGTTCCCAGTAGATAGGTTCTTTGCGTCCAATCCGTTTGACTTTGGAAGCTGGTACCAAACTTGCTCCTTCGACAGGCCAGATCTCATTGCCTTTATATGTCGAAGGATATGCTGCTCCGGCGACTTCACAACAGGTTGGCATGATATCAATAATGTGACCAGGTTGATGGCACAGGGAGCCTTTATACTTGATTCCTTTTGGCCAGTGTGCAATCAGAGGTGTTGAGATACCGCCCTCGTGAACCCAGCTTTTGTACATTCTAAAAGGCGTATTGCTTGCATTTGCCCAAGAGCGGCCATAGCTGGCCCATGAACTGTCCTCACCCATTATCCCCTCATCTCCGCCAAATCCCCACAGCCCATCTTCATGACAGCCTCCGTTATCAGACAAGAAGAGTATCAGCGTATTGTCAAGTTGTCCCGTTTTCTTTGCTGTCTCGACAATATGTCCTATTCCCTGGTCTACTCTGTCTATCATTGCGGCATAAATGGCCATTCTAAGGTCCATTTCATCTTTGCGCCGCTGGGGTACATCGGCCCACGGTTTTAAGATTTTTTCTCTTGGTGACAGGGGCCACTTCGGTTCAATGATCCCTATCTCGATCATTCGCTCGTAACGTTCTTGGCGCAGTATATCCCAGCCTTTCATATATTTTCCTTTATAGCGATCGATGTCTTCTTTTAGAGCATGGAGCGGCCAGTGTGGAGCGGTGTAAGCTGCGTAAACAAAATAGGGTTTATCTGGGTGGTTTTGGTTGTGCTCTTTAATAAACTTGACTGCATAGTCACTGATTGCATTGGTGTAGTAGAAACCATCCCAGGGCTCTATGGAGTTATTATCAAGTGTCAAAGATTCAGGTTTATAAAAACTACCTGCCCCGACAAGCGTTCCGAAAAATCTGTCAAATCCACGCTGGCAGGGCCAACTGTCCTTTGGTCCTTCAAAGTGTACGGGTGAAGTCAGATGCCATTTACCAGACATGTATGTTCCATATCCTGCCTGTTTGAGCACTTCTGCAATGGTTACACATTTATTATTAATTTCATTGTGATAACCTTCTCGACCCAGGTCTTCATCAGCTAACCAGCCCATATCTGCCTGGTGCGGGTATAGGCCAGTCATCAGGGATGCTCTGCTTGGGCTGCAACGGGCAGTATTATAAAATTGCGTAAAACGGAGGCCGTTTTGTGCGAGTTTATCTAGGTTTGGCGTGCGGATTTCCCCGCCGTAACAGCCAATGTCCGAGTAACCCATATCATCTACCATAATCAAAATAATATTCGGTCTCGCAGCTAGATTTTTGCTTCCTGGTGATTTTATAATGTTTGAACATCCTGGAACTGCTATATAGGCTGCCCCGATTCCGATTGCTTTAAGAAACTCGCGTCGATTCATACTATCTCCTATGTTAAAAGTCTACTCCTTACTTGTACTTCGTAGCTCGCAGAGCGAAATTGTAAATGTACCAATCCCACTGGTAAATTATCAATAGAAAATCAGGACGTTCTTTTAAGAAAGTTAATAGCTACGACCACAACCGCAGCAAACGACAAAAGTGCTTGAGATTTTGAGAGCTATTTGATATCTTACGGTGGCAAGGAGTATCAGGAGAGGTAACCATATTAGGAAATATTAGCGCAGTTTCATTATATATACAAAATAAGCTCCGCCCAGGTCTTTGCCGTTTTCGTCATATAGCCATGATTGCAAACGCGGTTTGTCGCCTTTTTTCAAAGAGACTTCAAAATCTGCACTAAATTCGGTGGGCGATGTTTTCATTTTCAGTTCTTTTTCGCCAATTTTCAGCCTTGCCTTGGCAACACGCCTGCCCGGCACATGTTCAATACCTGTGAATTTATCTCCAAAAGCCGCACCTGTTTGTTTGGGCCAGCCATAGAGAGCTATTTTGTATTTACCGGACTTTTCGACCTGCAGGTCCCAGTATCCGTTCTTTACGTTTCTACCCAGAAGATCTCCCCAACTGTCTGCATAGGAACCTATCCAGTTGGCTGAGCACAACATCGCCGTCGGCTCACTATCGACGCCTATGCTGATGGTATTGACCTGCTTTTGCAACGGAGTCATTTCTTCCACCCACCGGGCATAATGCGATCTCAATTTCGCCGCGACATCCGGATATTTTTCGATGACGTTCTTCCTCTGGCCTGGATCGTCTGCGAGGTTATACAGCTCATCACCGTGAACCAAACGCCATCTCTTCCAAAGCACCACACCGGGCCTGTCGAAGTCTTCATACTGAATTACAATCTTGCGGTCAGGAAGTTTATCTGTCGCTCCTTCAATAAGACCTGCCAGGCTCATCCCGTCAAGCTCCACATCGGCAGGCTTTTCAATGCCGCACAAATCGAGCAACGTCGGCAGCACATCCGTACTGTGAGTAAGTTCGCCGATGTCGCGCGGTTTATCAAGACCTGCCCCCGGCCATCTCAGGAAAAACGGCACCCTGTGGCCGCCTTCGTAATACTCCGTTTTATGGCCTCGCATACCGGCATTGAAAATGGGCCTCTCTATGCGGCATCCGTTATCGGTCATAAAGATGAAAATGGTATTTTCCTTCAAGCCGCTTTCCTGCATGAACCGCTCCATGCGTCCCATGTTCTCGTCGAACTGGGCGATCATTCCCCAAAAGCCGTCACATCTGCCGGGGTACATCTTCATATATTTCTCTTCCACTAAATCAGGTACATGAGGCACGTTGGTTGGCAGATAACAGAAGAACGGCTGTTTCTTTTTCTGCTGTTTGCTCATCCATTTCATGGCCTCGTCGAACCAGACGTCTGTGCAGTACCCTTCGTATTTTTCCAGCTTGCCGTTGTGTTCATAAGTGTCATCGAAATAGTCATTGTCCCAGTAGTCCGCCATCGAAGTTATGCCCCACGCGCCATGATGAACCGTCTCATCGAACCCCCGGTCCTGGGGCCTGTATGGATTGTTATCACCCAGATGCCACTTGCCAAAATGCCCCGTGGCATATCCTCCGGCCCGGAACATATCAGCCAAGGTCGGTATCCCCCGTCGAATCATCGACTTGCCCTGGCACACAAAAACCGCACCGTTGCGAAAAGCACACTTGCCGGTCAAAAGCTCGCCGCGGGTAGGCGTACACATCGGCGCAACATGAAAATCAGTAAAACGTGTACTCTCAGCATAAAGCTTATCAAGATTAGGCGTCTTCAATATAGGATTGCCGTGGCACGACAAGTCGCCGTACCCCTGATCGTCAGTCATAACCAAA
>CAZLWL010000104.1:0-7219 GCA_964563335.1 uncultured Pirellulales bacterium
CTGTTTATGGACTACGAGACCTTCGGTGAGCATCAATGGCAGGACACGGGGATATTCAACTTTATGCGGCGTCTGCCTTATGAAATCCTCAAGCATCCCGACAACGACTTCAAAACGCCTTCCGAGGTCGCAAGATGCTACGATGCGGTTGATACGGTCGATGTGCCGCACATAACAAGCTGGGCCGATTTGGAGCGGGATTTGTCGGCGTGGCTTGGCAATGCGATGCAGTCCAATGCGCTTCACGAGCTTTATCGCCTTGAGCACCCGGTCAGAAAAACTGAGGATGAGCATATAATCGCCGACTGGCGAAGGCTTCAGACCTCAGACCACTTTTACTACATGTGCACAAAGTATTTTTCCGACGGCGACGTGCATAAATACTTCAATCCCTACGACTCACCTTATGATTCTTATATTAACTTTATGAACGTGCTGAATCATCTTACCAGGCGATGTGCCGGTGCCGGTGTGGCCGAAGCCATGGTTACCGGCTAAACGCAAACGCCGGCAGGAGCGAGCCAGGCAAGGATTGCCATGATGCTGATGTCAAAGAACAGCCTTAGTCGCCGAAGTGCATCGATTGCCTTAGAAACCCCACACGTAGACGAATTACTTGAGACCGAGTGGTTGCTTACCAACAGTCGCGGTGGTTTTGCATGTGGCACAATCGCCGGCTGCAATACGAGGAGGTATCACGGCCTTTTGGTCGGCTCACTTAATCCGCCGGCCGGTAGAATTGTAACAATTTCAAACTGCCGTGAGACGCTGACAATTTCCGGCCGTGAAGTCACGCTGGGCTGTTTCGAGTTCGACGGCAAGCTGTCCGCCCAGGGCGCGGGCCTGCTCACGAAGTTCAGCAAAGACATAGGCGTCCATTTTGATTATGATCTTGGGACCGTGAGCCTGACCAAATCTGTATATCTGCTGCCCGACAGCGACATCGTCGCGATTGTTTATGACTTTTCAACTGTAGATAAGGAATTTGACTTTTTGGTTCGTCCTCTCGTAGCGATGAGGGATTTCCATTCGCTGCAAAAATCAGACTCGGCGTTGTCGGCGATGCTGGACGATTATTATGGATTGGCTGTCAGGGCCGCCCACAGCGATATGGGCGTGCTTTTCCTGCGAGCCGAGCAGATGTTCTTTGAGCAGGACGCTCAATGGTGGTACAACTTCCTGTACCGAAGAGAAAAGCAGCGCGGCCAGGAGTATCTTGAGGATTTGTGGTCGCCGGGTGTTTTCAGATGCCATATTGACTCACCCGACAGGATAATTCTCTGGGCAGGCCTGAGCCGATTCGCCGACACCGAGGAGACTGTGGAACTTGACCTCGATATAGTTTTGGATAGTCTCATCCTCCGGGAGAAAGAACTGACTGCCAGTGTAAAGGGCGATGATAAGCGGGCGCAAAGGCTTTATTCGGCTGCCGGGGCGTTCGTTATTGAACGACAAATTACCGGCGAGCCGAGAACCACAATATTAGCCGGCTACCCCTGGTTTTTGGATTGGGGCAGAGACACGTTTATTGCCCTGCCCGGCCTGCTGTTATGTACCAAAAGGCTTGACGAGGCCGCCGATGTCCTTAAGACTTTCGCCCGAGCGGTAACCGAAGGTATGATTCCCAATCGTTTCGACGATTATGGCGGCAAGCTGCACTATAACAGCATCGATGCATCACTATGGTTTGTTCATGCGGCATTCGAATATCTGCGGGCAAGCTGCGATGCCGCGACCTTCGGTGCTGACCTGCTGCCCGCTGTAAGGTGGGTGATAGATTCTTATCATCGAGGCACACGATTCGGCATACATGCTGACAGTGACGGCCTTATAACCGGCGGAAGTGCCGACATGCAGCTTACGTGGATGGATGCCAAATATGATGGCGTGGTCTTCACGCCGAGGCACGGCAAGGCGGTTGAGATAAATGCACTTTGGTATAACCAACTGCGTAATCTGGCGGATTACTATATAGGCCGCAATGCCGATTCGCAGCACCATTACAAGCAGTTGGCCCAAAAGGTAAAGCAAAGCTTTGCCGAAGTGTTTTGGAACGAAGAAACCGGTTACCTCAACGACTGTGTCCCGCCGGATGGGACGGTTGACAGCAGCCTAAGGCCGAACCAGATATATGCAGTTTCACTGCCCTTTTCACCCCTGACCGACCGGCAGCAAAAGAGCGTGGTGGACGTAGTACAAACTGAACTTCTGACACCCTTCGGTCTTCGGACGCTAAACAAAGACGATGAACGTTTTATTGGTCAATACGCAGGCGACCAGCGGCAGCGCGATGCGGCATACCACAACGGCACCGCCTGGCCGTATTTGATTGGGCCGTTCATTGAGGCGTATTTGAGGGTCAACAACTCCAGCAAACAGAGCAAAAGGAAAGCGATGCGATATCTGAGGCCGTTGCTGAAGCATTTGACAACCGACGGCTGCATCGGCAGCATCTCGGAGATATTCGACGGCGACGGGCCGCAAAGGCCCAGGGGTTGTTTCGCCCAGGCCTGGAGCGTCGCCGAAGTCCTGCGAGCATACAAGTTAATTACTCACTGACCGGTATTTCCTATCCTCCACTTTCGCAGGCTTGACGAACCGGCCCAAAAAACATAACGTAGAATATCCAGAGACAGATATGTTAAATTACAAGGATAGAAAGAACAAGATTCACATTATTACTCTGGACAGCGTCCTTGCAGCCGATGTCTGCGAGAGGCTGAAGGCCAGTCGCCGCATACCTCCGGTTGAACTGGTTCTGCCGGCCGATATCACCAAATCAGAAATTACTGTCGAAGATATTGATGATCTTGCGCTTGATACAATGACATCGCGACTACTGATAATCGATGTGCGCAGCCACACGCTTCCCAGACTCCAGCAGGCCTACAACAAGATAGTCGGCTATAACCGTGCCGATTTTAATCTCTATTGCTACACGGCTGTTATTGGTGATGGGCCGGCAAATCTCTTTGAGGAAGGCGGCGACATAGACGATTTTGCACCGCTCCTTGCCAAGTTCAGAATCGATTACAGTCCCGCGGTATTCTTTTATGACTCACTTCTTCACTACAGCCACACAGAAAAGCTCGCGATGGGAATCGACCGGGATAACGCTATACCGGAAACAATTCCCCGGCGCCTCGAAAGAGGCTTTGAAGGAGAACATGTAACGGTAGAGCAGGTACGCGAGTATTTCAGGGCGGCTGGTGCACCTGATGACAAGAAAGAGGCCAAGAAAAGAAAGCGATTAAGAAGATTAGCAAAACTCTATCGCAAAAAAATTGCAAAGGAATTTCCCGAGGTCAAAGACGAATTTGTAAAGTGTCTTAAAAAGGGTGGTTACAGCTTCACCGGCGAAGCCCTTAACCTCAACACATACCCATTTTACTTCGAAGAGTGGATAGCTGACCTCCTCGAAAAAGCGAAAACAGCCATCTCAGCATAAGCAGCCGCAATTGTGCCGAGACAACCTTCGCGGCAATGACAAGTGGTCCAGATAGTCAATCACAGCACTTTTCTAACTTGTGTTATGAACTCGGTGATTTCGGATTGCATTTTTTGTTTGTCGTTCAAATTGTCTTCTATCATCTTAACAATCCTGCTTCCGATGATTACGCCGTCCGCACCTGCCTGGGCAATCTCTTTTGCGTGTTCGGGGGTGCTTATGCCAAAGCCTACGCAAATCGGCACATCAGTGAGTTCTTTGAGCCTTGTCACCAGAGGCTTTACCATGCCAGAGAGGCTCTTTCTTGCGCCGGTTACGCCGAGCAGCGAGACGGTATAAATAAAGCCTGTCGTCTTTTCGGCGATACGTTTGGCCCGCCCGTCCGGCGTGACGGGCGTTACCATAAAGACGGTTTCTAATCCCGCACTTTCAGCAGGAATTGCTATTTCATCGGCATCATCGATACTCAAATCGGCTACGAGAACACTTGAGCCGCCGGCTAATTTGAAGTCTCTTAAGAATTTTTCCGTGCCGTACTGATAAACGAGATTGTAATAGACGAGCAGGCCGATAGTGATGGGCTTGTAATCCGTTACCTGCTTAATGAAATCCAGGGCCTTTTGGACGGTCATCCCGGCTGCAAGTGCACGGATGTCGGCCTTTTGAATGGTTGGGCCGTCTGCAATCGGGTCGGAAAAGGGTATGCCCAATTCGAGCACATCGGCACCCGCGTCAATAGCGGACCTTACAACCGAAAGGCTTGTCTCAAAATCAGGGTCGCCGATAACGAAAAACGGTATCAACGCAGCCCTGTTCAACCGGGCAAATGTCTCTTTATATGTGGTCATGTTCTGCGTCCTTACTGCACGGGTCTGTGTTCTTCAACTATTCCAACGTCTTTGTCACCTCGGCCTGACAGGTTTATCACGGCGATGGTATCTGCCGGCAGCTTTCCTTTCTGCGAAATCAAATATGCCAAAGCGTGTGCGCTTTCCAGAGCCGGCAGGATTCCCTCGCTCTTTGTGAAAATCTCGAAGGCATCGAGCACATCTTCATCGTCGGCTGTAACATACTCGGCCCTGCCGGTATCTTTAAGCTGGCAGTGCTCCGGCCCAACAGCCGGATAGTCTAATCCCGCCGAAATAGATTCAGTCTCGTTAATCTGCCCCTCACTATCCTGCAGAAGGTAACTTCTGGAACCGTGGAAGACGCCTATTTTGCCTACCAACAACGTCGCACAGTGTTTTCCGGTTTGGACGCCTTCGCCGCCGGCCTCGACGCCTATTAACTTCACGTCCTTGTCATCGATAAACCCTGAAAATATGCCGATTGCGTTACTGCCCCCGCCGACACATGCCACCACCAGATCCGGCAGCTTGCCGATTTCCCCCAGGCACTGCACGCGGGTCTCGGTGCCTATAGGTAATTGAAAATGCTTCACTACGGTCGGATAAGGGTGAGGCCCACAGACCGACCCGAACAGGTAGAACGTATCTATCACATGTGCCGTCCAGTATCTAAGAGCCTCATTTATGGCGTCCTTCAATGTGCCGGTGCCGCCGGCGACAGGTATAACTTCAGCCCCGCACAGCTTCATCTTGTGGACGTTTACGCTTTGCCGTTCGGTATCCACCGTCCCCATAAATATCTTTGTTCCCATACCAAATAACGCCCCAATCATCGCTGTAGCCAGGCCGTGTTGGCCTGCGCCGGTCTCTGCGATGAGTTTCGTTTTGCCCATGTACTTTGCCAGCAACCCCTGGCCCAAGGTGTTATTGACCTTATGTGCGCCGCCGTGCAGCAGGTCCTCACGCTTGACATAGACCTTAAAGCCGACGTGTTCGCTGAAGCGCTTTGCAAAGTACAGCGGCGTGGGCCTGCCCGCATAGCGAGCGGAAAGCCCCTCAAGCTCAGCTACGAACTGCGGGTCGGACTTGAACCGGTAGAATGCTTCTTCAATTTCCTCAAGTGCCGGTATCAACACCTCCGGAACGTAAAAGCCGCCGAAATCACCAAATCTGCCTTTATTTTTCATCTTAAAACCTTTAACCTCTTACATGTTGAATATTTTCAAACAACAACCTCATCTTCTCATGGTCCTTTTTGCCGGGTTCTTTTTCTATCCCGCTGCAGACATCGATGCCGTAAACACCGACTTCAACGGCCCGCGCGGCGTTTTGGGGGGTTATCCCACCGGCCAGAAAAATCCTTTTATAAATGTTATCTATCATGTCCCAGTCGAAGGATTTGCCCGTTCCGCCGTAGCTTTGAGAGTCGTAGCCGTCGAACAGAACAGCATCAGTGTAATACTGCTGCGACTTCTCAATATCGGCTTGTGCTCTTATCCTTATGGCCTTTATGGTTTTTGCGCCGGGACAGAAAACCGAATCACAAAAGTCAGGCGTTTCGTCGCCGTGCAGTTGTATCCAGTTCAGGAAGCACTGCTCGCTAACCTCTTTAATATGCTCGGCTGTCGCATTAACGAAGACACCGGCGACATCAACAAATGTCGGCAATTTGTCTATGATAACGATAGCCTCATCCGGCGTAATATACCTTTTACTCTTGGGATAGAAATTAAAACCGAGAAGGTCGGCACCCATATCGACCGCTGCAATAGCATCTTCAAGATTTGTTATCCCGCATATTTTTACTTTCACTAAAGACATGGTCGTCGGCATTCAGTCAGGAGTTTGAAACTTCAATAAGCTTTTCAAGCACGCTTTTTGCCTTACCCTCCTTTATGGATGATTCGGCAAGGGCGATACCGGCCTCGAAATCATGTGCCAGTCCTGCGACTATTATGGCCGCCGATGCATTCAGCACAACTATATCCTTTCTCGCCCCTGTGTCCTTACCGGACAGAATATCACTCAGTATCGTCGCATTTGTCTGAGCATCGCCGCCTTTTAGAGAATCGAAATCAGCTAAGCTGATACCGTAGTCGGCCGGGCTGAATTCGCCGGCGGTTATCTGGGCGTCCTTAAGTTCAAGTATTTTTGTCGGGCCCATAGTGCTCATCTCATCAAGACCTTCACTATGAACAACCATCGCCCGCTTAAGGCCGAGTGCCTTGAGTGTCTCGGCGATTTTTTGCATGAGGCCCTCTTCAGGCACGCCCATTACCTGCGCAGCAGTGCCGGCCGGGTTTGCAAGCGGCCCCAGGATATTGAACACCGTCCTGAAATCCAGACTTTGTCTTATCGGTTGAACGTGTTTCATAGCAGGATGAAACTTTGGCGCGAACATAAATCCAATGTGAGCCCGGCTGATGCACTGAGCAACGAGTTGGGGCCCCGGTGCAATATTTACGCCAAGTTCGGCAAGAACATCGGCAGAACCGCACTTGCTTGTGATGCCGCGATTGCCGTGCTTGGCAATATATACTCCGGCCCCTGCCGCTACCAGTGCCGCAGCCGTTGAGATATTGAAAGTTTTCAGCTTCGCGCCACCCGTGCCGCAGGTGTCAACCAGATTATCGATGCCTGTCTCTACATGTACAGCGTGGTCGCGCAGTGAGCCAGCAAGGCCGGCAAGCTCACCGGCTGTGGCGCCTTTGGCACGCATGGCAGCAAGGAAAGCCGCAATCTGAACCTCGGCAACCTCGCCTTCAAAGACGGTATCCAGAAGGCCCTTGGCTTGCTCGAATGTCAGGTCATTACCTTCGAGCAGTGTTTCGAGATATTCAGTTATCTTCGCCATTTGTGTTTTGTCTCCTTTATAGTGCTCCCAGTTGAATTTTCCCGTTTGCTCGCGGGTAAGAACCTTTAT
>CAZLWL010000105.1:0-7091 GCA_964563335.1 uncultured Pirellulales bacterium
GAAGTCAGAAGACAGATGACGGAAGTCAGAAGACAGATGACGGAAGTCAGAAGACGCAGTACAGAAGGCAGAGCCACGAGTAAGTTGAGCATTGGAGCAGTAGAACAGGGGAAAGAACTCGATGCCAGATTCTCGATACTCGATGCTCGGTGCTGGATGCTCGATGAGAGAGTTAGAGGTAGTAGTCACAGGGCGGAGGAAATTTGGCAGACAGACAGGAGGCATATCACAGTTGCCGGTACTGCTCGTATTCGATGCCGCTAAACGGGGCTGATAAACCGACTATTATCTGTGCTAATAAGGCAGGTGAAGAGGGTGAGTGGTGGCAGGTTAAGAAAAGCGGGGTGTGCGGCAACTTTGGAAATAACGGCCATGCGCCAGGCAAAATCGAAGAGGCATTGGCGGAAGGGGCGAAGATAATAGGGCTTTCGCAGGGTAAGGTGGCGATTGTGGATTCGGCAGACTATGAGGACTTAGGCCAATACAAATGGTGTGCTATTAAAGGTGACTCGACGTACTATGCGGCAAGGCGCAACGGCAAGAAGATGGTCAGGATGCACCGTGAGATTATGAATGCGCCTCCGGAAAGGCTGGTGGACCATAGGGACCATAACGGTCTGGACAATCGAAAGAGTAAGCTTCGGATATGTACGCGTGCGGAGAACACTCGCAACCAGCGCCTGCACAAGAGGGGCAGTACGGGATACAAGGGGGTGAGCCGGCATAAAAAGCAGAAGATTTTCCACGCGTACATCGGTTATAATTCAAAAAAGATTTGGTTAGGTCGTTTCAAAAAGGCAAAGGATGCAGCTAAGGCGTACGATAAAAAGGCGATAGAACTGTTTGGGGAATTCGCCTGTCTTAATTTTCCAGAGGACTTTGGTTTGCTTAATGATGCTCGGTGACAGAGACCCGAATTTTTGGTATTATGCGGATACGGCGGGGGTGGGGCAACTTAATTTTCAATCCATTCGACCCATTCGGCTGCGCTCAGGGCAGGCTTAATTCGCTCAGGACAGGTTTTCTACTTTCTATTTTCTATTGGGATTGAATCTATACCCAAGGCTCTCGCTTCGCATACATTATGCTATATTATTACGCCCTTTCGGGGCTGATTAGGCATTTCTGTAAAAAGATTGTACTTTCAGGAGAAAATGTGTTATATTCCGGCTGGAATTAGGTAGGTCGGGCGCGAGGGGGTGAAAAAGCGGTTTTTTGAGAGATAAATTTTAAATAATACGGGTTAGTAATAAGGAAAAAAGATGATGGTTCTTCCATTGGCGGCTGTGCCGCTTGTTATGAGAGTGGTTGGTGTTTTGTGGATACTGATTGCCCTTGCCCTGATTTTGATAATATTACTCCAGAAAGGCAAAGGTGCCGGATTAGGGTCGGCTTTCGGCGGCGGTGCGGGCAGTCTGTTGGGCACGAAAACCACGGATTTTTTTACGAAGGTTACTATTGTCCTTGTGCTGCTGTTTCTGTTTCTGGCTGTGTTAATGGTCAAGTTCTACAAGCCAACGTCAAGCGAGGACCTGTCGATGCCGGCTGGATTGCAACAAACACCCATCACACCAACCGAATCAGGCGGCCCAGCAGCCGAATAGACGTTTAACGAAGAGATGTCGCGTTATGATAAGTAGTATGACAGGTTTCGGCGAGGCGGCCACTGAGGCTGAGGGCATTAGCTACACTGTTGAGATAAAGACGGTTAATAACCGCTATTTCAAGACCCACCTGAGATTGCCGGATATAGCATCGTTTCTTGAATGCGATATTGAAAAACTGTTGCGAGACCGGGTTCGGCGCGGGACGGTGAGTTGTGCGCTTCATATGAAAAATGTTTCCGGGGAGGCGCTGTTCGAGCTTAATGAAAATACCCTGACTGACTATATAGGCAAGCTGCGGGATATTGCCAGGGCCAACAACGTAGACAACCGGTTCGATCTTGCCGGGTTGCTGACTTTGCCTGGAGTAGTCCAGCCTCTTTGTCCGGACTCGGAGCAGACCAACAGGATGAAGGCGGTTATTTTGGAGTTGGTCAATCAGGCAATCGAACAGGTAAAGCAGATGCGCCGGGCGGAAGGCGCGGCCCTGGCAGAGGATTTGGCCGCCAACTGCCGAGTGATAACAGAAAAGCTGCAATCGATTCGAGACCGCAGGGAGGTCGTGACTGAAGAATATCACAATAAATTGAAAAAGAGGGTTGACGAGCTGCTGGCAGGTGCACAACTGAACATTGATGAGGAGCTCTTAGCCAGAGAAACAGCGATATTTGCCGACCGCTGTGACATAGCCGAGGAACTGGCAAGGCTCAACTCGCATTTGGACCTGTTCACAGGACATTGTCAGACGGATCGAGACGCCGGCAGGAGGCTGGACTTTATCAGCCAGGAAATGCTCAGAGAGGCAAACACGATTGCAAGTAAGGCCTCCGACGCCCGGATCGCCCGGTGGGTGATTGATATGAAGTGTGCAATCGACAGGATTAAGGAACAGGTCCAAAACGTGGAGTGATAGGTGGCCCAAATGAGCAGTAAGAACGAAAAGAAAGGTAAAGTGGTGATTATCAGCGGCCCTTCGGGCGTTGGAAAGAGCACGGTCTGCCTGGAATTGGTTAAGCAAATTAACGCATTCCTGAGCGTTTCGGCCACGACGAGGCTGCAGTCCGGAAGTGAAGTTGACGGCAAAGACTACTGGTTTCTCTCGCAGGAAGAATTTCAGAAAAGAGTTGAAACCGGTGGTTTTCTTGAACATGCTGAAGTCTTCGGGAATCTCTACGGCACGCCGCGAGAGGATGTAGAACAGGCCTTGGCAAAAGGCAAAACCGTTATTCTTGAAATCGATGTCCAGGGTGCTCTGGTCGTTAAGAACTCGTACCCCGATGCATTGATGATTTTCATCCTGCCGCCGAGCCAGGCAGACCTTGCGGGTCGAATGGCGGGCAGGGGCAGAGGAGAGGACGGTAAAACGGCCAGGCGAAGGCTTGACAGTGCCGGCGTCGAAATTGCCGCGGCCTGGCAGTATTACGACCATATGGTCATAAATGCCGATATTAAACAGGCAGTGGAAGAAATAGAACAGATTGTTAAAGGAAATGCCGGAGCCGAAGAATGATAGAAGATCTCAAAAGCACTGACATTATTAACAAGGTTGGGGGCAGATTTAAGCTTTCTTCGTTGATTCAGAAACGAATGCTCGAAATCATGCGGGGCGCTCGTCCTCTAATCGAAGATACGGAGGGCAAAACAGCAATGGAGATTGTAGTTCAGGAGATAATACAGGACAAGATCGCTGTCGACTACGGCACGGGCGCCGACGAGGTTAAAACGCCGAAACTGTGACGGTGCGCCTATGGCAAAGACCACTTCAAAGCTGACCGATGTGAATATCCTGTTGGGCGTTACAGGTGGCGTCGCCGCATACAAAGCAGTTGACCTGGCAAGCAAGCTGACGTCGGCAGGGGCAAAAGTCGATTGCATCATGACCAAAAACGCCCGCAAACTTATCAGGCCCAAGAGCTTTGAGGCCGTGACGGGGCGGGCGGTGTATACGAGCATGTGGAACAAGCCGACCGATTACAAGATAGACCATATCGCCCTTGCCGAGACGGCCGACATTGTCGTTATTGCGCCTGCAACGGCAAACATAATTGCAAAAACAGCAAACGGTATATGCGATGACCTGCTGAGCACAACGCTTTGTGCGTGCTGGGATAAACCCGTTCTGATTGCTCCCTCGATGAACAGCAACATGTGGACGAGCCCGGCTGTTCAAAAAAATGTCGAGACGATAAAGCAGGCCGGCTTTAGAATCATCGGCCCGGAGACCGGCCGCTTGGCCTGCGGCACCGAGGGCATAGGCCGAATGGCCGAACCGGACGATATCCTGAAAGAAATTGAAAACATCGCCGCCGAACTGAAAGCTCAGGATACCAAATAAATATTTAGCCTCGGGTTTGATCCGCGGTTGTGGAGGTTTGTGAAACCTGTGTTTAATTTGCATTTCCTTATAACAGCAGGCCCGACACGTGAATATATCGACCCGGTCCGGTTCATATCCAATGCGAGCACCGGTAAGATGGGTTATGCGCTCACCCGCGCTGCGATAAAGGCCGGCCACAAGGTAACTCTGATAACAGGTCCAACGGCCCTGCGACGGCCAAGGAAGGCGAAAGTCGTAAATGTCGAGACAGGCGCACAGATGTTCGATGCGGTCAAAAAGCATTTTGATAAGTGTGATTGCCTTATAATGGCGGCGGCGGTGGCGGATTACACTCCGGCGAGGGAGTCAAAAACCAAAATCAAGAAAGGCCACGGGCCTGTTACGCTTAAGCTAAAGCCGACTCCGGATATTTTGAGATGGGCCGGGCGAAACAAGAAAAAACAAATCGTTGTCGGCTTTGCCCTCGAAGATAAATCGATTCGCAAGAACGCTGAGCAAAAGCTCAAAGAAAAGAACCTGGATATGATAGTCGCTAACACCCCCGACGCCATTGGTTCAGAAGAAGCCTGCGTTCAGGTAAAGACGTTGAACGACAAGTGGCTTAAGATGCCGCCAATGAAAAAGTCCACAATTGCCGGCCGAGTAACCAGGTTGATTGAGAAGTCTCTATCTTGAGATTTGGCTGTTGGAAATGGGCTTGTCTATACTCATAGGTTTATGCGAGTAACACTGATGTTTGAAAAGCAGTCCGTGTTTTGGGTATGCGTCCTTTTGGCTGTCAGCACGGGTGCTGTTTATTGGCAGGTGGTGAATTTCGACTTTGTTGGTTTTGATGACCATAAGTACGTCACTGAGAATTCAATGGTACAGCAAGGCTTGACCGGTGAGAGCATTCGGTGGGCTTTCACAAGTAAACATGCGAGTAACTGGTTTCCCCTGACGTGGTTATCGCTTATGCTGGATTGGCAGTTGTTCGGTCTAAATGCCGGTGCATTTCACAGGACGAATTTGCTACTGCACATTGCCAATGCTCTGTTGTTATTTATCATATTGGCTCGTTGCACCAAGGCGCTTTGGCCAAGTATGATGGTTGCCTTGGCTTTTGCGCTCCATCCGGTTCACGTCGAGTCTGTTGCTTGGGTAACCGAGCGAAAGGATGTTTTGAGCACTTTGTTCTGGATGTTGGCGGTACTCGCTTATATCAATTATTGCCGGCGGACGAAGATAGTGTGGTATGCACTTGCCCTTTCGGCCGTGGGGCTGGGGCTTATGGCAAAACCGATGTTGGTTACTCTTCCATGTGTGCTCCTTCTGCTGGACTATTGGCCGCTGAAACGAATGAATTTTTCATTATCTGCCGGTAGCGAAAACATGGAAGGGTATGCCTCACTTGAAGGCAGTGGCACAAGACCGCTAACTTGCCTGGTGTTTGAAAAGATCCCTTTCTTTGTCATTTCTGCGGCATCGAGTGTTGTAACGCTGATCGTGCAGGCCAAGACAAGGGCGCCGATAATGCTATTATCACCGAAGGCGCGCATTGCTAATGCCTTGGTATCCTATGCGAGCTATATTGAAAAGATGCTCTGGCCCAGGAACCTGGCGGCGTTCTATCCACATCCTGGTGATACGTTACCAGTATGGCAAGTTATTATTGCTCTTGTTGTATTTTTTTGCATATCTGTATTGGTAATCCGGTGCGGCAGGAGGGCACCTTATATTATCGTTGGCTGGTTGTGGTATCTTGGCACGCTTTTGCCCGTTATCGGTCTGGTACAGGTGGGAGCTCAGGCTATGGCCGACCGTTACACATATATACCGCTTGTGGGGCTTTTTATTATAATCGCGTGGTCTATCTATGATGTTGTTGTGCGCCGCAAGCGTTGTGGGATTATTCTTGCCGGTATAACGCTTATGTTGTGTGTTACATTGATGATATGCACCTTTAGACAAGTCGGCTATTGGCGAAACAGCACCAGCCTTTTTGAACGTGCGCTAAAGGTTACTTCGAAAAATTATGTTGCACACACCGGCCTTGGAGTTGCATTTGCCCAGGCCGGTGATATAGAAAAGGCCGTCCATCATTTCAATGCAACTCTTCAAATCAAGCCTGACCACATTGATGCGCATTTTAACCTGGGCAAAGCTCTGGCACAACAGGGGAAGGTGTCTGAGGCTGTCGAGCACTATACCAAGGTGCTGTCTCTCAATCCTGAGCATGCTAATGCGTGCAATGAGCTTGCATTGTTGTTGGCCCAACAGGGCAAGCTGGATCAGGCTGTTGCTTTGTATCGCAGGGGATTGGAGTCGAATCCCGAGGACGTGCCGCTGCATTCCAATTTGGGTGTCGCCCTGATCCAACAGGGTAAATTCGATGAGGCCGTGAGGGAATTTCAGTTGGTGCTTCAACTTCGGCCTGATTCCGGGACGCATAAAAATCTGGCGGTGGCACTGGTTTATAAGGATGATTTTGACGAAGCGATAAAGCATTACACTGAGTCGGTGAGACTCGAACCTGAAAATGCCCATACCCACTATCTGCTCGGAAATGCCTTGCTTGCGAAAGGTAAACCGTCCGAAGCAATTGCCGAATATCGCACAGCACTGAAATTAGACCCTCATCACGACAGGGCCAGGACAGCCCTTGAGCAGATTTTGGTGGACAAAACTGAATCTGAATGACCATAATGGCGGTTGCACTGTCACTACCGTGTCCAGAACTTCAGGCCAAGTGAAAACAAGGGCCATCAAATGGTTTGAATTTCCCCGCAAAGCAAAAACTACAATCGCACAAAAAATTGTCCGAATGATAGGGAATCTCTCGTAACAGATGCTGCGCTGCTTCTAATCTAACAAGGACTGAATCTGTCTTTCGGAGGGGAGACCGTGCTGCGGGCCCCATGCTATACGACCTTGTTTGTCGATGAGGTAGTAAGTCGGCCAGGCATTTACAGAATAATCGTCGGCGATACGCCCCGGGTCGATACCTATTGGAAAGGTGATATTTTCCTGGGCGATGAAATCGGCCATCCCTTCGGTTCTTGAGCTGGAATGTATGCCGACGACCGCCAGGCCTTTATCTTTGAATTCTTCGTGAATATCCTGAGTCTTTGGCAGTTTTTGAAGGCATGGCCCACACCAAACGCCCCAGA
>CAZLWL010000106.1:0-6943 GCA_964563335.1 uncultured Pirellulales bacterium
AGTTCCATATATATACCCTTAAGGGTAAAAAATTCCCGCGAGTAGGATTGTAACCTGTTGTTGTAAAGGTTCTTACCCGCG
Source organism: uncultured Pirellulales bacterium (assembly GCA_964563335.1). Lineage (GTDB taxonomy): Bacteria > Planctomycetota > Phycisphaerae > Sedimentisphaerales > Anaerohalosphaeraceae > QNBT01. The sequence goes on from CAZLWL010000106.1 coordinate 82, forward strand.
AGCAAACGGGAAAATTCAACTGGTAGCACTATAACATCTTACCTCATCCGCCAGCCTCTTGACGTCGCCGCTATCTAAACAGTTGAACTCGTTACCCCTGAGCCGTATCACGGGGCTGCGGCGCCAATCGGCAAAAAGCTTTTCGTAATCACCCGAAAGATTTTCAAGTGTTTCAAGTTCTATTCGCTGCTCGTACGGCCGATTGCGTCGGTGAATGCGGTCAAGACACTTGGCCGGTGATTCCTTCAAATATATCACCAACACGGGCTCTGCGACCGACGGTGCCGCTTCACTATTGTTCTTCGTGTACTGAGCAAGCTGGTCGGCATCAAGTGTCCGCCGGGCATAAATCATTTCTTTGTCGAATACATAATCGGTTACAACCGCCCGGCCTGCCTCTAAGGTGCTTCTATTTAGCTGGTCAACCCTGCTGTTCAAAAAGTATAGCTGCGAATTAAGCGCAAATTCCTTCCTGCCCGCATAGACGTCGGCAAGATACGGATTCGTGTCATAGGCCTCGGCTAACATCTCACACCTTAGTTCTTTTGCCAGGCCGTTGGCCAATGTCGTTTTGCCAACACCGATTACCCCGGCCACCGAGAGAAGTTGCGGCCTTTGAGCATCGCGGGCGAAATCTGCGCCGTTCAGTTGCTCGGCAAGTTGTCTCATCGACCGCTTCAGGACCGGATGATTCAAATCACCGTCAAGCTCGCACATGCCTTTTAACACGAAGGAGCGAAGATGCATCTCGCTGTGCGGAACCGTCAACTGCGCCGTCTGGATAATCTCATCACCGTAAAGCAGCAGGTCAAGGTCGATAGTCCGCGGCGCCCACTTCCGGCCGCGTGTCCTGCCGAGCGAGTTCTCTATAAGCACCATCTGCTCATACAACTCGTCGGCAGTTATAGTGGTCTGAATCCGGACCACGGCATTGAGATAGTTGTCCTGACCTTCATCACCCAGGGGGCGCGTCTCGATTACACTACTGACAGCCGCCACAGTAACACCGTCGGTACTATTGAGCCGACTTGCAGCCTTGTCGATGAAATCCGCTCTGCTGCCTACGTTTGAACCGAGTCCAATATAGGCGGTTATGATTTCAGAGGTCCCTTTAGCCATCCGACTATCCGATTGTCGAGACGCCTCACATTTTTCTGAAGCGCTTCATGGCCTCTTTAACATTATCCGGTTTGTTAAATGCGCTGAGCCTCAGATACCCTTCGCCCGCTGCGCCGAATCCGACCCCCGGTGTGCCGACCACATGCGCCTTTTCAAGCAGTTTGTCAAAGAAGTCCCATGAGCCCAGCCCGTCCGGCGTCTTCAGCCAGACATAAGGTGCGTTTACACCGCCATATACCTTATAGCCTAATTCGGCGAGCGACCTGCGAATCAGCGCGGCATTGGCCATGTACAACTCGATAGTCTCCCGTATCTGCTGCTTACCCTCGGCCGTATAAACCGCCGCCGCACCTGCCTGGGTAATATAGGAAACACCGTTGAACTTGGTGCAGTGTCTGCGGGCCCACATCGGATTCACCTCGCAAGTGCCGCCGTCCGCTTTATAGGCCTTCAGTTCTTTCGGCACAATCGTAAACGCACAGCGCACACCCGTAAAACCCGCTGTTTTTGAGAAACTGCGAAACTCGACGGCAACTTTCTTAGCTCCGTCTATCTCATATATCGAGTGCGGCAAGGCAGGGTCGGAAATAAAGGCCTCGTAGGCCGCGTCAAACAGTATTATAGCTTTATGCTCTCGGGCATATTCGACCCATTCGGCAAGCTGCTTTTTCGTCGCCACAGCCCCTGTCGGATTATTCGGAAAGCACAGATAAATCAAATCCACGCGCTGTGAGGGCAATTGTGGCACAAAATTATTCTCGGCCGTGCAGGGCATATATACAATCTTGCCGTACCTGCCGCTGCTGTCGGCAGGGCCCGTCCTGCCCGCCATTACGTTTGTATCAACATACACAGGATAGACAGGGTCGGCCACGGCCACCACGTTATCAAGGCCGAAAATCTCCTGAAAATTGCCCGTATCACACTTCGAGCCGTCGCTTATAAACACTTCGCTGCGGTTTATTTTTATCCCGCGAACCGCATAATCGTTTTCGATTATTGCATCTATCAGGAAATCATACCCGCGCCCCGACTCATCGTATCCGTGGAACGTCTCGGCCCTGCTCATCTCATCCACTGCGGCGTGCATCGCTTCAATCACCGCCGGTGCCAGAGGTCCGGTAACGTCTCCGATACCGAGCTTGATGATCTCGGCGTCTGGATTATCTTTTGCAAAAGCTGCTGCCCGCCTGCCGATTTCAGGAAACAAATATCCTGCCTGTAACTTCAGAAAATTTTCATTAACCTTGATCATCATAAACACCGAGCTTACAGATTTTGCCTCACGTATTTGACGGCGTTTTCAAAGATTGTTCTGCCGTCCGCGCCCCCGCCGTCGGTCAAGCGGCTCCAATGCGGGTGTTGCGTCCGGTGAATATGCCTTTCCGGGTGCGGCATAAGGCCCAAAACCCGGCCGGTCGAATCGGTCAGGCCCGCTATTGAACCCATAGAACCGTTCGGATTCACAGGAAACGGCCCTTCGAAACCCGCCTTGTCCACATATCGAAAAGCCACGTGACCGCCGGACTTGAGTATCTCAAGTGTCCGGGTGTCTTTAGTAACAACCTTGCCCTCACCGTGCGCGACAGGCAGATAAATCCGTCTGCCCGGTTCGATAAATACACACCTGCTGCTCTCGGGCTGCAGGTAAACCCATCTGTCCTCGAACTTGCCGCTGTCATTGTCCGTTATGGTAACAAGCTGGTCCCGGCCCCCTGCCGGGTCCATCCCCGGCAATATGCCGGTCTTGACCAACACCTGAAAACCGTTGCAGATTCCCAGCACCAATTTGCCGTCTTCTATGAATCTTTTCAGCGCTTCTGAAACATGATGAATTATCTGGTTGGCTAAAATCTTGCCCGCCGCTACATCATCTCCATAGCTGAAGCCCCCCGGAAATACAAGTATCTGATAATCATCCAACAGATTCAGGTTCTCTATCACCCTGTTAATATGAATCCTGTCGGCATCGGCGCCGGCCAACTGCAGACCGTACTGTGTTTCCTCATCACAATTGACTCCCGCCGCCCGCAAAACTATTGCTCTTATCCCGTCCACTTGTGCTCCTTACACTTTTAACCAAGATCCAGCGGCTTTTGCCACGCTGCTTTAAGTGTATCCAAATCAACGTCAACGATACTATTTTGGTCTTCGGCCTTTATCATGAGCCTGCTGCCGGCGGCAACCTTGCCTATCCGGCCAAACGGCAGATTCAGCATCAGCTTCGAAAACTCGGCGTACTTTGCAGGGGCAACCTCGACAATGTACCTCGAATTCGACTCGCTGAAGATTTGACTGTCCGTCCGCACGCAATCATCGCTCTTCGGCAGACCGCGCAGGTCCGCCTCAATTCCAAGGCCGCCCGCAAAGGCCATCTCCGCAAGCGCTACCGCCAACCCCCCTTCCGAACAGTCATGGCAGCTAACGACCAGACCTTCACTGATTGCCCGGCTGATTCGCCGGGCGGTTTGGGCTGCCTTTTTGACGTCAACATTCGGCACATTTGCACCAAGTCGGCCGTGTATCTTGTAATAATGTGAGCCGCCTAACTCATTGGCCGTCAGCCCGACAATAAACAGCAGATTCCCGGCCTGCTTAACATCCATCGTTACACATTTATTGACATCGTCAACAATGCTTATAGCACTGATAAGCAGCGTCGATGGAATGGATATTCGCGTCCCGTCATCACAGAGAAACTCATTGTTCAGCGAGTCCTTGCCGGAAATAAAAGGCGCCTCAAAACCCATCGCCCCGTAGAAACACGCCTGAGCGGCCCGGACCAAGGGGCCGAGCGTCTCGGGCTTTGAGCAGTTGCCCCAGCAGAAATTATCCAGAAGCGCAATTCTGTCCGGCCGAGCCCCCACACAAACTATGTTGCGTACAGCCTCATCGATACCGCTAAGTGCCATCCGGTAAGGGTCGATATCTCCATAGCACGGATTCATACCGCAGCTTATCGCCAGGCCCCTGTCGGATGCCAGCTTCGGCCTGATTACCGCCGCATCGCCGGGACCATCATTATTCACTCCGGTCAAAGGCTTCACTACACTGCCGCCCTGAACCTCGTGGTCGTACTGACGAATAATCCACTCTTTACTGGCAACATTGTACGATGACAGAATCGCCAACAGGTCCTCGTTATAACTATCCTTAGCGGGGATACTCGGCTCCGACAGTTCCGGCTTTTGCCATACCGCCTTGCGAGAGTACTTCGGCACGCCGTGGTGCAGAAACTCCATATCAAGCTGGCCGACCTGTTGGCCGTTGTACCTGAGAGTAAGCTTTTTGTCGCTGGTAAATCTGCCGACGACCGTCGCTTCTACATCTTCGGCGGCGAAAAGTTTGGTAATGGCGTCGAGATTTTCCTCTTTCACCGCGATGACCATCCGCTCCTGCGCTTCGCTTATCCAAATCTCGGTATAATTGAGCCCTCCATACTTTAAGGGCGCTTTTTCAAGGTCCACCTCGGCTCCGAGTTCTGCGCCCATTTCGCCGATGGCACTGCTGAGTCCCCCCGCACCACAATCGGTAATCGCCTCATAAAGCCCGGCTTCGCGGGCCTGCAAAAGAGTATCCAGCATCTTCTTTTCCGTTATCGGGTCGCCTATCTGGACGGCATGAGAGAAAATCGTCTCATGCTCATGTGTCATCTCACCGCTGGAAAAGGTTGCTCCATGTATGCCGTCCCTGCCGATTCGTCCGCCCACCATGATAATATAATTGCCGCTTTGGGGCTGCTTGAAGCACTTGCCGTTCGGTATCAGCCCTATGTTTCCGCAGTAAACTAACGGATTGGCCATATATCTGTCATCGAAATAAACGGCCCCATTGACTGTGGGTATCCCCATTCGATTGCCGTAGTCCCGTACGCCGGCCACCACGCCTTTCATTATCCTTCGTGGGTGCAGTACACCCTTTGGAATCTCATCCAGTTTCTTATCAGGAAGACCGAAGCAGAATATATCGGTATTGGCAATGGGCTTGGCGCCCATGCCCGTCCCCATCGGGTCACGAATCACACCACCAATCCCCGTAGCCGCTCCTCCGTACGGGTCCAGCGCAGAGGGATGATTGTGGGTCTCAACCTTGAAGCAGATCGCGTCTTCGTCGTCAAACTTAATCACTCCGGCATTATCCTCGAATACCGATATGCACCAGTCCTTGTTCAGCTCCTGAGTGGCCTTGAATACCGTCTCTTTGAGCAGATTATCAAAATGAATCTGCTCACCGTCATAATCCATATCCACGCTGCTTTTGAGCGTCTTGTGGACGCAGTGCTCGCTCCAGGTCTGTGCTAACGTCTCTAACTCCACGTCGGTCGGCTCTCTGCCAAGGCCCGCGTAATGGGCCTGAATCGTCCGCATCTCGACGACGTTCAAAAACAAATCACGCTCTTTGCTGACCTTAATCAACTCCTCATCATCAACAGTAGTAATGGGAATCTGCTCAATTGCCAATTCGTAAGGTTTCGTATGCGGACTCGGCGGTTCTGCCTCGCTGCCGTAAACAACCTCCTCTATGCAGTCGTTGGCTAAGACTCGTCGCGCAATCGTATCACATTGGCTGTCGCTGATTTGGCCTAACAGGATGTACTTCCCGGCGGTCCTTACGTTGGCCGGTGCCGTTCCCATATCTTTAAGCGCTGCCACCACCGACTGGGCCACGGGGTCGGTAACGCCGCTTTTCAAATGCACCTCAATCAGCGTCGCCTTCATCGGCCCTGCAGGTGCCGCACTTCTGCCAACATAATACTCCTGACATACCATATCACACAGAAGCTCGCGGGCCACTCGCTCGCCGAAATCTTTATCAAAATCCCCCTCAATCAGATAAACCTTCGTGAAGTGTACCGCCTCGACTGTTCGAATACCGAGTTCCCTGATGTCGTCCAGCACACCTTCGCCGTGGGAATCGGCAAAGCCCGACCGATTGGACACCTCAAAACGCCACTGCCTCATAGCAATTCCTTCCTTCTCATCTTGTACCGTACAAGTGCCGCACGCTTCGCCCTGGCCGCCGCGAGCAGCTTCTGGACGCGCTTCTGGTCTTTTTCTCTGATCGCCTTCTGCAATTTACGAAGCTCTGCGATTACCTTATCGATTCCCTGTGCCGTGTTAGCCGCATTGGTAATCAATATGTCGGACCACACATTTTCCGGGCCCGACGCCACTCTCGATGTGTCGATAAAGCCTTTGCCGGCGAAGGTCAGTTGCTCCGGGTTACTGGCGTTAATCAAAGCGGCCGCTGTTACGTGCGGCAGATGGCTGATGCGGGCGAAAATCCTGTCGTGCTCACCGGGACTCATCACATTCACCCGGCACCCTAACTGCAGCCACAACTTCCTCAACCTCGCAAGCGCGGCGGTGCTTGTGTTTTTCTTCCTCGTCAAAATACACCTGGCCCCGTAGAAAAGGTCGTCTCTTGCAAATTCCACACCCCTCTTTTCCGAGCCGGCAATGGGGTGCGAACCCACATAGTAAACGTCTTTTGGCAACAGTTTCTCCGCCCAGCGGTGCGGCAGAACCTTCGTCGAGCCGACATCGGTTACGATGCAACCGGCTTTCAGAGCATCGCTAATGCCGGCCAAAATATGTTCGAAACTACATATCGGCGTCGCAAGAATAACTACATCCGCCCCCGCAACACACTTGCTCAAATCATCAACAATCTCATCGGCAACGCCTAATTGTCTTGCCTTTCGCCTGGTGCTCGCCCTGTGGCTGTAACCAACAGTCTTGAC
>CAZLWL010000107.1:0-2216 GCA_964563335.1 uncultured Pirellulales bacterium
GCGCAGGCACTTCCGAGCGAGGATGATATTTCAGCTAAGGCGAAGGCGGCGCAGCAGAGTCTGGAAAGGTTTATGCGCGAAAGTATCGGGCCAAGGCTCGCTTACGAATATAAGGATTACTTTTTCGACGAAAAAGATGCCGCTGAGTTATCCGGACTTGCGAGTGGGGCGAGTTCGGAGCTTCAAGAGATATACGACGCTCAGAATCGGATACGAGAGCGGATTGAGGATTACGAGGGCGATGACTGGGACCTGCTTTACGGGGCGACAGGCTTGTGGCGGAAGGTCTGTGGGGACGGGACAAAGACTTTTCTGTTTAAGGGTCAGGTTGATTATTTTGCCGCCCTTGCTTCAAGACAGCAGGACAGAGAACGTATCTTAGGGGATATTATAGGCCGGTGTAAAACAAATAGGGACAAATGGGACCCGGCGGGCGACCTTTTGATGGCCAGGGCCCTTAAACTTGCGGGCCAAAACGAGGCGGCAAGCAAAACACTTGACCCGATTTACAGCAGCAAGGGTTTATCCGATGCTGTCTATTTCAGGACGGAAATACTAAAGAGACGGCTTTTGGGAATAAACAGTAATGAGATGTTAGAGGGATTATTCAGGCGGGCGGGTAAAAGCCGTTGCGGGGATGATTTTGAGCTTCATCTTCGGTTGGCTTTTTTGGCGCTGCGATTGGGCGAGGCGGAGCTGCTCAAGGAGGTTATTGCCAAATGGCCCGAGGGCGAGGATTTCGCGGGGCGTGTGATACTGTCGGAGATGGAATATCAGCGGGCCGGGGGGCAATTGACAGAAGAGGCGTTGCTGCAAAAAAGCCCTTTCGAGGTTACGCTCGCAGTGAAGGCCGCTCAACGGCGCCGGCTGGAGCAATATCAGGAATTGATAGAGGCAATCTGCGGGAAAGAGAAATTTCAAACACCCGCGGTGCTTTATGTTACGGCCCAGGCCTATGCCGAGTCGGCACCTGCTGTGGCGGTTGAATACTATCGGCGTTCAGCGCTGGCTCAACAAGAACAAAGAAGCGAAGGGCTCGAAATTGAGGCAGTCGAAATTGCAAAGCAAGGAGCACAGCTCGCACACAGAGTCTATTACGAAGAACCCGCCCACTCTCATATTGTCAGACAGATGATAAATTACTATTGCAGGATTGCAGGCGAAAAGGTGGATGAGACAATCCAGTACCTTTATACCCGTTTGTTGAATGATGAAGGGCGAAGCGGCGAGGCGATTGAGTTATTGCTCAAAATCGCGGAGGGGCCGGGAAAGTATTCGAAACAGGCACGGCTGGATTTAATCATCGGTGAACTGAAAATGGATTCAGATGACGGGGCGGAGCGATATAAGCAGATAATAGAGTTAGAAGAACTGATCGCATCAGCAAGTGGTCCGGATGAGCAGGACAAATTAGTAAGAGCTGAAGCGACGGATTTATGCTGCCAGTTGCTGCTGGAGGAAGGCGATGACAAGTCCGCCCACAAAGTGATGGAGCTGCTGTCCGCCGAGGAAGGTATGGATATTGAAAGGTCGGCCATATTGCAAGCGGGGGCGTTGCTGAGATTGGGCCAACTACCTGAAGCGGTGCGTGAATTACTAACGGCTGCCGAATCGAGGGGTTGTGAGTGGACCGAGCGTGGCATGGAGGTTCTGAGCGCGGTCCTGGCTGGTCCCATCGACCAATGCGCCGAGGAGATAACGGACTTTGCCGGATATATTCAAAATTGCGACAGGTTGGCCCGGTACTGTCTGGCGTGCGCCCCGGCACAGGTCAAGCCCTTAGCAGGGTTAATCTGCGCCGAATTTACCGTGTTAGCAGCGGGAGATGATAAGGAAAAACTTGGCGAGGCGGAGGAGATTTTGATTAAATTAGCGGGGCAAGGCTACGATAATGATATTGCCTGGCTTCGATGTAAGGGGCGGCTGCTCAAGGCCAAAGGCGAATTTGCCGCAGCAGCGGTGGCCTGGGGGCGTGTTCGAGCCGCCGGCAAGTCAGCCTTGCAGGTACAAAGCCGACAATGGTGGCGGGCGAAGTTCTATGAAATTCAGTGCTGGGGGGAACTGCCTGATACGTCTGAAACCGACGTTGCCCATGCCGTCGAGGTTTTGGAGAGCAGTTTTAGTGATATTCCTCGATTCTGGGCGGTAAAACTGGAAGGTCTTAAAGACGACGTGGCTGCGCGATGAAAGCTTGCTTTATCGTGCGGGTTTGGGTA
>CAZLWL010000107.1:2316-6915 GCA_964563335.1 uncultured Pirellulales bacterium
TAGTTTGGAGGCCAGATAATGGCGAAGAAATCAAGCGGCACCGGCCACAAGCGGCAGGTTTGCAGCTTCTGCGGACGTTCGAAGCGGCAGGTCGATGCGTTTGTGGAAGGCCCGGGCGGGGTGTTTATATGTCCTGAGTGCATTGACCTGTGCTATGACATAGTGAAGCAGGAGCGCAAGAGGGCCCAGGGTGCGGGGATGTCGCTGAAAGATACGCCGAGGCCCCGCAAGATAAAGGAATTTTTGGACGAGTACGTGATTGGGCAGGAGCATGCGAAGAAGAGTCTTGCGGTGGCGGTCCACAACCATTACAAGCGGTTAGTGCACACAGACACCGAGGACAGTGATGTTGAGATAGAAAAATCGAATATTCTGTTGATAGGGCCGACGGGTGCCGGCAAGACGCTGCTTGCTCGGACGTTAGCCAGAATTTTGCACGTGCCGTTTGCGATATGCGACGCGACCACGGTAACCGAGGCGGGTTACGTGGGCGAAGACGTAGAAAACTTTTTGCTTCGGCTGCTGCAGTCGGCGGATTACGATCTTGAGGCGGCCGAGCGTGGTATAGTCTATATCGATGAAGTAGACAAGGTCGGCAAGACTAATCAGAACGTATCCATCACTCGCGACGTCTCCGGGGAAGGGGTACAGCAGGCCCTGCTGAAAATGCTTGAAGGGACCACTGCCAATATTCCGCCGCAGGGCGGTAGAAAACATCCGGAGCAGTCGTATATTCAATTGGACACTTCGCAGATAATGTTCATCTGTGGTGGGACATTTGTGGGGCTGGAGAATATCATCAAGAAACGATTAGGCAAAAAGATGATAGGTTTCGACAGCGAGCAGGCCGGGCGCCAGGACACCAGGGCTGACTACAGCGAAGTGATTAAGCAGGTAATACCGGAAGACGTTATCGAATACGGTATGATTCCGGAAATAGTGGGGCGTCTTCCGATTATCACGACCCTGTCAGCGCTTGATTTGGATGCTCTTATGAAGATACTGACCGAGCCGAAAAACGCCCTTATCAAGCAATATCAAAAGCTCTTCGAGATGGAAGAAGCCGAACTTACGTTCACGGAAGAGGCACTGAAGGAGTTGGCCGCCAGGGCTCTTGAAAGAGATACCGGAGCGCGGGCCCTTCGGGCGATTACGGAGGAATTGATGCTTGACCTGATGTATCGGCTGCCGGAGGAACCAAAACCGGGCAATTACTCTGTTACCAGAGAGGTCGTCTGTGGCGAGGTGGATTTGTTTAAGGCAAGTCGCCGGGCCAAGAAAGAATCCGCGTAATTGGGCCGAAATGAGCGTGTGCGTTTCTTCCTTTTATGGCACATATGACAGTTCTAACGCTTCGGGTGTCTGCAACGGTTGTGCGGCCTTTGACCGTTTTGATGGCTGCGGATCCTCTGGTGTTTCTGACGGTTGTGAGGCTTCCGGCTGCTGGGGTGCTGAATCGGAACCGTTCATCTTAATAGCAGCCTCGAGCACCTCGATTTGACTCATAAGCAGTTCTGTTTGGGCCTGGAGTATGCCCTTTTCAACGGCGAGCTGATTCTTCTCATTTGTGGTCATGTTAATCAATCGGTTGTATTCTTTTATGGCCGATTTGAGGGAACTGAGGCGAAGCGCCAACGTCTTATTCTGATTTGCCAGCGTTTCTATCTGGTGGGCGAGCTGTTCGGAGCGGATTTTTCTTTCCATAAACAGCCAGCCGTCGGTTACGGTTATCACCACAATACCGACAATGGCAATAATCGCAGTTACCTGCCAGATTCTCCTGGACTTAGCCTGGACCTTAAGCGCTCCGAATCTAATCCAATCGGTTTTGGCAAGTGGGATAATCTCGGGGTCTTTGGAATTTGTTTGGTTCGTATCCATCATCTACCCTTTCCAAAATTGTCTAAATCCATTCAGCACAACCTCAGAGGCCTGAGGATTTCATATCCCCTCTATATATCAGGATACCACGAAAAGGCGTTGATGGCAAGCGTAAAGTGGCGCCGGCTGCGGAATTTTTGTAAATTTGCCGAAAAATTTTCCTTGACATAATGCCTTGTCTTTGATGAGGTTAGCGGTGAGGGCAGGGATAATTGTCGAATAAGAAGGCAAATTTGCCGATAGGAAAGATATAATGAAGCAAGCGTCAACTAAGTTTATGGAGATTGTAATCATGAGAAGATATGTAGTTTCAATTGCTGTGTTACTGTTGGTGATGATGGCATTAGGGACAGCCCCGGCAAAAGATGAGAAGTCAAAAGGTAAGGGTGAGGCGAAAAAATCGCCATTATCGGTGCAACCAGTGGAGAGGAAATCTCCCGAGGAGCTTGGCCGCAGAAAACGTGTCGGCAGCGCCGAGGCCGAAGCCGAGCGTCGACGAGACCGTGAGGAGATGGCCCGCGGCATGCTGCACGCCGAGCAGTTGAGAAAGCTCGACAAGCAGCTCGAAGATAGTCGCGGCCGGCACAACAGATTCGTCGGCGAATTGAAAGCCATAAAAGAGCTGGCATTGCAGGAAAAGGCCGAAAAGACGGCCGAGCGTCTCCAGGAGCTAATTGATAAAAGCACCGGCCGGTTCAACGAGGACGTGAGGAAACTGGAGCAGAGACGCGACAGAATCCGAGAGCAGGTCGAAAAGCAGGCCAAAGAACGCTTAAGACGCAGGGAACGCCTGATGGAGCGCAGAAAAGAGGAACAGGAAAAAGCCAGACCCCAAGGCAAAGCAGGCGATGGTAAGGCCAAAGGCCAGGGTCAAGGTCGGGGTCAAGGCCGGGGTAAACGTAGAAGCGAAGGCGAGACTGAACCGTAAGGGTGGAATTTTTTGAGTAGCCCCTGACGTCCTTCACTGCCGAGCCGGCGAATTAGCGGCTGATTGTGAATTGTAGCGTACAACAAGGGGCGAGAGCTTGAAGCTCTCGTTCGAATAACGCCAAGGTCCATCAATCGTGGTCTATCCAGGACCGCATTTTGGCTGCCCGTCTTTGGCCGGTGCATTGAATGTGCGGGTCGATTCGGCCGCTGCGCTTTTTCAAAAGATTGATTTGGCTTTTTGTGCATACCCAGTGCGCAGGTCACGCGCAGAAATTGATTGAGCCCATAGTCTTCCAGATGTATTCTGATGAATAAATCCGTTGAGGTAAAGGCATTGAAATAAGGGATTATTGGAAAAGTGAGCAGATGGCAGGAAAATGGACAACTGAAAAGATTATGGATATCACGAGTGGTTACCGAGGTGCGTGCGTGCTCTTTGCGGCGGCGGATTTGGACATTTTTTCCATACTCGATGGGGCACCGGCGACCGCACAAGCTGTTGCTGCTAAACTGGGCGCAGATGAACGAGCAACGGCAATTCTTTTGGATGCACTGGCGGCTATGGAGCTTTTGACCAAGGAGGATGGAAAATACAGTGTGCCGCGGGCAGTAACTGAATTGCTCACGGAAAGGTTGGCCGGCAATGTTCTTGTGATGGTTCGACATCGGGCGAACTGTCTTTGTCGGTGGGTGCAGCTTGCCGAGGTTGTAAAGAGCGGAAAACCGGCCGAGCGTCAGCCGAGCCTTCGCGGCGCCGGCGCCGACCAGGCCGCTTTTATTGGGGCCATGCACAACTTTTCGGAGCCGGTGGCAGCTCAAGTCGTCGCCGAGTTGGGCCTGCTCAATTTTAGACATCTGCTCGACATCGGCGGCGCATCCGGCACCTGGACAATTGCTTTTCTTCGAGCGGCTGATGAGGCTCGTGCAACTTTGTTCGATCTGCCGGAGGTGATTCCAATGGCTAAGCGACGTATTGCCGAGGCAGGATTAGCCGAGCGAGTTACATTTGTGGGAGGGGACTTTTACACTGACGATCTGCCGGCAGGGGCGGATTTCGCCTGGCTTGGCGCAATCGCCCACCAGAACTCGCGTGAGCAGAACCGGCAATTATTTGCCAGGATTTATGCGGCATTGGACAAAGGTGGTGCCGTTGTTTTGCGTGATGTGGTGATGGAGCAGACGCGGACAAAACCCGAAGGAGGGGCGATGTTTGCAATCAACATGTTAGTTGCGACCGAAGGCGGGGGTACATATACATTCCAAGAGTATCGATCAGACCTTATGGGCGCTGGTTTCAGTGATGTAACTTTATTGCGGCAGGATGAGTTCATGAACTCATTGGTCCGCGCCACCAAATTGTGAATTTGGCTGGTCTTGCAGTGGAGCATAAAAAATTCGCCGAGTATCCCGACGTGTCGTGAGAACCTACAACCTAGCGGTTAATCCCGGCGCGCCGGGACTCGCTCTACCAGTTGAGCAGGTTCTCTCTGATCCATCGAGCAGATTTCATTCTTTTAATCTGCTTCTCTCGCATCATTGCCTGACTTCGAGTTACGTGACTTTCAGCCCAGACTAACTTCCAAGGGCCGTTTTTAAGTGTATATTTGGATGTGCCCTTTTCGCCGGCGTTGTGTTGTGCCACACGGCGCTCGAGATTATCAGTAGAGCCAATATAGAAGTGGCCCAAAGAATTCTCAAGCACATATGCCCAATATGGTCCAGACCCATAATCCAAACTCCCCGAGTAGGACTCGAACCTACAACCTAGCGGTTAACAGCCGCTCGCTC
>CAZLWL010000108.1:0-6762 GCA_964563335.1 uncultured Pirellulales bacterium
AGGGTTAATAAAACGTCCAAATTATACTTAAGGATGCTTTCTCTTTATATCTTCATTCTGAGTCCCGGCGCGCCGGGAAAGAATCTCAATCTTTCGTAGGTATGAGATTCTGAACCCCGCATGTCCCGATACCTCGGGGATAAACCGGGGTTCAGAATGACAATTTTTACACGTTTTCTACAAAGCATACTTTGCTGGCTGGATTGTGAGCTCTGTATGGTCCTGGTTTTGGGAGTAACCGCGTCGGGAAAAGGCACTGTTGCCTTTGAGCTTGCCCGGAAAATCGACGCTGAAATCATCAGCATCGACTCGATGAAAGTCTATCGGAGGATGGATATCGGCACGGCCAAGCCCTCACCCGAGCGCCGCAGCCAGGTCAAATACCACCTGATTGACGTTGTCGAGCCTAACGAATCGTTCAGCGTGGATAGATTTCTTGAACTTGCCCACGCGGCCATAAAGCAGATAAGCTTGGGCAACAAGCCTGTAGTGGCCGTTGGAGGTACCGCGATGTACATAAAGTCCTTGCTTTACGGTCTTTTTGACGGCCCCGGTGCCCACACCGAGATTCGCCAAAGGCTAAAGGCACAGATCGATTCACAGGGTCCGGCCGAGCTTTACCGCCAACTTGCTCAAATCGACCCCCACGCCGCCCAAAGAATACATCCCAATGACGCCAGGCGAATCGTCCGGGCCCTCGAGGTGTTCGAATTGACCGGTAAGCCCATCAGCTCATTCCAGAAGCAGTTTGACGCCGAGCAAATGCCGAACGACTGGAAAATAATAGGCCTGCGCCGGGATAAATCCGTCGAAAGCCGCCGTATCAACGCCCGCGTAAAGCGAATGATCGACGACGGGCTCGTTGACGAGGTGAGGTCCCTACTTGCCGAAGACAAGCCCCTCAGCAAGCAGGCCCGTTGTGCAATCGGCTACGCCGAAATCATTGACTACTTGGATGGTAAAATGACTCTGGAAAAGGCCATTGAGAACATTAAGATAAACACCCGCCGACTGGCAAAGGCCCAGCGAACGTGGTTTAAGACCTTCAAAAAAGTGAACTGGCTGGACATCGCAGAGGACAAAACACAGCAATCCGTCCTTGAACACACAATGGCGTTAATTGAGGGCACGAACAAGTGACATCTTCGGCGGTAAATCACCCCTCCAAAGTAAAAGTCTGGCTTCTTCAGATGAGAGCACCTTTCGTCACTGCAAGCATTGTACCGGTACTTGTCGGTACAAGTGCAGGTTTTGCCGTGGCGGGCTCCTTTAATTTGGCATTGTTCATGCTGGCTCTTTTCGCCATTATTTGCCTGCAGCTTGGCGCTAATCTGGCAAACGAATACTTCGACCATCTGTCCGGCAACGACCGGCTCAATAAAAACCGCAATCCCTTTTCCGGCGGAAGCGGACTTATCCAGCAAGGTCTCACCTCACCCAGGACCGTTCTGATTGCAGCCTGGCTCGCATTTGCCCTCACAGCAACGGCTGGAATGGTGATGCTCTTGATTACCAAAAGCGCCTTCATATTAGCTCTCGGCCTTATAGGCATTTTCGGCGGATACTTCTACACCGCAAGCCCACTCAGGCTCGGCTACCGCGGCGCCGGCGAAGTTATGATTGCATTTTTGTGTGGCCTGTTGCCGGTCTATGGAGCCTACTTTCTCCAGACTGGAGCCATCGACATCGTGCCGCTGGCGCCGGCTATTATCGTCAGCCTGCTAATATTCCTTATCATCTTGATCAACGAATTTCCCGATCGCCAAGCCGACGCCGCAGTGAACAAAAGGACATTAGTCGTGCTGTTTGGCCCCGGCGCCGCCGCTAAGATATACACAGCTACTCTTGTGGCTTCTTACGCAGTTGCACTTGTAGCCACAATCGTGCAACCGCGGATGCGACCCGCCGGCCTTTTATATTTGTTAACGGTGCCCCTTGCCGTGGCGATATTGAGGTTCCTGAAAACGGACACCCTCGCCGGCCCAGGCAGATACCGCGCCAACAAGTTTACCGTCTTGCTTCACCTTGCTGGCGGCCTGTTGCTTTCTCTCGGCTTTATAATCACCAAAGCGGCAAGCTGAAATTACCCCGGCGAGGCGTGTCAACTCCACAACAGGGCAGAAAAAAAGCTGTAAGCGTAATGCTTACAGCCTTTTGTGGATTCTGTATTCCAGATTCCCTTATCTCTTACGTTTTCGTACAAGTGCTAAACAGCCAAACCCAAGCAATAGTATCGTCGCCGGCTCGGGTATAACAGTCGCACTTGTGATTATGACCGGTTCCTGGGGAACATCATCCAGCCCGTTTGTCGAGTGCGTCGATACCTGAGCAATCGCATCCACAACCTCCATTCCGCTTATGACCTCACCAAAGACACAGTATCCCACGTTAAGCGGGTTCACATAATCCAAAAACAGGTTGTCCGCGGTGTTGATGTAAAATTGAGAAGTAGCCGAGTCGGAGGCACTCCCTCTGGCCATTGCGACTGTGTACTGAACATTGCTCAGACCGTTATCGCTTTCGTTGACTATCGAGGCACTCGTGGGCTCGTGCTTGTTCAGGTCGGTATCGTACGCGCCGGCCTGAATCACAAAAGGATTATCAGTAACAGGATCACGAGCAACACGGTGAAAGACCAGGCCGTCGTAGAAATCCTCCTCTACGTAACCTGTGAAATTATCAACCGTTATCGGTGCCACTTCCGGGTAAAGGTCGATAACGATATCGCCAAAATTCGTTTCAAAAAGAACATCACCGCTATTGGCGCCGGCCGTCGCGGCAAAACCAAGCAGACATATGAAACACAAGGCCTTCTTCATCCCCATATCTCCCATAAAGCTCATAACACAAAATCGCTGCCGATGTTGATTCACAGACAATCGTGTCCGCAAATTACCGACTGCCGTCTTCAAGCAGTTTCCTCAGACACGCGTTTTCTCTGCGAGTTGACTCCAGGTCAAAGAGCAGATACTTGACGCTGACTCTGAGGTAATCCAACGACTCCTGCAGGCTGCCGACGCTCTTTCTAAGCCGCTTGTGGCAATTGCCCGTTTGCTTTACCAGCGTCACAAGCTTTGTTCGCTGCGGCTCCGGGACAGACCCGATTTCCTTAACCAACTCATTCAATCTATTTTCGAACGCGGCTTCATCCATCACTTACCCCACATAACATAACACAACCCCCAATTCTGAGCCTTGACAATAGTTTATCATAAATGCGGCTGCAATTCAAGTAAACAGCCGCCGAACAGCGCTTATAGGGCATTAACTGAGGTCTGATTGCGCGCAGACGTAATATTATCGGCCCTGAGTGAAAAGTTTTTCTCCCGCGATACTGCTGTTCGGGCCCACTAATCCGCCCCGGATTATCCCCTTCTTCTGAGCGCCAGCATGCCCAATCCAAGTAGCAGCAGCGTACCCGGCTCCGGTATGCCTGGCAGTGGACCCAAGTCGTGCAGAACCATTTGGTCGTACGTGCCCTCATCCCACGTGGTTATGCTAAAGGGCACCGGCACCTCGCTCTGCCAGTATCCCGTTAACTGACCTTCCCACATCTGACGCGTGCTGTCATAGGAAAAATAAGGCTCGTATGAGAGGTCATATCCGATAATATCTACAGTGCTGGAACCCTCAGCCCAAAGATTGCCCACCTCACCGTTCACTACAGTTGCTTCGCTGCCGGCAGATACGTACAACCACGCCACCTCGCCGCTGGTGATACTGATCTCGCTTTGGTCATAGGCCGACAAATCCCACACTTCGCCACCAGAAATATTGATTGTGGAGGCATCTAAAGCCTCCAGCTTTTGGATCAGGCCGCCACCGATATCGGCTGTGCTGAAAGCGAAGGTAAGAAGCTCATCAACCACGCCCCCACCCATGTCTATTACCGATGCTTCATCCGCATCTACATACCAATAATAATCTCCATCATAGACATCCAGGTCATCTACAAAACAACCGCAGGGGTCGGTTTCATTCTCAAAATAGACCTGGGCCTCAAGACTTGCACCCATCCACAAAATGGCTCCTGCCACTATTAAGGCTACCGTCCTTTTCACCTTCACCACTTTTCCTTCTCCAAGAAAAACACACCCAATACGTGTGGATGCGTCTTTACCACACAAACCGGACGGAAGGTAGAGAGGGAGGTGCACACTTGCCGAGGCTAACCTCCTCCAAGACCTCCTCCAGCATCAACCCAAATATACCACCAAATCGGCGACCTGTCAAGAAAAAAGACCGATAAAATTTATTTTTTTTGCAAAAACCACTATGCTTAGGATAGTTTCTCCCCCTTGCCGCCCATAAACGCGGATTCAGCCGGCAAAATTAAAATAAAAAATCTTTAGATTGTTCAAAAAATCAGGTGAAATAACGCTCGTTTTCTGGCACTTTTCGAGCATGATATGAAGCGAGTGCAGCGAATTGGAGTCTCGCTTGAGACCGAATTACTTTCACAATTCGATAAGCTGATTGCCCACCTTATCACCGCCGCCGAACAATTCGCTTGACAAAACAAACGCCGTCATGTCTTAATATGATTTTGCAGGGGCGTTTAGCTCAGTTGGTTAGAGCGCACGGATCACACCCGTGAGGTCACAGGTTCGAGTCCTGTAACGCCCATATAGCTAAAGCCTTGCAGCACAAGAAGTTGCAAAGCTTGAGTTTTCGAGACAGATTTAATATTCTATTAGAAAAGAGGCCCAGTCCCGGCGCGCCGGGATAGCTGAGCAAGGATATACAATGTTATATGGGAAATCCCAGGTTAGGCTCATAATGTAGGAGAAATGCCATGTACAGGCCTAAAACAACTTTTCTTATTACAGCCATCGTATGCATCTGCACAATTAGTGCATTTGCTGCTGAACGCAAATTCAAGTTTAAAGATAAATATTTGAACCTGCCCGTGAAGAACGAAGCCCCCGAATGCCTCATAAGTCTCGAAATCGAAGGGGAAAAAGTGCGCGAGTTCGTGATTAACCTCGCATCCGGAGAACCCGATTACTGGGTGTACCTGGAAGTCAGAGATTTTGCCGGAAAGAAGGGAACGTTAATCGCGAAAGAGGTCTCGAAGAGCCAAAAGAAAGGCTTCAAGGCTGTCTTCCAGGCCGACACTTTCCCGGGCCAAGACAATCTATATAAGGAAAAACTCCGTCCCCAGTTCCACTTCTCATCCAAACGCGGCTGGCTCAACGATCCGGTTGGACTGATGTATTACGCCGGCGAGTACCACCTGTTCTACCAGCACAATCCGTTTGGCTGGTCCTGGGGAAATATGACGTGGGGCCATGCCATCAGTAAGGACCTTGTTCACTGGAAAGAGTTGGGCGACGCTCTACACCCTGATGAACTGGGAATGATATTCTCAGGCTCGGGTGTGGTGGACTGGAAAAACACGACAGGTTTCCAGACGGGTGACGAGCCGCCGCTTATTTGTATCTACACGAGTGCCGGTGATGTCGATGGGCTGCACGCCTGGTCCAAAGGCAAACCTTTCACACAAGGCATCGCTTACAGCAATGACCGGGGACGTACCTGGACTAAGTACGAAGGGAATCCCGTGCAGGGGCATTTGAACCATCAAAATCGCGATACGAAGGTGATTTGGTGGGAAGAAACCAATGAATGGGTGCTCGTTCTTTATTTGATTGATGAGCGCATGGCTTTCTTCCGGTCGGGCGACCTGAAACGGTGGGAACTCCAAAGCCTCCTTAAGTCTTTCCACGAGTGCCCGGAATTGTTCCAGTTGGCTGTGGACGGAGATCAAGATAACAAGAAATGGATCCACCATGGCGGGTCCGGCGCATACTTGATCGGCGATTTCGATGGAAGCAAGTTCACCCCCGAGAGCGAGCCAATCAAGTACAGCTACGGCAACCGTTTTTACGCCTCTCAGACCTTCAGCGACATTCCCGAAGAAGACGGCCGACGCATCCAGATTGGCTGGGGTGATGAGGTCCAAATGCCGGGCATGCCGTTCAACCAGATGTTGCTCTTCCCGGTGTCATTGACTTTGCACACGACCGAGGACGGGCTGCGGATGTTCCCTTATCCCGTTGATGAAATCGAGAAGATTCACGGCAAAAAGTACCGGTGGGAAGACGAAGAACTTAAGCCCGGTGAAAACCCGTTGGAAGACGTGAAAGGAAATCTATTCGACATAAACATCGAAATCGAACTGAATAATGCAGACGTGGTGGGTTTCGAGCTAAACGGTTTCCCAATATCCTATAACGTCAAAGACAAACTTCTAACCGCTGGTGAGGGTGTGGATACATATCATGGAGATCATCCTGAGGAGCGTAGCGCACCGCTCGCGCCGGTCGACGGCAAGATCAGCTTCCGCATTCTCGTGGATCGACCTTTCGTAGAAATTTTCGCCAACGACGGCCGAATCTACATGCCTATGCAGGCCGTCCGAGACCTGAACAACAAGTCATTAAAAATCTACGCCAAAGGAGGCAGCGCACACATCGAGGAACTGACCGTTTACGAAATAGAATCCATCTGGCCCTGAACAAGCCCAGGTCATATGATCGGTATTGACCAAAGCACCATTTGTGTTTATTATATTGACAATCTTGCCCGTGGTGGTCGTGAGCAAGTCCATATGAAAGAACTTGTGTTAGGCTCATAATGAAGGAGAAATGCTATGTCCGGCAATATATTGCTCAATGTCCTGTTGATCTCGGCGCTGACCGCCCTGGTTCCCGGAGAAAACGTCGAACCGGCTGACACCCAGGCCGACCAACTCCTTCG
>CAZLWL010000109.1:0-6690 GCA_964563335.1 uncultured Pirellulales bacterium
CCCGGCCCTTTTTGATTTTAGATTGTATACCTGCTTTCGCAGGCACAAGCATTTTGTGGCACCGCTTACTACTTCGCGACCCGTCCTTGGCAGTCCCGATGACATCGGGACGGAGGGTGGATACTCGCTACGAAGTACAAGTCGCGATGCTTTTTAGTTGTTAGTCCGAACCCTTTGCGGCCGATTACAGTTCCCATCTATTAGAGTGCTTGATGAGCTTGTTCTGTGTTATTATTCCGATGACGGTGGGTAGGATCAGTACGGCAGGCAGAAACCATTGATTGTCGAAGATAAGGTTGTGAATGTTCGTTGTGGCCGGCTCTACCATTTTGGTTTCATATTGATGCAGCAATGCAAGGATACCTACAAGGGTAATCGCACCACCGCCGAGACTGGTAAAGAGCATCACGGCAGCCTTAAATACGATGAAGCTGATCATACCGCCGGCGATAATGCCGATTACCGCACCGGCCCACAGATATATCTGTGGCAGGCCGAATGCGTACCATAAGCCACTGGTCAGAATCCCGCCTGCGACGGCCCCCAAAATACACACGCACCACTTCATGAGCGGCACAGAAACAAAGGCAAACAGGGCGAGGCCGATTACGCCGGCCCACACTTCATTATTGACGTTTACCTGGTCGCCGCTGAGTTGTTTGCCGATGGTAATTCCAAGATAAAGGCCCAACATGGCAAAGCTGATTACTACGAGTATCTTGAAGATTCTCCAGCCGTACAGCAGCCATACGACGCCGAAAGATATTGCGATAACGGCATGGAGCCAGCTAAGCGAGGTAATCTGTTCCCAGATAAAGTCAATGGGGACAATATCAATTTCTTCGACTCGTATCGGCTTTGAGGCCTCGGCGGCCTGGGCCAGGAAACCTATGTAATCCATTACAATTCTCCACGAGATAGTTTTTTTGCAGCCAGTTTCTTATCTCTCGCCGAGCAAAGCAGCAGTTGTACGGCACTTCCAAACACCACCATTGCCAATACTGCGGTGCCGAAGAGATTTGCTTTTGCATGGATGTACGTAATCGGCTGGACTCCTTTGAATAACAGCAGGAGTATCATGCCGAAGAAGATGATTGTGGTACCCAAAGCGGAACAGGTAACGGCGACGATAAGTTGGGGCATAAAATAACCTGCTGTCGCCACGGCCAGACCTGCAACTACTGAAATCAGGAGATTCTCGAATGGTACGAGGCTAACGGCTCGGCCGAACAGGTCACCGAGAAAGACGAATTGTATTTTTGCCGCTTCGAGGCTCTCGGTGATGAGAGAAATGTCCTCTGAAGCTCTTTCGCTCGCGGTGGATATTTTAGACTTAGGATACGGCAGATTCCTGGGTTTTCCCAGGAATGGTGCTGCAAAGACAATGAGCGTGATGATAAGGACTGTTGCGGCCCCTGCAACTACCAGGGCGGCCCTGTTAAAGAACAGGGCAAATGCTCCGACCACGACCGCCATGCTAACGAAGGCGGCGGTTTGACGGCCTGTAAGGAAAAATGCCCATAAGCAACCCGCTAATATCCCCAGGACTAAGGCGGTCGGCCTGCTCCACCGCATCCCACCAAGCCAAAGGCAAAGTCCAAGCACAACGCAGAACACACCAGGCACAACAAGTACCTCGGGTGCAAACTCAACTGTGCTTCTTTCGAGATTTTGAAAGGCTTCCAGCATAACCATCTTAAATAACAGATATTATCGCAGGCAGACCGCTTCCGAACGCGGGGTATTATAGTAGTTATCGGCCTGTAAGTCCAGTTTTCGTTAATATTGAGTTTTTTGCCCCTTCGCAAAGCAATTTGAACAACACGGAAAATGGAATATGAAAAACAAACTCCTCAGTCAGGACAATGCCATCAGGTGGCAATCTTCGGACCTGCGTTACTTTTATCTTAACGGGCATGGGCCGGTTACGTAGTTTTGGCCGAGCACGCCTCGCCATACGGCGTTTGCGATGCTGCGGTCGGCCACATTGACCGCTCCATCACAGTTGACATTACAATCTCTGAAAGTAAAGGGCCCTGCAGCACCTAATCGCCAAAACGCATTTATAATACTGCGGTCCGCAACGTTTACCACGCCGTCGTTATTGGCATCACCAAGTAGTGCAATGCCAAACTGCGTCTCTGCAGTACCTGTGTTACCGAAATTTTCTCCGGTAACGGTTACCTTAACTGTAAAGGCCTGGCCCAAATCTGACAGACCTGCCAGCTGGCTCGTGCCCACAGGTCGGGACAGCAAAATTGCATCAGGACGATAACGAAAATCAGAACGGCAAAAAAATTGCTGGTACGGAGTTGTGACTTCACTTTCCTTCTCCTGTCAAATACATATTGTTTTTTGTGATACCGAATCCGCACCTGCGCCGATTAAGATTGCACCGCTTCTCCTTGTTACACTAACGCCTATCGTACCTATACGAGGCTATTATAGCATCTTTGCCTGCCAGTGCAAATAAAAAACTCTAATTGGTGGGCAAAACCGCATTTACGTATGCAGGGGCGGGTTTTTTGGCAAAAAAGCGGAAAAAACTGGAAAAACGCATGTAAGTCGCTACAATCCCAAGGCATGAAGTTTATACTAATCGACAAAATCGTTCGGCTGCGGCCAGGCAGCGAGATTGAAACGGTCAAGAGTGTCTCGTTGGCTGAGGAGTACTTGGCGGACCATTTTCCGGCGTTTCCGGTCCTGCCGGGCGTGCTGCTGTTAGAGGGTCTTATCGAGTCGGCGGCGTGGCTGGTGCGGATTACGCAGGATTTTGCCAAAAGTATGGTCTTGCTTGAGCAGGCCAGAAATGTTAAATATAAGAGCTTCGCCGCTCCAGGCGCGCAACTGAAATACTGCGTAAGGGCCAAGGTTATAGCCGAAAACGTCAGCAGTTTCAGCGGCACGGGCAGTTGCGGGCAAGAGACTATCGTCGAAGCCAGGTTCAGCTTGCGACATTTTAATCTTGCCGACGAAGACCCGAAGATGGCTTCGGTGGATGCAAAAATTGTTGAGAGTATGAAGCAGCGATGGGAGCTGTTGCGGCCGTAAAAAGAAATTGTAAATTGAATGTAACGGAGACGTTAAATTATGGCAATGAGTCGCGATGAGGTTTACGATGAGGTTAAGGAGGTTCTGATTGATGCGCTCGGGCTCGACGATGAGGAAGTTACCGAGTCTGCAACGTTGATGAGCGACCTTGGTGCAGAGAGCATAGATTTCCTTGATATAGTCTTCAGGCTGGAGAAATCGTTCGGGATAAAGATTCCCAGAGAAGAATTGTTTCCCGGGGAAAGTCTGATGAATAATCCCGAATATGTCAGCAACGGCAAACTGACGGCCAAGGGCATAGCGGAGCTTAAGGCCAAGATGCCTCATACGGACATATCGACGTTTCAGGACGACCCCGACGTAAACAAGCTGCCCGATTTATTCACGGTGGCAGCGGTGGTAAATTTCGTCGAGGGCAAACTCAAAGCCGCTTGATGAATAATCGGACATATCAGGAAAGATAAAAGTTGTCGGCAGGAGCGTCTTGGGCGGCCCTGCCGATAGCTTTAATTTGAGCCTAAGATGCGATGGATTTGGATAGACAAGTTCCTTGAGTTTAACAGCGGCAAAAGCGCCGTGGCCCTGAAAAACGTTACCTTGGCCGAGGAGCATCTGCACGACTATTTTCCGGGCTTTCCGATTATGCCGGAGTGCCTCATGATTGAGGCGATGGCACAGACAGCCGGCATCTTAGTCGGTGAGGCGAGGAACTTTGAGGAAAAAGTAATTTTAGCCAAGATCACCAAGTGTGTTTTCCACCATTACGTAAGGCCGGGCGACACGATAACGCTGCATGCGGCAATTGAGTCTATTACACCAGAGGCGGCAAGCACGTCGGGCAGGATTCTTCGCGGCGAAGAACTTATTGCCGAGATAATCCTGATGTTCAGTCATATCGACAAGAATCTTGCAGGGAAGCAATTTCCCGAAGAAAATTTTGTCTTTACGGACATGTTCAAGTCGCTTTTGACGGGGCTGACTTGATGAACGGGCGTCGTGTTGTCATAACGGGTCTTGGTGCGATAAGTCCATTAGGGATGACCGCCGATGACCTGTGGGCAGGTCTTATCAGCGGCAGATGCGGTATCGGGACCATCAAGGCTTTCGACCCTGCGGGCTTTAGCTGCAAACTGGCCGGTGAGGCACCGGATTTTAAGGTTCAAAAATACGTGCCCAAAAGCTACCGCAAAGCCGTTAAGCTGATGAGCAGAGATATTGAGCTTTCCGTGGTCGCGGCCGACGAAGCTATCAGAGACAGCGGGTTTGTCACCGGCGCAATAGACCCGAAGAACATCAACATTAATCCTGCGCGGACGGCGATCAACATTGGGGCGGGCGTTATTTCCTGCGACCTGGTCGAACTGGCTCCTGCGGTGGCCAAGAGCATTACGGACGGCGTTTTCGATATTCGAAAGTGGGGCAGGGACGGTCTTGAGAATCTAACGCCAATATGGCTCTTGAAGTACCTTCCTAACATGTTGGCGTGCCACGTAGGTATCATTCACGACATCCAGGGCCCGAGCAACACGATTACGTGCGGCGAGGCGAGCGGGCATCTTGCAATCAGCGAAGCGGCTGAGGTTATCGCAAGGGGTGATGCCGATGCAGCTTTGGCGGGCGGGTGCGAGGCAAAGGTCAACGCCATAATTATGCTTCGACAATGTCTGTTGAAACGGGCGACAAGCGAGAATAATGATAATCCCGTAACTGCGTGCAGACCCTTCGACGCGGACGCCAAGGGAGGAGTTTTCGGCGAGGGGGCGGGCATGATTGTCTTAGAAGATATTGACAGTGCCGCCGGGCGTGGTGCGAAGATTTATGCCGAGGTGGTCGGAGTCGGCTCGAGCAACGACATGAGCCCGGCGTATGAGCATCTGGAACCGGATGGGGTGGGCATTCAGATAGCAATAGAAGCGGCCTTGGCGGATGCGGGGATTGAACCGGGCGACCTTGACTTGGTAATACCGCACGGGACGGGGATTTTGGTCGATGACCTGGCTGAGGCGACGGCCATTCAGAATGCGTTAGGCCCGGTGGCAGAAGACGCAGCCGTCTGGCCGACGAAGAGTATGTTGAGTAATACCGGCGCCGCAAGTGGTGCGCTGGACGTAATAGCGGCAGCGAAGGCAATAGACGAAGGCAAGATCGGCGCTGCGAAAAACTGTGATAACAAAGCACCGGGCTGCGAGTTGAATATCACAGACCGGATACTGGAAAAGAACATTCGCTATGCGTTATGCTGCAGCTATACCTTCGGCGGACAGACCGCGGCTTTGGTCTTGAAAAACGTGGATGGTAAGACATAAATGGCAAATCGCGTTGTAATAACCGGAATGGGAATCGTCTGTCCGATAGGGCATGACATCGAGAGCATGTGGCAGGCGATGCTGAGCGGCAAAAGCGGCATGGCCAAGACGACCATCTTCGACGCGACAAGCTTTCCGTCAACATTCGGCGCGGAAGTGAAGGATTATGATTTTACAAAATTTACAAAGAATCCGGACCTGCACAAACACGGCAACAGGGGCACGCGCTTTGCCATAGGTGCGGCCGCCCAGGCGTGCAGGCAAGCGGGCATAGAAATCGAAACAGACAATCCCTGCGACGGCATAGACCGCAGGCGAATGGGAATATACCTCGGTGCCGGTGAAGGGTCGGTGGATAACGAGAACTTTTTCGGTGCGATAGCAGGCGCGTGGGACGATGACAACTGTCAAATGGACTGGTCGGCGTGGGCCGAGGTCGCGTTCGGCAAGATGGGCCCGATGGTCGAACTTGAGCAGGAGCCGAACATGCCGGCAAGTCATCTTGCGATACTGGCCGGCGCGCGAGGGATAACGAGAAGCTGTCTTACCGCCTGTGCGGCCAGTACGCAGGCGGTCGGTGAAGCGATGATGCTGATTCGACATGGAAAAGCTGATATAATGATTGCAGGCGGTGCGCATTCGATGATTCATCCGTTGGGAGTTACGGGTTTTAACCGCCTGACGGCCCTATCGACAAGGAATGACAGCCCGGAGACGGCGTCGCGACCGTTTTCAGCAAGCAGAGATGGTTTCGTATTAGGCGAAGGGTCTGCGATTGTTATTTTGGAGTCGTTGGACTCGGCCAAAAAGCGAGGTGTTGCAATCTTGGCGGAAGTGACTGGTTTCGGCAGCAGCAGCGATGCCTTCAGGGTAACGGACATGCACGAAGAGGCAAGGGGGGCTGTGCAGGCGATGGAGGCCGCTTTGGCGGATGCGAAGATAAGTTACGGGGACATTGATTATATCAGCACGCACGGCACGGCTACCTCTGAGAATGACTCGATAGAGACCGTGGCTATTAAGAAGGTCTTCAAAGAGCGGGCTAAGAATGTCCCGGCCAGCAGCCCCAAGAGTATGTTCGGGCATTTGATTGGAGCGGCCGGATGTGCGGAGTTGATAACGTGCGTGCTGGCAATACGAGATAATATACTGCCGCCGACGATGAACTTAGACGACCCTGACCCTCAGCTCGATCTGGATTATGTGGCGAATAAGGCGAGAAAGGCAAAGGTCGATGTGGCGATGAGCGAATCGTTCGGGTTCGGCGGGCAAAATAATGTGCTTATCGTTAGAAGATACCGGGAATAATTATGATTGATATTAAGCTGATTCG
>CAZLWL010000110.1:0-6644 GCA_964563335.1 uncultured Pirellulales bacterium
TCGTACCGACAATACTCTCGGTATCGCGTGCGCCCCTTGCCAATACGGCACAGTTTTCGTCGGCGATGGTGGCGTTGTGACCCACGCATGTAACAGGCGTCGCGAGGCACCCCCCGGGCCTTTATCATCGGTCATGTGGGGATTCACCGCGTAGTAGTCGCCCATGTCCACATAACGTGGTTCTTCCGCGAAGGGAGTGAACAGGCGTTTTTCCTCGTCGTAGTCCCCCACCCAGTACGGATTATGCTCCACACCTACCATGAGAACATGCACTCCATCCAATGGTATCAGATAAGGCAGTTCCCAGAAATTGTCCAAGTGCAATGTAGGCGCGATATTGGTTTGCAGCTTCCAGTGTTCAAGATCCGGCGAGGTCCATAAAAATGCCGCTCCATGAGGATCGCCGCCGCCCGTACTGCCGCCGATCAACTGATACCATTCATTGCCGGATTTCCAGATCTGGGCATCCCAGTGGACGGGCGAAGCCGCGTTGGGGCGTTGATCGTTGTGCATAATCATTTTTTTGTGCCACGTCAGGAAACCGTCCAGGCTGCGCGCCCGCATACCGTACGCTTCGTCGCCCCCGGCTATATTACCTGTGTAGAAGGCGGTCGGAATTTCTTCGTCGTCGATTATGACGTTGCCCGAATAGACACCTTTTCGGTCGTAGGACGAATCGGGCCACAGAGCAACGGGCCAGTCGGTCCAATGGACAAGGTCCTTGCTGACTGCATGTCCCCAGCACCGTTCGCTTCTTGTTCCGTCGGGTAGAATCGGATCGTATTGATAGAAAAGGTGATATTGCCCTTTGTGATATATCACGCCGTTTGCGTCGTTGATCCAGCTTTCCGGTCCGGCGAAATGATAGGTCGGGTAGTGCGGATCATGATCCATCATCCAATGTCGCAATTCCAACGCGGCCATCGAATACACATACGTGTCTGTAGTGCGCACAGACTGGCGAAAGGTCTGAACAACCGCCGGCCATTCTCCGTCTGATAGCTCGTCGGAGTTCTCGGTGAGGATGGGATCGTCAACTGAAAAAGGGGTGACACACGCTGTGAATGTGCCGATGATCACGATGACCACCAGCAGCTCGATGAGTGTAATCCTTTTCTTCTCATGATTCATTTGGATGCCGTCCTGAGACGTGGCGTAACACACCCCAAAGTCCCGTTCGCCCTCCGTCCACTTTACCCATGCCCGAAGTGCCTCCAGTGAACAGGGCGTCCGCGCCACCCTTGAGGCAATGGCGAATAAGGGCACGCATCGCGGATTCGTCCACGCACTCTTGCCCATCCACGGGCAAGAGTGTCAATCTCACATTTCCCATTTAAACTCTTACAAAACAAAATTTTTATAGCCTGTCCCGGCGCGCCGGGGTACGACATCAATGATCTTACAAAATTCACCTTGAACTATCAAGAACTTACTCTTTAAAGGCCCCTTTGTTGAAAATTCCTTCTTCCCACAAACCGCTATTAGCTTGTAAAAGAACGGTCCCATGCAATTCTCCGCAACGTCTTCCATAAGTATTGTCTTTAATAGTTAATTTGGTATTATGTCAGATGATTTTTATGTTGCTTAGAAATAGTGAACAAAATGAACTATGTAAAGATATTATTTACTCAAACTGACCGATTTGAGATTATGTACTGATATAAGTGAAGTTTCAACAAAGAGATAACCCAATTTGTCATTCCCGCGAAAACTGGAATCCAACTTCCTAAAAACAGTGTTAATCCGTGTAAATCCATGTCTGAAAACAAAAACGGTCAGTTTGAGTAAATAGTAATTTCCTAATTGTTCTTCTCTTTGGATAATGCTGGGCATGAAATATATACAAATAGAATATGATGCAATTAGAATTATGAGGCCCAGACAATATACTGGTTTAAGTATTTTGGAATTTTTTAATTTCTTAAGCACGCATAACAATAAGAAGACTGATGTTAATTGGTATTGGTCTTTTGCTGAAATATGTGCACCGGCTTCTATTAAGCTGGTTGCATTATTTTGACTTTAAGTATCCACTCAAGTGAGTATGCAAGAATCCATTTCTACGGGTGTATTTTTACCCGGAATTTGAGAACTTCAACCGTGCCCCTTTCCGTACTGAACCCGAGAGTGCCTTCCATGGGCTCCCACTTATTGACAATGCAACTCTGCGCAAACTGGTCGTTGACAAAGCACTCGATCAGAGTTTCGTCAACAAACACTTGGATCTTAACCGGCCGTGAAGTGTCCATCGGGCAGGGACGCCCAATATCAAGACCCGTGACGGAAAGCAGCGCTTGGCTGGGCAGAAGACTCATGTGATACTTCCCATCGAAAGAAATCGTGAATCGGCTTGCCGGATCCATTTTGATTTGGCAGTCCACCATATAAGCGAGAGGCACGTCGACAACGGTCTCCGATGGCTCTTCGGTCAGATCAAGTGCTGTTTCATTGAAGTACGCGATAACCTCCGCGACCGGCTTCATGTAAAGCAGCCCTTCGGGTCCCGCATAGACCTCGCGCGGTATGGGCATTGACCGGCCGGTCCAGCCGCCGAACCACACGTGCCGTTTTCCGTCCCAAACCGTTTTAGCCGCCTGGCCGGAGGTGTCCAATTCACTCACTGTGATGGTATTCCATAATTTCGGGCGTTTGAAGGGACCGCTGACATTTTCTGCATAGCTGTACCCATAGTCATTGCTGATTATGTAATGTGTATCCTCAATTTTGAGGTAGTTCGGTGTTTCACCACCCGGAACCCCCTCAATGGGCGCTTCTTGTTTCCACGAAATCAGATCGCTGGATGTCAGAAGACCGTAGCGCCCGCCCCATTCATTGGGAACATTGGCAAAGATAATCATCCAGTATTCTTCCCTCTCCGGATTCCAGAAGATTTCGGGGTCGCGAAAATCCCGGTAACGATGATTGGCATAGTGAACGCCGTCTGGAGCAATCATATGTTCGGGATGTTTCGTCCAGTTTATCAGATCGCGGCTCGTGGCATGGGAGAGAAACTCACGCCCCTCTGGGTTTCTGGGATTCCAACTGGTGTACCAAGCGTGAAAAACCCCATCCTTCTCCACGATATCGCCCGTGAACATGCAGGACCCCTCTGGTCCCGTGGGATCTTTCGGGTCAAAACGCAGTGCCGGTGGCAGTTCCTTCCAGTGCACCAGATCGCTCGAGACGATATGTTCCCAGTTGACATCATAGTTGCCTGTGGGATTCATCAGATAAAAAACGTGATATTCACCGTTCCAATAGAAAGGCATGACGTCGCCTACCGCGCGCCGGCTCGGCATGAAATGAACATTCGAGCGAACCGATGGTTCATTCGCCGAACCTTCTGTAGCGGCAAGGGCTGCGCCGTCAACCGCAACGGCTGTGCTGGCGTACTCGGTGCTGACCGTGGCACTATTTGGTTCGCGTACCGTCGCACAACTGCACACCAGGGCTAGCGCCAGCAGCTGAATTAGAAAGCATTCTCTTCGCATTGTTAACTTTTTCATGTATTTACCCTTCCTTTCTTAAACTGACATTTCCCATTTAAACTGTTAAAATTGGGATTTCCCATTTAAACGCTTAAAAGACATAATTCACTCCTGTCGGTGCCAATAATCTTAAAATCACCTTGAACTGTCAAGGATTTTTGTTTTCGAGGCAGCACTAATTCAAGAACCCGGTTGTTCGGCCGTCTGACTTGTACTTGGCTTCTCTGTTGCCCGTAAATAGGCTTCCATAGTCTCCTTCGCGTCGAGAATTGAATCTGCCTCGTAGAGAAGAGAGACGCCGGTGGGGAATCGCTCCATAATCCGGGCTGTGGCCAAATCGTCCCTGGAGACTTTCAGGCGCGTAAGGGGTATCCGACGTCGTTTGAGCTGCATATAAAGCCTATCCACGTCGTTCAATTCAGGTTGCCCCAAATCCAGGCAACGGATGGAGGGCAATTCAAGAAAGGCCGGTACGTGGTCGTCTGTCTTTCCACAACTGTGGACTCCTCCGCTGCCAAGTTCTCGCAGGACACGTTCGTCATGAGGAGCGACCACACTCCGGTACATCTGGGGCGACATCAAGATCACCGAATCGTTTCGAATCAGAATCCTTCCCTTGATCATTGTGGCATGTTGGTGCGAGAACGTGTCAGATCTTTCACTAACGTATGGCTCGAGATGTCGCGCAAAGCCAATTTGGGCCGTGGCCATGGCCTCGAGGGCCTTGCAGATGAGATCCTGATTGGTGTAGAGTTCTGAGAACACGTCGCTTCCGACGACAAGCTCAAGATTGTCGAAAGGTCCTTGCAGATCCGGCAATACCACTTTGATAAGCCGCTTCAGTTCAGGATAATCCGAGAGTACGTTCTCATAGAATTGGCACATCTGAACCACCCGCGGACACCAGCCTTTTGAGAAATCCAACGGATCGTGGTCCAACACCTTCTCAAGGGATGTATCCCTATCGCCGTCGTGCCTTACCCACGGCGGGTTGTCGTCGACTTGCTCAACGCGCGCGCCGAACATGGATGCGATAACAACAGTTCCAAAGTTGGCCCGGATGGTACAAGGCAGGTCGTCGCCAAGTACGTCTCTCGAAGCGATGCTCGTATTGAAAGCATAGACCAGTTCGTTGAACAGCATTTTCTCCGGGCTCTCGAATACCTCCCCGTGAGGATATGGGGCCCAGCGCAGTTGGCGTGGCGCCGGCAATGTTACTATCACCGGCAAACGGTCAACAGGTTCCCAATTGAGGGCTCGCCTGTGCAGGTCTTCGATCTTTGCCTGACGGTCAGAATCGAGCACATCCCCAAGATGTTCAAGAAGATTCTGCAGGTTTTTGTTCACGTTATTTTCCATTTATCATCTTTCCACCTTGCCTTATTCAATTTCCAAGGCAACAATTGATTTGGATGGCATCTTGATTATGAGTTTATCACCCTCCAGTTTGGTGCCTTCGAATTTCTCTGGTTTGAGCACATCCGGATTGTCGAATGTGTTATGAGTATTCATTTTTGGTGCAGTTAAAATACTACCTGACACTCTTTTAAATTGTGCGCCTCGGATTTCACATTGTACAGTAGTTGCTTTGTTAGGATTTATGTTGGAAATCGATATATGTATCTTGCCTTCGTTATCACGCGAAGCAGTAGCCGTTAGGGAGGGAATATCATACAAAGGGCCGAGCTCTTCCAGAAAAGGCCTGTCACGTGATTCATCCGACATAGTGTATGTCCTGGCGGCCTCACGTGTGTAGGTTCCGCATTTGAGGTCGGATGGAAGATATGTGGCATCCTGATGCACTTTATACATATCAAACACATGGTAAGTAGGCGTAAGTATCATCTTCTCTCCCCTGGTCAGGATTATTGAATGTATAACATTAACCATCTGTGCGATGTTGGCCATATGAATTCGGTCTAAATGTCGATGAAAGATGTCGAAATGAATAGCAGCAACCATGGCGTCGCGCAACGTATTCTGTTGAAAGTCGTCAGATGGATCCTGGCTGGGATCGCGTTCCTCATGGCATGCGCCCCATTCATCCACAATTAATGCTACAGATTCTTCAGGGTCATATTTATCCATAATGCCAATAACTTTCTCGATATGTTCCTCCATTCGGTATGTTCTGCGGAGTAGAAAAAACCAGTCGTCTTCTCCGAAACTAATTGCTGTCTGGGTGCGTTCACCAGACCACGAGTAATTGTGAAGCGCCAGACCGTCCATATGTTCTCCGGCTATCTTCATCACTATTTCCGTCCAATGGTAATCCAGGTTAACGGGGCCGCATGCGACTTTATAAAGATCGTTTCCAGAATACGAGTTCATATATGTCTGGAAACGACGGTATAGATATGAATAATATTCCGGGGGCATGCTTCCGCCACACCCCTCATTTTCATTACCCACCGCCCAGTACTTGACTTTCCAGGGTTTGTCACGTCCGTTCTTACGCCGCAAATCCGCCATAGTACTGGAGCCGCCAAAAGTCATGTATTCGATCCATTCGGAAAGTTCCTCTACCGTTCCGCTGCCTACGTTCCCGCAAATGTATGGTTCACAGCCAACCTGCTCACAGAAATCCATGAACTCATGCGTGCCGAAATGATTGTTTTCTCTAAAGTCTTTTTTGGGCCTGTTGATTGTTATGGGGCGATCTTCTCGCGGACCTATTCCACCCTTCCAGTGATACGTGTCTGCAAAACAGCCGCCGGGCCAACGTACTATGGGCACTTTGATGTGCTTGAGGGCCTTGACAACATCATTCCTTATACCACGCGTATTTGGAATAGGGCTGTCTTCACCAACCCAAATTCCGTCATAGATACAGCGTCCCATATGCTCTATAAAGTGTCCATAAATGTAGCGACTGATCTCATGTTCACCTTGATCCGCATGAATGACAAGTTCATTATCGACGGCATGGACCACATTGCTAAATATACAGCCTAAACCGATCAAACAGATAAAAATAGGTAGTTTGTTCTTTGACATTTTCTGGTATCCTTCTTTCTTGTAGGATCGATTGCGAGCCTTACATCTTCTTTCTATTTTCCTGAGATTGTCCGCATCATCGATGGAACATCTATTTGCCAGTAAGACCTCTGCCATCATACCACCCTTTAGAAAACAGGTTTACATGTAATGATTAAT
>CAZLWL010000111.1:0-3091 GCA_964563335.1 uncultured Pirellulales bacterium
TGACCCCGAACTAACTTAAAAAGCCCCACACCAAACCCCGCACTAACTTTGTAAGTAAAGTAAGGGCGGGATAAACCTTTTGGTACGGGATAAACAAAGTAGTACGGGGCAGGCAATAGCATAGGAAATGCAAAGTGTAAAGCTCAAAGCGAAAAACTGTGGAACGCTTACTACTTCGCTCTTCGAGCTACGAAGTACAAGTCGCGGGATTTTTTCGTGGTTGGTATTGGTTCGTGGTATGTGTAAGAAACCCCGGCAGTGTCCCCGATATATCCCCGATATATCGGGACATGCGGGACAGGCTGGGCTAAATAGCTAATCAAGGGCCCGGTCGTTAAGGTTGGTCGGGTTACGGCCGATATAAAGGTCATCCCGGCATGATAATGAGATAATGGCCGATATTGGTTTGTTGAAAGAGGACAAGCATGAGTGCAAGAAAACATTTATTTCCGCTGAGAGCGGTAACAATAGCTTTATTTGCGGGTATGATTTGGATTGGTTTTTCGGCGGTTAATGGAACGGCCGCGGCCGTGGAAAGGTCCGCAGCGGCGATAAGTGAAACGGGCATCGAAGAGGGAATAGAGAACTTATTGGCAGAAATCGCTGCGGAAAGAAGATGGGCCATAGAGCAGCGTTTCGACTCTATACTTACCTGGCTCCAGGAGGCGGCAGATGCAGCGATGAGAAAAAAAGAGACGTCGCTGGCCGCACTTGCCGAATGCGAAAGGCAATTGAAGAAGGCTGTGTGTGAAAGGAAGGAACCTGTTTCGGAGGGGGGCAGTTGGGGGTTGCTGGCGTCGATACTTTATAGTGCACGAATGTCATCTGTGGTGATTGACGGGAAGATTCTACATGAAGGCGAAACCATACACGGCGTCAAGGTCGTTAAAATCCACGAAGATACCGTTGAACTTGCCAAGAACGGGGAGAGGTGGCAGCAGAAGGTTGGAATGACTTTCCCTGTTGAAGCTGACCCGGTTTAGACGCGAGCTTTCCGCGCAGGCACTGCCTTCAGGCAGAAAAGTTCTGTGCAAAATTGCGGAACACTTCGCGCTGCGTGAGAACAACCCCGGCCAGCGGCCGGGGCTAAATAGGAATGTGGTATGCGGGGCATACCCTACAAAGTGGTAGTGGGAGTTATTTTGTGTCTCTTTTTCGGGTTGAGAGCAGGAGTATGTTTCTCAGTTGTTCGGGGCCGGGTGCGGTGAGCCAGCGTTTTTCGAAGTCGGGTTCCTGAGCAATCTGGGCGATGGCCATCAGGGCGCGGAGGTGGTAGTTCCTTTCATCCTTGCTGCCAGCCAAGACGAATATCGTTTTGACGGGGTCGGGGGCACTTGAAAACTCTATGCCGTCAACGGTGCGGACGACCAGGATGTCGAATTTGTTTTGGCCTTCGACAATTATGTGGGGAATTGCGAGACCCGGCTGAATCACGGTTGAGCCTTCGGCCTCGCGGTGGAGGAATTTTTCGTAGAGGACGAATTCATCGGAGCCGAGTCTGTCGGCGAGGATACGTGCGGCCCTGCGGAAGACCTTCTCGGCCTTTCGTTTGCCCTTAATGTCCAAGATTTCGCATTTTTTGATAAGCTGGTCGAATCGGTCCTCGATTATCTGGTCTCGCTCCAAGAGGATATCCCGAAGCTCATCTTCGAGCGTTACGGATTCAAGCTGTTTGTCTGTGACGCGCGTAACGATGTGCATGGCGGCTGAGGCTCTGGCGACCCGTTTTGAGACGTAGAGGAGGTACCAGGCGGCACTGAAGACGACAAACGCGCCGCAAATCAGCAGCGGGACTTTTCCCATGTCGATTATGAGGATGCTGTAGGCGATGATGGCGAAGATGTGTATATAGGGATACAGGGGCGATTTGAACTGGGGGCGGTAGCTCTGGATTTTGCTTTCGCGCATTATGATTACGCTGGCGTTTGCGAGGATGAAGAGTATTATCATCAGGGTTGAGGCGGTTTTAACTAATGATTCGATATCGAGGAAGATGATGGCGATAATCATAAATCCGCCCGTGAGGCCGATGCTGATGTGAGGCGTCTTGAAGCGGTTGCTTATGCGTGCCAGGAAGGTCGGCAGGAGTCGGTCCCTGCTCATCGCCAGAGGGCAGCGTGAGGCGGCGAGTATCCCGCCGTTTGCGGTGGTTATAAAAGCGGCTATCGCGGCTAAACTCACGATTGCGAAGCCCGCGGTGCCCATGAGTCTGGAGGCGGCTAATGATATTGGTGCAAGGCTGCCGGCTAATTCGGTGCCGTCAACGACGCCGACCGTAACTGCGATAACGGTGAGGTAAAAAAGCGACACGACGGCCCAGGCGAATATCATGCCCAAGGGGAGATTTCTGCCGGGGTGGGTGACTTCTTCTGCGATGCTTGCTACCTTTGTGAGGCCGCCGAAGCTTATGAAGACCAGGCCTGCGGTTGCGAGGACTGCGGGCCAACCCTTTTGCATAAAGCCGGTATATCTTGTCGGCTCAACGGCTGAAGCCCCGAGGAATACAAAACCGGTCAATATCGCCAGTAGAGCAAAGACGAGGACAATTTGAAACCTGCTTGTGTGCTTGACACTTACGATATTGAGTGACGTGAAGCCGATGCAGCAAACGGCGGCGATTGCCCTGATATGCCACTGACTGAACTGGGCGGGAAAGGCCATCTGCAGGACGACCTCGATAAGGATGGCCATTCCGACGATAGCGAAGGCACTCTTCAGTGCCAGCGAGAACCAGTTTGCCAGGCCCCCAAAAAGACCGAAAATCGGGCCGAGGCTTCTTTCGACGAAGAAATATGTTCCGCCGGCCCGGGGCATGGCGGTGGCGAGTTCGGCTTTGCTGAGGACGCTTGGAATCACCAGAAGCGAGGCCAGAAGATATGCCAGTATGACAGCCGGACCGGCTTTGGCGTAGGCTAATGCGGGCAGTACAAAGAGGCCGGAACTGATCATGGCACCGGAGGCTACGCAAAAGACATCCAACAAGCCGAGCTGTTTCTTGAGTGTTGTAATCTGGTTCATCGCATAAAGCCCTTATTGGACGGCATTATATCAGGTTTAATATGGAATGCAAAAGACCCCGCCCAGCGGGCGG
>CAZLWL010000111.1:3191-6644 GCA_964563335.1 uncultured Pirellulales bacterium
AGACCCCGCCCAGCGGGCGGGGCTAAATATAAATTTGGTATGCGGGGCATACCCTACGAGAACCAGGTGGGTATCGAGTCGTTCAGCATGGTTCGGGCGGCTGGGACGAGCTTTTTCCTTACGGCGTCGATAGTGTGATTTAGCTCCTCAAGGGTGCGAGCACCAAGCAAGACGAGATCGCCAGGCTCGGCAAAAACCACCTCGTCTATCGTGAAGTTCCGGCCGACGTGCAATATTGCAAAACCGATGCTTCGAGTGACCACCTCGCCATTGGCCATGACAAAACGGATGTCCTTTTTTTCTCTGCGGACTGCGATCCTGGCTAACTTTGCCACAGGAATCCAGGTGTATTCACTGCCGGTATCGACCAGGAGCTTCGATATCCGGACAGACTTCGACCTGTCGGTGTGATTGGCAATTCTGCAACTTGTGTAAAATGCCTCCATACTTGTATTATACACTTGTTCGATAGAATTTCAAGCCCTTTTTGACGAACCCGAAGGCTGGTCGGCAACTGCTTGGAGCAGATATTTGACCATCCTGCCATAACGCCGATCCATATACCAAAGAGATTTATTCGGTTTCTTTATGTTTGCTGCAGGAGTTCTACGGCCTTTTTGGCGTCGTCTTTTGAGTCAAAGCCGATGTAGAAGATGAATCTTGGGCCGATTACAGCGGCAGAGAAACCGCGGAGTGTGATGCCGGCATCGGCGAGGGTTTTAGTTACGTCGGCAGCGAGGCCGGGCCTGTTGTCTCCATCGACACGGATCGAGTGGACACTTCTTGTTACGTTGAAGCCTAAGTTGGCGGCAGCGGTAATTTCCCTGTCCCCGCGCAGAGGAGTAACGAACACGACACCTTTTCCGGGGTCTTCAGGGGTGCGCCTCGCGATGACAAAATCAAGGTCGGCACCCGCTTCTTTGAGACCTTTGAGTTTCCTGACTAAACCTCCGACCTGGTCTTTAATTGGTGCAGCCCATACTTCAACACGTTTGACAATCAGATCCATAATATTATCTCCCTTATTATTCGATCAGTTTGAGTTATTAGATATCCGCATAGGCAATCCCGACGTGTCGGGATTACCCATCCTACCATGGCGAACATTATCGCGTGTGTTGTGGGGGGAAAGCAAGAAAAATTTTGGTCGTTAGACGTATTGGTGGGCTTCATCCCACCCTACAAATTGGTTTTAGATTGTAGCAGGTAACGTTACCATAGCCCATGTCGTCGGCCATGATGAAAATGATGTTGGGCATTTGCGGCAAAGCGTGGGCAGTCTGTTGGCCCAGTTCGGATTTGCACCCCGGGATAGCCAAAGCCGCTGCGCTTAGGCCAATCGTTTTCAAAAAATCACGTTATTTTATCAGATTCATCTTTCAGAAATTGGATATCCTTTGCCTGTCCAATATTGATTTACTCTTTTCCTTTTCTAATCGTTTTCAACAATGCCTTAAGTTCTGCGACTTTCTGGGGGTATTGTTCAGCCAGGTTGGTTGTCTCGCCGATATCCGACTCCAGGTCATACAGTTCTTCGACTTTCTTGCGCTTCTTGTCCTGGGCATAGTGAGGGTCAGGAACTATGTGTGTTGCCTTGAGATACTTCCACTTTCCCTGGCGTACGCCATTGCCCTGGTAGAAGAAAGTATTGCGCGCACCCTCCTTGCTCTTGCCGAACAGTAAATCGCTCTGGTCGACTCCGTCGATGACACGGTCATCCGGAACTCTGAAACCTGTTAGGTTGGCGAAAGTCGGCATGAAGTCGATGGTTGCAAAGATGGCGTCGGATACCCTGTTCTTCGGGACCTTCCCCGGCCACCGAACGATACAGGGAGCCCTGGAACCGCCCTCATAGCAGGAACCCTTGCCATTGCGCAGTGGGCCGGAACTTCCCCAGAAAATCGAACCCGCAGGATGGCCTTTCTTTTCCTTATAGTAGGCAGGTTGATTCCATGGTCCATTGTCGGTTGTATAGATTACAAGGGTATTGTCTCTGAGGCCGAGTTTATCGACCGTATCAAGTAGGCGACCCGTTTCGAAATCGAACTCTTCGACCACGTCACCGTACAGACTGCCCCTGGATGTGCCTTTGAATTTTTGGGAAGCATCAATGATGGTATGCATCATTGTGTGGGCGACGTATAAGACAAAAGGTTTTTGCTTATCGCGCCTGTTCTCCAGGTAATCGACGGCCTTGTCTGTATAGAGCCGGATAAGACTGGCCATATCTGTCGTTTTGCCTGCGGGTTCATTGTTTTCATGGAAAGCAACTTCGCCGTCATCGTTGGCGCCAAGGGTCCCGAAGTAATAATCAAACCCCTGCGCGTTGGGCATACGATCAATAATGGCCTCGCGGTTTGAAACATCCCATTTTCCTATGCAGGCCGTCTGATAACCAACTTTTCTGATCAGCTCGGCAAAAGTGATCTCATCAGCCGGCATGTCCCAGCCCTTGCTGCGTATTGGATAACGGCCCGTGAGAAGAGCCGACCGTGAAGGACCGCAAACGTGCTGCGCGTAGAAGTTGGTGAACCTCGTTCCTTCCTTGGCCAACTGATCCATACGGGGAGTCTTATTGTTCTTTGAGCCATAACAGCCAAGGTCCGCGTACCCCTGGTCATCAGTAAAGATGATGATGATATTGGGGTTTCGGGGCGGAGTATCTTGAGTGAATTGCTGGAGGGTCTCTTTGCAGCCTGGCATAGCCAGAGCTGCTGCGCCCAGACCCATCACTTTTAAGAATTGACGCCGTCTCATCTAATTCACCTCGCTATAATTTAACCAGTAAACTTTTAAGAGTCTGGTCTAAAAAGCTCAATTACCACTGTTTCAGCAAAATCAACGGCCTCTATTGGCTTAATACCGACGGTTTTGGACTATCGTTTCGTCACAAACCGCATTTTTAGAGCGGACTCAACTATATATAGACATAAATTTTGTCTGAGACTCTTTCAAGCCCAAATTAAACCCTTTTTTGAGACTGTAGTAGCATTACAGAGCAAATAATATGTAAGGTATTTGAATACAATGACTTATACAAATTCAACTTGGCTAATAGCACTTTCCGGGCTCCTGTTTCAGCGAATCCAAACATTAAGTTTGGGTTTTTGCCACGATTTGGCTGCAAGCAACAGATGTCCACCAAGCAGGATACTCTGTAATCTTGCTACAGTCTCCCTTTTTTAGCTTTTTTTCACCCTTGTACCGTTTCTTCTACATCCCTCTAACCCCTTTAATATAAGCGGTAATTCACATAAGTCAATACCTTTTCGACATTTTTAAATTTTTGATTTTTTTTCGATTTTGTCGGATTTTTTGGTTTTCAGCCACAGATTAACACAGATTTACACGGTTTTGGCTGGATTCAGTAAAGCCACAGAGGACACAGAGGTACAGATTTGAGGAACCGGTTTACTGAAATGTTTTAATGGGTTCGGGACACTGAAAGAGATG
>CAZLWL010000112.1:0-6565 GCA_964563335.1 uncultured Pirellulales bacterium
TGCCACCCAAAATTGAACCATGCCTTTTTTTGGCTGGGTGATTCGGTATTTGCCGAAGAAATATATAAGCATCCGGCGACGTCCATGAAAGGCAAAGCGTCAAGGGCCGATAATGAGAAGAACAGTACTATCTGCAATTACGGTTTTAGGATTTGCTCTGGCCGGCTGTGAAACGGCCCTGGTCAATGATATTGACGATGACCCTTTTCCGTATGTTTACGACTACGGTGAGGCGGTTCCGGCGGAGGCGGGCATGTACCGCAGCAGCCAGGCGGCATTAGAGGGCGTTATTGAGGTGGAGAATGCCTGGACTAATGGTGTCGAAGAGACGATGGAGCAGGTCGATGTCATAAGGGCAGGGAAGGAACTGGAGGCGGCTCTTCGCAGCTTGTACCAGCAGAGTCTTTATAAAGATTAGGTCTGCTGCTGTAAGAGGAGGCGCCGGGACAATTCATAATATTTTTTTCAAAAAGTTCATCACAAGTGGTCAGCGAGACTCGTGACAATCAAGCGTAAGTTGTTATCGGACTGGACGTGCCGGTGAGCCTTTAGGGCATGTTTGAGGGGCTCTGTTTGATTCAAGCCAAAAGCGGGCTCGCGCCGATAATTCCATGTGCCGCGCGTGTTTGGACATGCGTGCGTGCAAGGGTTCATATTGTTCTCGTAAACGAAGGATTGTAACTTTGGAGATAAGTCAAATGAAAAAGGCAGTGCTGGAAAAAGGAAACTGGCGCAAAATCGGCAAGCCCAAAGTGGTAAGCGTAGCGGCACCGGCAAAACCAGCGAGCCAGCAGCAGGTTCCGGAAGCGCAGCAGGTGCGAGAGGCAACGCCGGCGCCGAGAGCGATGAGAGTAACCCAGCCGCGGTCCCGACAAGTCGGGAGTGTGCCGCCGGTTGGCCCAGTTGTGGAAGGACAAAGAGTTGAGGTAGCAGCTTCGACGATTGGGTCGGAGCCGACAAATCTAAGACAAACAGAAAGGATTGATGAGGTGAACCAGATGCAAACAGATACGGTTGTCAAACCTCGGGCGGCAGATGGCCATTATTCCAACAGCCCCGCACCCGCAGTAGTAATCGAAGAGGTGTCCGCCGATGAAAAGGCCCCCAAGCCCAGGCAGGCGGGAAGAAGTGAAAAACTGCGAAGCGAGCCGGCCAGAAGAAGAGCAAAAGACCTGCAAAGCGGAATGGAACTGTTAGGCCTGGATTTCCTGTTGAGCATTGTCGAGGACACGGCAAGCGACGATGACCTCGACGTGACGATGCGCAAGCTTAACTTCAATGAGCTGATTCGCACCGACCAACTGCATGCGGTGGACAGCAATGTCCTTAAAGAGTATGGGCTGAACGCGAATGGGTATTACGATAAGCGCATCCAGTGCGAGGCGATAAAGGAACTGACGGCACGAACCGCACAGGGCAAGTAGTCACCGCTGACCTTCTCGCCGCGTCTGCGGCGCATCGCGACGAGTGGCTTCCGCTGCGTCCGCCGCAGCACGATGAGCGACACGGCGGACGCCCGCCGTGCTCTGCGCCCGTCGCGGCAGGCGGCAACGCGGCGAAAAGGGCGGTACCGTTCAGCCTCAGTCGCGCTGTTTCTCTAATTGACCACTTTCGCGGGCCGCCTTAAGTCTTGCTTTCCGTATTTTGTAGTACCAGACCGCATACTCCCTGTTGCGCGTTCTGATTTTCTCACGGTTTCGCTCACGATATTCGGCGTGGTACTTGCGCCAACACTTCAAGCACCAGTATGATAATCCACCCTTTAATCCTTTGTTTTTGCCGAACTCGCTGACATCTTTTTGCTGTCGGCACTTTGTACATGTCCTCTTGACCACCGCCATTAGACAAGACCCCTTTATAAAGACAAATTTTCTTACTGCATAGTATGTTACCGTCCTGATGACATTTGTCAACACTTTTGAAAAAATACTTCGCGATCGGGACTACGGAGGGTGGACGTGAAACAAGCTGCTGCTGTGGGGGAGGGTGTGGGCGGTGGCGGGCAGGGATGTTAGCCTGCATTTCTCACCGCCGAGGTCGCCTCGTCTATCACCGCCATCTGCCGCTTCGTTAACTTCCTCTCACTTGTAACCATATATACTTGTTCGGTACATCCCATCACGTCCATGCCCCCTCTCAACCTTTTTGAAGACTCGTTTTACTTCTTTGCCAAAGTTTGCGTTGTTTATTCGCCGCGTTGCCGCGTCCGCCGTGTCGCTCGTCGCGATGCGCCGCAGCAGACCGGTGCGACAGGTCGCAACGGGTCGGCGGTTGCGGTTACAGCACGCTACGAGGTGTTATTACTCAGGCCGTCTTGGCAGATGGCGTGGAGAGCTGATTAAGGGGAATTCTTGCGAAAATTAGCTTAATTTGAAAAAAAATTGCAAAATTCCGAAAAAAGTTCTTGCTATTATTGTGTATGGTGTTAAAATAGCGTAGAGATTGGTAGATATCCAACTTATTCGATGTTGAGTTTGGTCGGAATATGAAGCGGAAACAGAGATACAAGGTGGTGTGCCAGCCCGTTGCGACGCGGCAACGCGGCGAATTCACAGGGCCGCCCCGTTGCGACCTGTCGCGCCGGTCCGCTGCGGCGCATCGCGACGAGTGGCTCCCGCTTCGTCCCCGTTG
Organism: uncultured Pirellulales bacterium; assembly: GCA_964563335.1. Lineage (GTDB taxonomy): Bacteria > Planctomycetota > Phycisphaerae > Sedimentisphaerales > Anaerohalosphaeraceae > QNBT01. Next base: position 2,632 of record CAZLWL010000112.1, read on the forward strand.
CGACGCGGCAACGCGGCGATCGGAAGTCAGATGTCAGATGTCGGAAGTCAGAAATCAGATTTTTCTGTCTTCTGTCCTCTGTCATCTGATTTCTGTCCTCTGTCAATTGAGAGTGAGGACAGGTCCACCCTCCGTAGCCCCGATGTCATCGGGACGGAGGGCGTGAAGGTGAGGAAAATCCATCTTGAAATTGACAGGATGGCGAGTGAGGCGGGCCGAAGTCCAGGCACGGCAGGTTACGCAAATAGTGCGTACCTGTTGAGGACGAGAGCCGAGATGCTGACAGGCAAAGACAAGGCCCTCATACAGATGTATCTGGCCAACGGCAGCTCGTTTGGCGAGATGGCGCGTCTTGCGGGAGTTAGTGAATCGACGATTGCCAGAAGGGTTCGCAGGCTGACACGGCGGTTATTGGGGAGCGAGTACATGATGTGCCTTCGGAGGCGGCGCCGCTTGAGTACCCTCGAACAGGCTGTCGCGAAGGACTATTTCTTAGAGGGGCGGTCGCAAAAAGAGATCGCGCGAAAACGAGAGTTTACGGTATATCAGGTTCGCAAAGCGCTGAGGCGGTTGCAGGCGTTGATAGATAGTGAAGTGAGAAGAAAGGACGATGATGCGAACGTATAGTGTAGAAAAGAAATTCCGCTGGGGCGGGCCGGTAACCGGCAAGGTTACATCAGTGATGAAGATGTTCGGGCTGGACCTTGACAGGCTCCGGTCAAACGTGGTCTGTCACAAATGCAAAATCAATCTTAAGGCCGGTGACATCTGCTACATCACCGGCGCATCCGGCGCGGGCAAGAGCGTGCTTTTGACAGAACTCTATAAGCTCGCCCCGGCGGATGAAAGGCTCAGGCTTTGCGACATCGAACTGGAAAGTGGCAAGGCGCTGGTCGATTGTATCGAGGGCGATTTTTTTGAGGCCTTGCGGATATTGAGCAAGGCGGGCCTGAGTGATGTGTTTTCGGTGTTGAATGAGCCGACGAAGCTGAGCGAGGGCGAAAAGTATCGGTATCGCCTGGCGAAGGCTCTTGCAAGCGGCAAGGGGATGATTTTTGCAGATGAGTTCTGCTCCGGCCTGGACCGGATAACGGCGGCGGTCATTTCGCATAACATCAACAAGATCGCCAAACAAAACGGCAGGACGTTTGTGCTTGCAAGCAGCCATGATGACTTGCTGTGCGATTTGCAGCCGGACGTTGTGGTGATAAAGCACCTGAACGGTAAGACGGAAGTGATCTATCGCGACAGGAGGAGACAGCGTTGAGCGAGATTCTTCCCCTTCGGCTTCGCTTCCCTCGACAAGCTCGGGAAGGCCAGGACAGGCAGGGCTACCCGCTGCGACGCGGCGCAGACGCGGCGAGAACGCTATTTGCGCTCGGGATGATATTTTTATATGTCATTCTGAACGAAGCGCTAGCGAAGCGAAGAATCTGATGTGTTTGAACGGTTGAGATTCTTTCCCGGCGCGCCGGGACTCAGAATGACGGTGAGTGAGGGGCTCAGGATGACGAGCCGTGGATTGCGCATCCCTTCGGCTGCGCTCAGGACAAGCTCGTGCGGAATGACCGTGGGAAAGAAAAATTCGGGGCAAGTGCAACCGACGGGGACGACCAGCGCTTGGAGTGACAACATTATGTCATTCCAGCGAAAGCCGGAATCCACGACCTTCGGTGATAGAATCCCGATAAATCGGGAAATCGAGTTTGGACAAAAGTCGAATGAATGAGATTTTTCAGCTGCGCCCCAGAGCGACAACAGGTGGATCGGAATGCCAGTGGAGCGCTGGTGGTGATGAGGCCGTTATTATCCTTTTATGTGCATGATATATGCGATGATATCCTTTCTGCTGACGATACCGATGAGTCTTTCCTTTTCCACAATAGGGACCCTTCTGAAGGAATGTTTCATGAGGCTTGTGCAGAGCTGCTTTAGCGGTTCATTGACATCGACGGTGATAACATCTGTTGTCATAAAGTCTTCAACCTTCGCGGCGGTGGTGCTGGAATCGTATGTCTTGTCGCGTATGCTAAGCGCCAGTGCGAGGACATCTTTTTCGGTGATGATGCCTACCACGCGGTTTTTCTTATCGACGACGGGCAGGCCGGTGAAGTTGTGTGCAACGAGTGTTCTCACGGCGTCAAGGATCGGGGTGTCCCGCTGGACGACTATGACACTGGTCTCCATGATGTCTCTAATTTCTGTTATGCTTTTAGTCTCAATCATGTCGTTTGTTACCTCCAGGCACCAGATGGTGTTACAAAAGGTTATCGAAATTGCCAGCCACCGATAAAAGAAGTCGCGTATTTAAGTAATCGGCGTAAAAAGGGCGGTCAATCAGCAAAAACTCGGTTTTTTTCGAGAGGTGAAGATGAGCGAACGCGAATGCACCGTTACAAGGTATCTTGAAATAGTTTGCTCGGGACTTGCTGAATACAACTACCTAAGCAGATTTCATTATCGCCAAAGCTTTGCCTGTCCGCATGTTGCGATTTACGCAATGAAGGATACGCACCCGGCCAGGGCGAGGGTGTCACCGGTGATCGGGGTGATTGTTTACACGATGCCTACAGCACACGTTGAGCTTCGTAATGTCGCGACGGGTGGGGTGTTTTGCGGTTTCGGCGACAGGCGTTTGCAACTGCAGATGGTCAATAAATACATCCGCTGCATAAGCAGGGTCATTATCGAGCCGCGGTATCGCGGGCTTGGCCTTGCCAGCCGGCTTGTGGCCGAGACGATGCCGAAACTCGGTGTGCCATTTATCGAAGCGATGGCGGTGATGGGCATGGTCCATCCGTTCTTTGAAAAGGCGGGGATGAAGCGTTACCAGGCAAAACCTGCCGCTCGAAGTGTGCAGCTTGTCGAGGCGTTAGGAACCGTGGGGATAGATGAGCAGGAATTTATCGACCCTCATGTGATACAGGATAAATTCGACAGGCTCACCGGATGCGAGGCGGAGTTTATAGAGCGGCAAATGAGCGACTTTCTGCAGGCCTATGGCAAACGCAGCCGGATGCCGCCGGGCATTGAACGAACAAGATACGTCCTTAGCAAGTTAACGGTCCGGCCGGTGTATTACATCTGGTTCAATCCGGATAAGGAGTTCGGAGTTCAGAGTTCGTAGTTCGGAGTTCGTAGTTCGTAGTTCGTAGTTCGGAGTAAAAGGGGCCGGTGTCAGTGGTAACAGGTAAACGCCAGGAAAATGTTAGAAAGGGTCCTGTAGAAAACCTTATAGATGTCATTAGAAAGGATACCTTCGCCTCGGCGGCAGGATATATACGGCGTAGTAAAGAAAACACGCAAGAAAAACGGCTTCCAACGAGAGCAGGATGATGAGCGAAACAGAAGCGGTGGATTCGGCTATATTATGTGCGCCGGCGATCTGGACGGCAGTCGATTTTAATTGCGGCAGCTCCACAATAAAGTCATGGACAAAGTTATATGCCGCCAGGACAGCTATTAACAGGCCGGCGTATTCTTTCTTCATCAAAAGCAATAAGGCCGCACCGAACCATACTATGGTTACCCCGATTGCAAGGGATTCGAGGTAAACGGGGACGAGATAAATCACCCAGTAGATTAGGGCAAGGAACATTATGGATTTTGCAGTGAATATGCAAGGCAACGGCATGGCCTTGACGCGAGTGCGCTCGACCAGGACCGGGCGCTTCGGTTCTTCGGGGTCTTTGATGTATTTTATTCCCACTGTACTATCCCGAGTTATTTACTTCCACATTTGGGGATACAATCCTGGAAGATTCATCGGCAGATTCGGTTGCCAGCTTAGACGTCGCGGCCCCTGTGTGTGAACAGACCCGATATACGCGGAAAATACCGGTACCGGTATCTTGGAAGCTTTTGGAGGTCCCATAATTGAGAAGTCAGAGGACAGAAGTCAGAGGACAGAAGTCAGAGGACAGAAGTCAGAGGA
>CAZLWL010000113.1:0-6559 GCA_964563335.1 uncultured Pirellulales bacterium
CTGTGCACTCTCAGGACGTATCAGATATCCCAATCCAGCGCTTAAGCCAACAAAACCTAATGCCCACCATTTATCATATTTGGCACCCCACAGTAAAAAGAAGAAGCCGGTAGCTAAAAACAAAAGATATGGCCATTCCCTGACCACGTCACATACAATTCTGGCAGGATATGGCAGGAAGATTAATATCAGAAGTGCCCAAAAGCTGTTTTTGCCGCCGACTAATAATTTCCCTATTAAGTATAAAGGAATTAAAGCAAGCAGCCTGCATAACAGAGTTACGCCTTGGGCGGAATATATCCAGCCTTGAACCGATGAGCTGTTACTGAATAGGGAAATAAATTTGTGAGCAACAAAGATGAGAAAGGGATGACCAGGAGGATGTGCTTTAATGATCTTGATCGGATTACTTGCAAATTGCTGAGCTCGCTCAATACAAAACACTCCATCCTTGGCAATGAGAACGGTAGTGGCGATTAAGTAAACACCAATCGCAAGACCAATTGCCAATAAAACTGCTACATGGACAAGGTCTCGCTTTTCAATCAATCTATTCTCATTCTTACCAATCACCAGGCCTCTTTGCCTTTTTTTATCCTTACAGTTGGTCTGCCAATCCATTTTGCAGCTCATCGTTCTTTATCTAAATTACAGTTACAAAGTTGTTGGGCAATTGTCTTTTCTGTCACTCCTGCGAAAACCAAATTCTACCCCGGATACTTCGTCTTGTAAACAACATTAGTCCATCATCAGAATCTAAAAGCAAATTTTTTTTGCTTTTTTGCCATGCCAATTTGTAATATACCCTAAAACAAATTTCATGTATGAATATATCATCCGAGTATGCCCCTGCTCTTCGACAGTATCTTATAGATATGACCATCGATAACATGCGGATAAAATTTACCCTTGGCCGGATTATGCACGAGGAATTGAAAAGCCAAAGTACCCTTACCATATTCCAAAGGTACGAATCTAACATAGAAAGAAGTCTTTTCAAGTTATTGCATGAACTCCAACGTCTCCAGGCTGCTCGAAACGGTGGACCTGTATCAATACCTGCTGCCTTGGATCTAAATATCTCATAAGCAAAACCCTTGTTTACTGCCAGTCATACCGAAATTACCAAACAAAGCCAATTTCTAAGGCACTAAGTTATACAATGACGTGATTTCTGCTGGAGTCAGAGCTCGACCATAAATCTTAACATCATCCATTTTGCCATCAAAATACTGTTGACCTGGCCGCTGTCCAATATATAAATCACCGGCCCGGTCCCGTATTCCGCCTGTTATCGAATTGCCAAGGTCGCCCACCTGAACACCGTTCAAATACAGCCTGGAATTTGTCCCATCAAATACTCCTGTCTGGTGAAGGACAGAAGTATTATATTGAGCGATACCATCATTGCCGTGGCCACTGCTATCTTTCACAATTGTATTAGTTGACTTATCATCCATCTTCCAGTGACCAATTAAACCTGCCTGGCCGGTTGTTGAGAAGGTTAGAGAAGATTGCCCGAATTGCTTCGGTCGGAATGACCCCGTTCGGTTCGTAGTTCATCGTTCGTAGCTGGATGGCAGTGGGGCGTAGTTCTGTCATGGTGGCAGGGCCGAGAGAGGTGGACTGCAATTTTGCCAGTATAGCCGCAGGCCAGCTTCATTGTCGCAAGGTCTTTGTGGACAAGGAGTTAGATTTCTTAGCGGCTGGAATTGTGGAAGCTGGCACATAATTTGCTCGAATAATGGGATATTAGTATTATTATGGCGCAGGTTTATGACGCTGAGTGAGGTAAATGTTTTGGTGGGCCGGTCGGACTGGGCCTGGGCGGAGGCGGTCAGCAGGATATTTGCGCCGAGAGGCGTTAACTCGATAATGGTTGCTGATGCGGCTGGTGCGTTGGATATTATCGAGCGGCGGAGTATCCACACGGCGATTGTAGATATGGATTCGGCGCCGGCGAGCGGGCTTAGTATTATAAGGGTGATTCACGGCTACTACCCGATGCTGCCGTGTATTTTGGTTTCGCGGTCGGCGGAAGAGAAACTGTTGGCCAGTGCGCTGGAGCTTAATGTATTCAGCGTGATAGCCAAGCCTGTGGATATGAGGATATTGCAGGACCAGCTTAACAGGCTGTTTATAAAGAGGTATAATAGTGCGATATTCGACGGTTAAATGATTTATGATGGAATGGATTCCTGCTTTCGCAGGAATGACAGACAAATGGTGAAAGGTAGATTGAAAGGAGCGAGACGAAAATGAAGATACGACCATTGGGCGACAAAGTTATCGTTCAGCGTGTGGAGGCAGAGGAAGTAACTTCGGGTGGAATTGTGCTCCCGGACTCGGCTAAAGAGAAGCCGCAAAGAGGTAAGGTAATAAGTGTTGGGACGGGGAAGCTCTTAAAGGACGGCGGGCGCGGCAAGATGCAGGTGAAGAAGGGCGACCAGGTGCTGTTCACGAGCTACGCCGGGACGGAGGTGAAATTAGGTGCAAAAGAGTATATGATCATGGACGAATCGGACATAATGGCGATTATTGAGGGTTAGGGAACGAGCGGAATTTGGTTGAGCCTGCCCTTTGAGCGGGCGGGCACTGAAAAGTAAACAGGAGTGAAATATGGCAGCAAAAAAGATAGCCTATGATACCGAGGCACGCGCCGCAATCCGCGAAGGTGTGCGGAAACTGGCGAACGCGGTCAAGATTACACTTGGGCCGTGCGGCAGGAACGTTATTTTAGAAAAGTCCTTCGGCTCACCGACTGTAACAAAGGATGGTGTAACGGTGGCGAAGGAAATTGAGCTGGAGGACGCATACGAAAACATGGGCGCCCAGATGGTGAAGGAAGTTGCCTCAAAGACTTCCAGCGTTGCGGGCGACGGGACAACTACGGCGACGATATTGGCTGAGGCGATATACGATGAAGGGTTGAAGAACATTACCGCCGGCGCCAACGCGATGCAGGTCAAGCGCGGTATTGATAAGGCGGTTGAGGCGCTTGTCGATAGGCTTGCGGAGATGAGTACGCCGGTTGAGTCGAGCAAACAGATTCAGCAGGTGGCGACGTGCTCGGCGAACCAGGATGTTGAAATCGGCAAGACGATGGCACAAGCGATGGACAAGGTGGGCAAGGACGGTGTTATCACGGTTGAGGAGGGGCAGTCGCTTGAGACGACGGTGGAGCTGGTTGAAGGTATGCAGTTTGATAAAGGGTACCTTAGCCCTCACTTCATAAACAACATGGAAAACATGAACATTGTATTCGAGAAGCCCTACATACTCGTGTTTGAGAAGAAGATTACGACGGTCAAGTCGCTTGTGCCGGTGCTTGAAAAGGTTGCCAAGCAGGGTCGGCCGTTGGTGATAGTCGCTGAAGACGTTGAGGGCGAAGCATTGGCGACGCTTGTGGTGAACAAGCTTCGGGGCACGTTGCAGGTTGCTGCGGTGAAGGCTCCGGGCTTTGGCGACAGGCGAAAGGCGATGCTGCAGGATATTGCGCTGCTTACGGGCGGTCAGGCGGTCTTTGAAGACCTGGGACTTCAACTTGAGGGGATTGAGTTGAGTCAACTGGGCCAGGCAAAGCGCGTGACAATCGACAAGGAGACGACGACGATTGTAGAAGGCGCGGGTAAGTCAGAGGACATCAAGGCGCGTATCGAGCAGCTCAAGAATGAGATTGAGCTATCTACCAGCGATTACGACATCGAGAAGCTGCAGGAACGTCTGGCGAAGCTGGCCGGGGGCGTGGCTCAAATCAACGTTGGAGCGGCGACTGAAGCGGAGATGAAGGAGAAGAAGGCGCGTGTGGAGGATGCGCTTCACGCCTGCCGGGCGGCGGTCGAAGAGGGGATACTTCCCGGGGGCGGTGTGTCGATGCTGAAGGCCCTGTCCGCACTGGATAAAATCAAGTGCCGCGGTGACGAGAAGATAGGCGCCGATATTGTAAGACGCGCGATGGTTAGTCCGATTAAACAGATTGCCGTCAACGCCGGGCTTGACGGGTCAATCGTTGCCCAGAAGGTCATGGAGAGCGACGAGTTGAATTTCGGGTATGATGCCTTACGCAAGGAATACGGTGACATGGTCAAGTTCGGCGTCATCGTGCCAACCATGGTTGAAAGGGTCGCTTTGCAAAACGGGGCGTCGATTGCTTCGCTGCTGCTGACGACGGACGCGGTGGTCAGCGAGATTCCCGAAAAGAAGGAAGCACCACCGATGCCGCCGGGCGGCGGGATGTATTAGCGAGTTAAATGTAGAGCGGGCCCCGGCAGCGGGGCCCCTTACTTTTATGATGGTGGTTTATTTTGCTGCGATTTATCTTTTCCAATCAAGTGTCGCAGGCGACAAAAGGCCTGGCTAAAGGGAGCCTTGTATTGGGGCTTTTGCTAATCGGCTTTGGGATGTTGGTCTTTATCCTGCGTGACCTGTTTGCCCTGTTGGCGGCAGCGATATTCTTTATAGGAGGCTTCTCATCGATCGGGTATGCGATAAAGCTTTTTATAGCTGCGCACAGGATGAGAAAGGGCGGTTCAGGCCCGGACGGTGCACACCGTGAAAACGTGAACATCCGAGTTGAAGAATTCGGCGATATGTAAGCTTGGCTCTCATACTCATAAATCCTGCCTTCTGCCGACAGGAAAATCGGTGGGCCAGGTTCGACAAGCTCACCTCAAGAAAGGCCGGCCCTACAAAATCTTTCACGGCCAAACCGGATTTGACTGTGGCAAACGATGAGAGGTAAAAAGGTTCCTGACTCGAATGGCGGTTGCTTAAGCCCATCAGGAAGGAGTAAATCGTCGTTTTTCGCTCAAAAAGGCCTATACAAGACTCCCAAAAAACCTTAACGAACCGCCATTCGTTCCTGACTCCTTTATTAGGCGGCAGGGTGTTTGCATATCTTTGTTGACATGTCCGGCGGGATGGTATAAACTGGCAAAGCGGTTTAGCGGACATATTGTTTGAAGGTATGTTTAGGGGACGCAAGAATGGACCCATCAATTTTCAAGGCGTACGATATCAGAGGTATTTATCCCGAGCAGTTGGATGAGGAGGCGGCGTGGAAGATCGGTCTTGCAACGGCAAAGTTTCTGCGGTCGCTTCTTCGCGGATATGAGCGGGGCCAGGCGAACGCGCAGTCGCTGTGCGTCAGCAGGGACATGCGAACACACAGCAAGAGCCTGTCAAGGGCGCTGATTGAGGGGATGAACGCCAGCAGTGCCAACGTAATCGACATCGGCTTGATAGATACACCGCAGATGTATTTTGCCATCAACCACTTAGGCACGTGCGGCGGGGTGCAGGTTACGGCCTCGCATAACGGGCCGGAGTATAACGGGTTCAAGATTTCAGGATTGGGGGCAAAACCTATTGGTGAGGATACGGGCCTAAAGGATATCAAGCATATAGCCACGGCACTACTTCATACAAAGGCAAAACTTACCGGCTCGGCGGAGAAGTACGACCTGACCGAAGAGTATAAGAATCATGTCCTGAAATTTCTTGATTCCGACATAGGCAAGGTCAAGATTGTAATTGACGCATCCAACGGTATGGCGGGGCGGATGGTGCCGTTGATATTCGGGGATTTGCCGGTTGAGATTACGGGCATCAACTTCAAGCACGACGGTACATTCAAGCACCCGCCTGATCCACTGGTCGAGGCGAACCTTTCTGAGCTGAAAGATGTGGTGCGTAAGAAGGGTGCTGACGTTGGGGTGTGTTTCGACGGCGATGCCGACAGAATGATGGTGGTGGATGAGCAGGGCACAAATGTTACCTGCGATATTATCACGGCCCTTTTGGTGCCGTATTTTCTGGAAAAACATCCGAATTCGACGGTTGTGTATGACCTTCGAAGCAGCCATGTTGTTCATGAGGAGATTATAAAATATGGTGGAGTGCCGCGGCGCGAACGGGTGGGCCATGCGTTTATGAAAAAGACGCTTCGGGACAGTCATGCGGTATTCGGGGGAGAACTCTCCGGCCATTTCTACTATCGAGATAACTTCTACGCGGACTCGGGGATGATTACACTTGTGTACCTGCTGAATGTGTTGAGCCTAAGTGAGGAATCGCTGAGTGAGCTTGTGAGGCCGCTTAGAAGGTACAGCGCAAGCGGCGAGATAAACTTCGAGGTCGATGATAAAAAAGGGATGATCAGAGGTCTTGCCAGGAAGTACGGCGAGGGTCAATATGACGACCTTGACGGCGTTACGATACAATTTAGGGACTGGTGGTTTAACGTGCGGCCGAGCAATACGGAGCCGCTATTGAGGCTGAACGTCGAGGCGAAAACCGCAGACCTGCTCGACGAGAAGCTGGCGGAGCTGGAGGACTTCCTCGGCGAACCGGTGGACCACTAATCGTGCACACAACGTTCATATAGAGACCGACCGGACGGAGACGAATGACCTTGCGAAGAAGTATACCAGGCGCGCCAAAAAGCTGGCTGCGATGTGGGAGGCATACGCCAAACGTGCCTTTGTTTATCCCTTGGACGGCCGCGACTGGGACACAAGAGTACGAGAAGAATAAACTCCGAAACTCTGAGAGTCTTCTG
>CAZLWL010000114.1:0-6488 GCA_964563335.1 uncultured Pirellulales bacterium
GCGGCGGCCTCCCTGGCTTGCTGGATGTAATTTTGAAATTCCGGAATAACTATTGCCGCAAGGATGCCCACAATGGCCGCTACTATCAGAACCTCTACAAGCGTAAATGCCTTTCTCATTCCCGGTCCCAATTCATCTTTGTCATTTTAGTTTTACCCATATCACTATCGTCCAAAACAGCCCCGCACTTACGCCAAAAATGCGTTATAGGACCAATAGCCCCATTGTTTTTCCGGCTTTGGCCGAATTCAAAGAAAACTTGAGAAAAACACCCCGTTCTGGTAAATTTGTCCCCAGTTCAAAATCACGAATAAGGGATAATTTCGAGGCGAAAAAAATGAACGTACTATTGGTTGGCAGCGGTGGACGTGAACACGCCATTGCCTGGAAGTTGGCGCAGTCGATGTCGGGGCAGCTCTACATCGCTCCCGGCAATCCCGGAACGGCTATGTGCGGCAAAAATGTCGACATCGGCTCAAACGATATCGCCGCCCTGGTGGACTTCGCAGAAACCGAGAACATAGGTCTTGCAGTAATCGGCCCCGAAGACCCACTCGCCGCAGGGGCCGTTGATGCATTTACTGAGGCTGGCATAAAGGCATTTGGGCCCGGCAAGGGCGCCGCCCAGCTCGAGGCCGATAAAGCCTTTGCAAAGAAGATAATGCGGGCCAATGCCATCCCGACTGCCGAGAGCAGGATATTCGACGAGTTCGCAGATGCAAAGGCATATATCGCAAGCCGCGATAAAGCCGTTGTTGTAAAGGCCGCCGGACTGGCCAAGGGAAAAGGGGTTTTTGTCTGCGACGAGCCCGCAGACGGCATCCTCGACGCCGAGAAGATAATGTGCGACCGCGTATTCGGTGATGCCGGCGCCAAGGTCATCGTCGAAGATAAGCTCCTCGGACAGGAAGCGTCCATATTGGCGTTTGTTGACGGCAGAAGTATCTACGTCATGGAAAGTTCCCAGGACCATAAGCCCATCGGCGACGCCGATACCGGCCCCAATACAGGCGGTATGGGCGCATACAGTCCCGCTCCGATTGTGACGGAGCCACTCATAAAGCAGATTGTCAAGGAAGTCTTGGTGCCCACTGTTGACGGGATGAATCGCAACGGCACTCCGTATAAGGGAGTGTTGTATGCCGGCATTATGATAACTCAGGGCGGCCCCAGGGTGCTTGAATTCAACGTCAGATTTGGTGACCCCGAAACTCAGCCCATACTGATGCGATTGAAGAGCAGTCTCCTCGAGGTGATGCTCGCAGTTTGTGATGGTTGCCTGGAACAGGTTACTCTCGAGTGGGACCCGAAGCCCGCCGTCTGCGTCGTCATGGCTTCAGGCGGATATCCCGGCGATTATGAAAAAGGCAAAAAAATTTCCGGTCTCGAACAAGCCGCCCAACTCAAGGATGTCGTCGTCTTTCACGCCGGAACAGCCGACAAAGACGGCGATATCGTCACCGCCGGCGGACGGGTTCTGGGCGTAACCGCCCTCGGCGATACTATTGCCGGGGCAAAGGCAACAGCTTACAAAGCAGCCGGCAAAATTGACTTCGATGGGGCTTATTATCGTCGAGATATTGCCGATAAGGCTATTAACTGAAATTAGCTAATCGTCTCCGTTAAAAGATAGAAGGAACGTCATCGCATATGTTTGCACTTCGCGATAAAACCAGGCGACTTATCCACATAAGAACCGAATTCCTCTGCCGACTTGTGGTCGGGCTGATTATCTGCCTTATCTGTTGGGTACTCTACACTCTTGCTGGAAACAAACTTCTCAGGCCAATCGCACGACGCCAGATAGAGCAGATGACCGGGGCAACCGTCGAGATAGAATCCATCGATTTTAAGGGTACAGGCTTTGTCAGGATGAACTACCTCGTAATCGGCGAGCCGGAGATACAGCTTTATGAAAACAAAATCTTGAGAGCCAATAAGGTGGACGTCCGCTTTTCATTGGCAAGTATCTTCAGATTGAAGCCGGAAATTAAGAAAGTTATCTTCAGAGATTATATCATTAACGCGCAATACAATACGGACACCATGCGATGGAACCTCGCCTCGCTCGATATTAAAAAATCTTCCAAAGCTGAATGCCTGTTGCCTTATATCGAGCTAAGAAACGGAATACTGAAACTTTCCAAAGTTACACACAACCATGTTACCGACATTACCGTCATTGAGCTTGACGGCGAGCTCAAGCCGGCAAGAGGGACCGGCCGGACCTACAGCTTTTATTTTGAATCAAAGGATATCGACACTGACCAATACTATTTCGCACGTGGCATCTGGGAAAGCGGCGTACGCGGCAAAGTCATGCTTAACGGGCGTATTCCACCAACAAATTTGCCCGTGCTCGGTAATCGCTGGGCGATAAACGATCTCGTGCTGGACCTTAGCTACGACCAAAAACATGTTTCAATCCATCGGCTTAAATGTACCCTCGGCAATAGGACACGCCTTGCTCTTTCCGGGACGGCTACAGAGTTTGCTCTTGACGGCGAATATGATATCGAGATGCATTGCAAAGACTTACTGCTTACTTCCGAGCCGACACCTGACGCCCTTGTCTACAGCCGCCCCGTGCTCGACAAACTCGCCCCCGGCCTGCGCAAATTCCTTCGGCAATACAGTCCACGAGGCACTGGTGATATCGACGTTCGATCGAAAGGCACGTTTGGCCGGTTAGCTAAGAGCACCTGGCTTGGCACCGTTACATGCCGGGACATTTCAGTCCTCGACAGAAAATTCCCCTACCGCCTGGACCACATAGTTGGCACCCTGGACGTGACCGAAAGAAGCGTTACCCTGAAAAATCTAAAATGCAAACATGGTAATGTAGACCTTGTTATTAACGGATACACTGAGAAACTCAACCAGCAGTGGTGTTACAGTATACAAATTACCAGCTCAAACATGCTGTTGGATGACGATTTGTACAAGGCCCTGAATACCGAGCAAAAGAGGCTTTGGTTTGTTTTTACCCCCACTGGACTTGCCGGCATAAATTACAGACTCACTCGCCAGCCGGATCAAGACAGGAAGACCTCCTTGACAATTGACCTTCTCGATGCCCAGGCGATCTATCAACACTTTCCTTATCCATTGAAAAACCTCACCGGAACCGTATATATTGAGCCCGGCACACTTAAACTTGACCAGGTCGTTTCGCAGTATGACGGACGCAGCATAACCTTAGACGGCGAAATCACCGAGACCGAAACCGAGCGACCCAGATACAATATTACAATAGACGCCGATGATATACCCATAGATTCAACGCTAAAGACGGCGCTTCCCGCAAAACAGAGGAAATTTTACGAGAGTTTTGAAGTGGATGCTCTAACCGACGTCCAGATTAAGGTCTTCCCCAACGAGGTGGACACACGGCTGGTCGAATACATCGCAAATGCCAGTATAAAAAACGCCTCTCTGATATACGAAAAGTTCCCTCTGCCACTGACCGACGTCAACGTTGAGGCCATCTTGACCCCTGACCTTGTCAGATTAGAGAGTATGACCGGCAAAAGTGACGGTAGCACTGTCAAGGTCAGCGGCCTGCTTTGGCCCGCTGATGAGGATGAGCCTATGCCAGGCTTTTGTTTGTCGGTCGAGGCAAAGGCTCTTGAGCTTGACGACAAATGGCTAAAAGCACTGCCCACAGAAGCCGCAGAGTTAGTCGCCAAGATACACCCAACCGGCAAAGTGAACATATCTGCCGACCTCAATGCCGGCGCAGGAGCCAAGGATTGTGCTCCTTACAGGGTGGTTATAGAGTGTTTGGGAACAGGAATCAATCTTGATGCCTTTCCTTATCCCCTTGAAAATGTCACAGGCACGATCACCATAACATCTGAAAACATCTTGTTGGAAAACCTGACTGCAACAAACGCCCAAAACATCGCTGACGGCCCGCAACCGACCGCTCAAATTGCCTTAAATGGCGAGATAGTTGCCCACCACGACAATGTGGTCAGCGGCCACATTAGCCTTCATGCATACAATGTCGCCTTGAATGATACCCTTGCCCGCGCTCTGCCGGAAAATATAGCAAGAATCTACCGTGATATTTCCCCGGCCGGAACTGTTGACCTGGATATTGATGAGGCAAATTTCCACACGGACCCTAATGCCAAAAGGTGGCTGAACCTTGTTGGCGCCAAATTAGCATTTAGGCAGTGCGGCTTTGTCTCCCCCCAAACGCTCACCAACCTTGATGCCGTATTGACCGCCGACCTTTCATACAAGCTCAAGCATGGCCTGTGGGCCGTACACGCCGACCTCAAGGCTGATGCCCTCAAAATCAGAGGTCGACTACTCCAGTCTCTCCGGGCGCCCATCACCTACAACCGTGAAAACGCCACCTTCACAAGCACCGACTTCACGGCCGATTGCTATGGCGGAAAGCTCATAGGCGACATCGAACTGAAACAGCCTCGCACCAACGGCACACCCTGTGTTTTGCAGTTGGCATTTGACAATGTTGAACTTGCAGGCATTCTTTCCGCCAAAGCCCCGCCCCCGCCCTCGACCGGTCACACTCGCGGCTCGGCTGGCGGCGCTTTCACCGCCGCCGGCATCTTAGGCCGAAAAGGTTCGAGCATAGGACGACTGAATATTAGCATCACCGACATGGAATTGGCCAGACGTTCTTTGCTCGGAAAGGTCCTTACCGCCATGCAACTCGATGAGCCTACCGATTTCATATTCAGTGGCATGACCGTGGCCGCATACCTTAAAGAAAGCGAAATCGTCTTTGAGCGGGTTTATATGTCCGGACGGTCTATGGTCCTGGCCGGTAGCGGCCGACTCGATTTGAATACCAATGAGGTTGATTTGGATTTTACCGCCTCTGGAAAAAGGATTACTTCAGAGCCCTCATTTCTTGAATCCCTCGCCAAAGGTTTGGGTTCGGCGGTAGTCAAGGTCGAAGTACGCGGAGATGTCGAAAAACCAGACATTCAAACCACAATGCCCCTAATCAAAAATCCACTGAAGATTCTCGGCACAAGGCCATAGCTGCCAACTCACACTCTACTACACCTTTTGTGCGCCGGGGCGCAGTGCTCATTTGATGCCGGCTCAGCCATCTAAGTCAACGATCTCCGTAAACTTCACAAGGCTCACCGCGGTGTAGGGGTCTTTGACCACTTGGCCGAGCAGGCCCACTTTGTGATGCATGAATTTGTCTATATTCAGCACCAAAGCACTATCCGCCGGCGCCGCGTAACACGTGATTTTGCCCGAATCATCGATTACGAGATAACGCTGCCCGCCGGTCTGGGCCGTGTATATCCGTGATGGCCGCAGACGACCAACTGCTATGAATTTCCCGGGGTCCGGGATATTGGCAGCCTTTGCGGAGTAGCGGCTCTTGATATGCTCCCTAACATTCTTTAGTTTGACGTCCTGGCGCTTGATTTCATCATTCACCTGAAGTGCCAGCTCAAAACGCCCTACACGATCAAGTTGATACTCAGCGAAGAGCTTGGCTTTGCCCGCTTCCGCATCACTAATGATCGCGTTAAGCGCCTTCTTGATTGCACCGTAGTCCTGCTTCTCGATTGGCTTTGACAGTTCCGCGTTGATATGTTTGGCCAACTCGTAGCATTCTTTCAGTCGTATCGTTTCTGCAGGAACCTTTTTCGGCACAATGACCGGCGCCGGCTTCGCCGGCTCGCCTGCGGCCTCCGCACCGGCCGGCTTAACTGCAGCATCCTCTTTCGGCTCCGGCTTCGGCTCAACAACCGGCTCAGGTCTCGGCGGTAGTTCCGGCTGCTTCGGTTTAGGAACCGGACCAACGTACTTTACGTATTGACCGCTCACCCACAAGTGGGCCCCGGGAGGGGGAACAATCTTGTAGTAATCACCTTTTCCGACCTCTTTGCCGGCCAACTTGACCTGGTCACCTTTATTGAGTTTTGCCTGCAGACTGTGTGAACGCATCGGCTCCACGTAATCCGACCCCGCCCACACACGCACCGAATCGGCGGTCACAATTCCTATGCCTGGATTATCAGGGTCCAGCTCAACAAAATTCTTCGAAATCCATGAGAAGCTACCCGCCGGCGGAAGAATCTTCAGCCAGCCATGTTTTTCGCCGGCTACTATGACCCGCGCCGGAGAACTAAGCTTGGCCCAATAATAATACACCGTCCCAGGCCCCGAACGAATGTAAACGTCTGCCCCGGTTAGCTCGCCGACATAGGGAAATGAAACGGCTTCCGCCTTGGCCGTATCCGCCGGTGTCTCTATTACCGGATCCGATTCGGGAACCTGACCAACGCATAATGATGCCCCAAGGACAAGAACCACAACACCCAAAAAATTTGTGCGAGACAGCATTTCAGTATCTCCCAAAAAACTGGTTCAAAGCTTACAAAGGCAGGCAGCCTTATCTGCCCACCTCTTTATTTTCAAACTATCACTGCCCGCAGGTGGTGTCAACCCTTTTTCCGCACCATTTTCACACAAAGGCTTGGCAA
>CAZLWL010000115.1:0-6335 GCA_964563335.1 uncultured Pirellulales bacterium
TTTGCAACCCCAATAATCAATAGAAAATCGAAAATTACCACGCCCCTCCACCCTTAGCACAAACTTGCACGTTTGATGCGAAAATCGGGAATTTTTTTGTCGCGCAAAATCGCTAAGTGCTTACAGCAAAAGGAATAAAAAAATTTTATTTTTTTCGCCGATAGCAAGATAGTGCAAGCACGTTTGGTGCTATCTGGACATTGCGTATCCACAATTATAGGAGTGATACAACGTAGTAACCTTCGCCCTTCTGTCATCCCGCACTTGCCTGTCCTGAGCAAGGCCGAAGGGATGCGGAATCCAGGTTTTTGCATTTTGGATTTCGGATTTGTTTCGGATTTCGATATTAGGATTTAGGATTTCCCCCCTTTTGGGGGGCGATAGTGCAAGCGTGTTTGGTGTTGAGCGAAGCGAAATCCCGGCGCGCCGGGGTTATCTGGATATTCCCTATCCGGTTTTTTGAGCGGTGGTTTTCCGCAATTACTGTGTTGTCTTTGCCTGACTGCACGTACTCGATGTACTACAGTACGCCTCCGTGCGGCAGCAGGCAGACGCCTTGTACTTGCGAAAAACTCCGCGCTCAAAATGCAGTGTCATTCCGACCGAAGCGGAGGAATCTGTTTAAACAGCCCGCGAAGCGGCTCCACCAACTATTCACTATTCACGAACGACTAACGACTGCCCCAACGGGGCGGGCTGGTAGCGGGTAAAAGCCGTGGAATTGGACTGAAATAAAAGTTAAAAAATTGCAAAAATTTGTATTGACACGTGCATAATATGGGTTTATTGTGTGGTTTTGCTAATTCGCTTATGATTCATCGCAGAAACGGAGGGGAGGAAACTCGATTACGAAATCGGGTAGGGTGGGCCTTTTGTCCCGCCATAGCCTTGCGACGGCGGATGGCCCACCGACGTGCTAAAATCTGTGGCATCCTCAAGGCCACAGACCTTGAGGATGGTTTGAAAACTCTTTTGAAAGGGAGAGGAAGTGAAGAAAATATTGCTGTTAGTACCGCTTTTGCTTTGGGCCGGCTGTGGCAATCCTTACAGTCAGTTCTATGTCGACCTGACTGGTGGAGAGGACATTCTGAATAGTCCACAGGTGGTTCTTTCGACGGGTGCCCCGAAATTAGTCCAAGGAAGCAATATTGAACAAGATAATCTGAATATGTTGGAGAATTGCTATTTACTGCTGGGCACGTCAAACTTCAACGCCGAAGGTGTAAGTGCGAACTTAGCTATTGAACACGCAAGGAAAATTCATGCGGATACAGTTGTCGTCTATGGCCAGTACACAAACACAGTCTCGGGCGCTGTCCCGCTTACGTTGCCAAATTTCGCTGAAAGAAGACCTTGAGATGAAAACGAAAGAAAGCACAGAGCATGTCTAAAGGGAGTACAGCCAAAAGCCTATAATTTGTCTAATACATCTTTGACAAACCCAGGTAAATCCATGCTGAGATCGTCAGCTAAGTGCTTTAGTCTCTCATAGTTTTTTACCTCATCACCTTGCTACAAAAGATAGAGTCTTCTTACTTGCCTCATGGCAACATGCTCATAATTCTCTGGGAAGGCCCAGTAACACGATAAGCAAATCTTTGTATTTCTTGGCTTCTTCCAATTCAAGCAGTGCTCACATGACCACGACTTAGCTCTATTTGCGGAAGGACTCAGAAGCATATAGGCAGTAATATCTTCTTTTGAAACACTGTCCCCAGCGACTTCGTAAGGAACTCTATGGTCAATCTGCAATTCGCTTTCTGGGAATGGTTCTAAATAGATTGCACATTTAGAACTGTACCTCTCGATGAGCTTTTCCTTTAGATTCTTTGAGAATACGGTGCGCCCGGCTAATGTTCTTGTCTGTGAAAGCTCACCAAATCTGTACGCGGCAATCTTCCTCCAGTCTGAACCTTCGACTCTGAATGTTTCAAGAGGGATACCCTGTTCTCGGACATCCCTAGCCGCGCGTGGCGGGTGGTTGTAACCATATATATCTCTTAGTTCTTCTGTTGTTATTTGTCCGTGTGTTAAAATATGGTTGATAACTGTCCTCGGCCTTTTTGCCTTAACAGATTTACATTTCTTGAGAAATTCGGGACTTAATTTCTTTGATTTCATTATCAACCAATGCCGGAGAATAATGGATATTTATCTTCAGTATTGAATTCAAGATTTGAGTGCCCATTTTTTTCCATAAGGCCTGCAGACAGATACAGAGACTCAAAAGTTACATCATTTCGACCTAAAAGTGTTGACTGCGTAGATCTCCCTGCTGCAATTTCAAATCTCTTTAATTTAAGGTCTCCGGACAGCTCTTTTCCATGGCGCTTATCCCCAGTTCGACCATCGTAGCTAACTATGAAATCTATACCTCTTTCATTGAGCAATTGCAATTGCTCCTGAAACTCGTCGAAATCAACACCGTTGCAGTATCTATGATCTCGAACGTTACAAACTCCCTGATATGGGGGATCCATGTAAACTAAATCACCTTTGGCGGCTCTTGTGAGAGCAAGTTTGTAATCCTCACATGAGACAGACGTTCTACCCTTCAGAATCTCAGAAACGTGTAATATATTCGTGCGCATAGTAACAGGTTTCATTCCCAGGCGACGCTTATCAGGAGTGTTATTAAACTCTCCATTTCTGTTATACCGGATAGCAGCTTTGACACATCGAGCTAACAAATATAAAAAATAATGAGGTTCTTGAGTTCTGTTGAATTCACTTCTTACGAAATCGTAATACTCTCTGTCCTTTCCTATTTGCTCATTCCATAAGGCTTCATACCTGTCACATAAGCCCATAGGATTATGGAGAATTTCCTTCCAAAGTTGTGCCACAGGTGCATGGGCATCGTTAATGGAAAAATTTTCAGCTCTATTACGATAGGAGGCGGCGACAGTAATTGCCGCAGAACCAGCAAACGGTTCAAATAACACATTAATAGAGTTGGGCATACAGGAAAGAATCTCGGAAGCAAGTTGGCGCTTGCTTCACTGGTATGGGAACGGATGTGGAACCCCTTTTATTGCTGCCATTGTCAAAACTCCGGCCCGCAGTGGAACCTGCCGATTACAAACGTACATTTTACATAATATGACAGTTCAATATGGATGTCAAGCATATTCTGATCTATGTTTTCTGCTCATCTATCTACCTACCCAAATAACTCCAATTTCCACCCACACTGAATCTTCGTGTGCAGAATAGGCAGGAGAGACTCTTGTCCCACGCCCAATCGAATTAGTCGTTAGTTCGGCTGCGCTCAGGGTAAACTTGGCAGGGGTGACAAAAAGTGGTGTGATGAATCGCACCCTACAGGATTATCCGCAATACGCAACTGAGCATAGTGAAGTCCCGGCGCGCCGGGGTACGATTCACGAGATACGACACACGAAGCACAGATGAACGTCCAACATCGAACTTCCAACTTCAAATGTGGAATCGCTTCGCGGGATTTATTGCACAGTATCAAGTATCCAGCCCCGACAGGTCCCCGATGTATCGGGACACGCGGGATTTCGCTGCGCTCAACATAGAGTATCGAGTATTCATCCTCTGTCGTCTGTCATCCGCCCTCTGTCTTCTCTACAGCCGTTTCGCTTGAAGCGGCTTTGGCGGGAATATCTGTGATGGCCGGCCTTTTCTTTTTATCCGAGGTCTCTGTCTCGGCCGTCAAAAAAAAATCCTCGTCCCCCGACTTGCCGTCAGCGGTATAGCCTTCCACAACGCACAGCAGGCTCAGCAGAAAACTGAGCATGCTTTCGGCACCCTGGTTGACATTGACCCCGCTGGGTGTCAGGCCGTCCGAGCAGCCCTTCGTCGCAAAATCATAGACCGGGACATGCAAATCATTTTCACCTAAGAACCAGTCGAAGGCCTTTTTCTGTATTTTGAGATACTCGCTCCTGCCGGTGGCCTCGAAGGCGGCCCTTAACATCATAACGGTACTTGCGACCTCGACTGGCTGCTGGTCGAAGACGGCCCTTTGGCCGCCCCGTTTGTACCACCCTTTGCAGCCGATGAAGCTGAATTGCCGGCCGTCAAAGATTTTATCCAAGAGAAACTCACATGTCTTGTTCGCAACCTGGAGGTATTTTTCCTCACCCACCGTCAGGGCCGCCGTGTACAGTGCATCAGGAAGGACGGCATTATCGTAGGTGAGTATATCTTCAAACCACTGCCAATCGGGCGCGCAGCAGTCTTCATATTCGGCGAGCAGATGGTCGGCGGCCAGGGCCAAATAGCGCTTAATGTCACTGGCCCCGGGGAATTGCTCGAGGTACTGAGCCATGCCGAATATCGAATAAGCCTTGCCGCGCAGGGAAAGCCGGGGTACATGTTTGACCGATTTATCAAAGCAGTCCTTTATCACGGGCAGATATCTGGGCAGCGGCGGCTTAGCCATAACCGCTCCGAAGGCCCACAATGTCCTGCCGAGGGCATCGTGGGGCCGCTCATCGGCGGCCCACTGCCGGTCAAAGGTCATAAAGTTTCGGACCGTCCCGTCGGCGTTCTGGGCGTGGCAGATAAACGACAGATACGTCTCGAACAGTCGCAGGGCCGCCGGCTCAGGATACTGGGCACAATACTTGGTCATCGCAACCACCGCCCTGGCGTTGTCATCCGTGCAGTAACCATGCTGCCTGTCCGGCACGGTGAACCTGGCGTGTTGATACAACCCCGTGTCGTCGGTCAGGCGCTGCAAATGTTCCAGCGGTGGCTCCGGGACCTCAAGGATTGATACGGCTTCATCAATCGCTGCAATTGCCTTAGCAGGGACGCGCGCGGGCAGCCGCTTGGCGGTGAAGGTCTTCCAGTAGGCTTTCCCTACCTGCGGCCAGGTCATTTTTCTGCCGTGGTCGTAGGCCTTTCGCCTGAGTGAGTAGAACAACGTCTCATTGTCAGCTATTTCTATTATGGACTTGGCTAAGTGGGCGGGGTCGTTGAACCTGACGAGCTTTCCGCGGCCCCCGGCCAAGAGGTCCTCGGCGGCCCAGTACGGCGTTGAGACGACCGCTTTGCCGGCGCCGACGGCATAGGCGAGGGTGCCGCTGGTCAACTGCTCCCTATTGAGATAGGGCGTTACGTAGAGGTCGGCGGCACAGAGGAAGTTGTGAAGCTCCCCGTCGCTGACAAATCGGTTATGGAAGATTACGTGCTCGGCGAGGCCAAGGTCTTTGACCATGCGATTCAAACCGAGCCTGTATGCCTCACCTTCATGACGAACGACTTCGGGGTGCGTTGCCCCCAATATGATGTACAAAGCCGTGTGGTCGGCCTTGACGATTGCGGGCATAGCTTTGAGCATCATCTCGATACCTTTGCTTCTGCTCAACAACCCAAATGTGAGGATTGTTCTTCGGCCATCCATGCCGAATTTGTGCTTGTAATAGCTGCTGTCGACAAAGGGCAAATCCGGCATTCCGTGTGGAATAACCTCCACCTTTTTTGAAGGCACGGCGTATATATCACCGAGCATCTTTATGCCGCGTTTGTTCATCACGATGACTTTGCGTGAAGCCTCACAGAGGGCTACCATGGCCCTGTAAAAGGGAGTCTGGGGTTCATCGAGTATGGTATGTAGGGTGGTAATTATCGGGGCGTTCACCCTTCGCAACAAGAGGTTCAGATGTGAGCCTGCATCGCCGCCGAAGAGGCCGAATTCATGCTGGATGGAGATGAAGTCCACGTGACTGAAATTTATGTAGTCGGCGGCACAGACGTAGTCGTTCTTGACGTTGCGGCGGACCTCGAACTTGACGGGATTGGCATACTGGCAGGGACTGCCCGACTGCATCGCCACCACCAGCGGGTCAAAGTCCTTTCCTGCCGTTGCAGCGATACTCTTGACAAGGTCTGAGGTAAATTCAGCGATGCCACATCTTCTCGGCGGGAAGGAAGAAATAAAGGCCACTTTCCTTGCTGAACTTTTTGCCATACTTTATGCCTCCATGCCGGTAAACCTAAAGCGATTGAAGTTGCCTCATTTTATGCCTGATGCTCCGGGCTGTCAAGCGAAATTTATATTATTCCACATTAAAATAAAGAAAAAAAGGAGACTGTAGTAGCTTTACAGAGCAAATAATATGTAAGCTCCTTGAATACAATGACTTATAGAAAATCTAACTTAACCAATAGCACATTCCGGGTTCCTGTTCCAGCGGATCCAAACATAAATTTGGTTTTTGCCACGATTCGGCTGCAAGCAACACATGCCCACAAAGCAGGATACTCTGTAATCTTGCTACAGTCTCAAAAAAAGAATAATATTCTCAAACTGACCGTTTTTGTTTTTAGACACGGATTAACACAGATTAACACTGTTT
>CAZLWL010000116.1:0-6215 GCA_964563335.1 uncultured Pirellulales bacterium
GAATACGACCCGGTAGCGGCCTGTTCGGCAAGCTCTTTCATACGGATAAGAGCCTCGTCAATCACCGACATCGCACCTTCCATCGTCTGCAGCATGCTGATGCCGTCCTGTGCGTTACGGGCACCCTGCTTAATCATAGCGATGTCGGCCCGCATCAACTCACGAACGGCCAGGCCGGCGGCGTCATCCTTGGCACTGTTAATGCGCAAGCCGGACGACAGCCTCTCGATAGACACGGCGAGAGCATCGTAACTCGTACCCAGTTGCCTTGCGGCGTTTTCCGCCATAATGTTGTTCTTAATTGCTAACATGTTTCTAACTCCTTTAGCTTTAGCACAATAAAATGTTAAATTGCCCCTGTCAGGACCATTAAACCATTAAGTTACAATACACTGGCTTCAGAACAGCGCGGTTCAAAACACGCTGGAACTGTGCCACATGGCATTATCGGCAGATGAGCGAGGCACTTGAAGAGTTTGTTGGGCGAAAAAGGAGATGCAAAGATTACGACCGATAGTGTTTGTACAGGAGATATTGAAAATGCAAAAGGGGCGGAGAAAAAATTTTTCTGATGCCGGAATTTTTTTAAACCGGCGAGGTCAGACCAAAGGAAGTTAGTGAGCTAAAGTGCCTAAAGTGAGCTAAAGTGCCTAAAGTGAACTAAAGTGCCTAAAGTGAACTAAAGTGCCTAAAGTGAGCTAAAGTGCCTAAAGTGAACTAAAGTGAACTAAAGTGAGCTAAAGTGAGCTAAAGTGAACTAAAGTTATTAGGCTTCGCCAGCAGTCGGGCTTTGTTGATTACTTTAACTTTAGGCACTTTAGGCACTTTAGGCACTTCAAACTTTGGTACAAGGCCCAATCAGACGGTAACCGCTCTCCAGCCCTGATTCAGCTCTTCCATCAGGCCAATCACCTCGCGAATCGCCTGGACGTCATTATTGATATTGGCCCCAGTGAGATGCTTGTTCATAAAGTTATACAGTGTGCGCAGGTTCTGGGCCACCTCGCCGCCGGCGTCCATGTCCAAAACGGTGTTTAATTCAAAAATGATCTCGCGGGCACGTCCGATATTTCTGGCCTTGACCTCCATATCCCCCGCTTGCAGAGCCTTGACGGCCTGCTTGAGGAATTTGATGGCGCCGTCATAAAGCATCACGACCAATCGACCACTATTCTGGGTCGTTACGGCTGTCTCTTCGTAAAATCCGGTACCATTCATTTCGTTACTCCATTATAAAATCCGGCCATCCCGTTTTAAGTATTCTGCCTCGAATTGCTCTCAAAGGCTGTTTCAATTTTTGGTGTCTTAAGCTCTTTGGCCGGGGTGGCCGTCCCACAACGGAACAGCCACCCCGCCATTACTTGGTAAGAAGCTTAAAACATTATCCTCTCAATAGTGCCAAGGCCATTTGAGGCATCGCGTTGGCCTGAGACAGCATCGCAATACCTGCCTGTGCCAGGACCTGGTTCCTGGTCATGGTGGCCATTTCCGTGGCCACGTCAACGTCCGATATACGCGACTCGGCTGCCATCATGTTCTCGGCCTGGATGTCAAGGACCGTTGCGGTACTTTCAATACGGTTCATCTTATAACCGAAACTGGCTCGGGCACTATCTTTGACGCTAATAGCGGCAGTAAGGGCGGTCATTGCGTCAGCGGCGTTATCCGTAGTCGTGATGTCGATAGCGCTGGTAATGCCCAATGCCGCAGCCGTGATATCAACGGAACGAACGGTGAGGGTGGAACCTGAGCCAAAGTGAATCGTGTTGACGCCGGTAGCGCTATCCAGCATAGTTACGGTGTTAAACTCTGTTTTCGTTGCGATACGGGTGATTTCTTCGGCCATTTCCTGAAATTCCGCATCCATAATTCTCCGCTGCTGCGCAGAATACGTTCCTGTAGCGGCCTGCTCGGCCAACTCCTGCATGCGGATAAGTGCATCATTGACGGATGAAAGTGCCCCTTCGAACGTTTGCAGCATACTGATCGCGCCCGAAGCGTTACGGGAGCCCTGCCTAATCACGGCGATATCGGCCCGTATCAATTCGCGAACAGCCAAGCCGGCGGCATCGTCCTTTGCACTGTTGATACGCAGGCCCGACGAAAGCCTTTCTATCGACATGGCCAACGCATCGTATGCTCGACCCAGATGCCTGGAGGCGCTCTCTGCCATAATATTGTTTTTAATAGCTAACATGTCTCAATTCTCCTTCTTACCAAATGATACCTTGCAATGACCAAGCTTCTTACATTTTTACTTTTACGCTTTCAAATAAACAATCCGATAAAATCATCATTTGCCACCGTGTTCAAAGACTATTATCGGAAGTAGCTGTGCCGACTTAAGCACTTTATCGTCCCATAAAAAGCCCGCCAATAGCCAATCTTGCCAAAATCGCGGTTTTCGGCATCAAAAAAGGGGTTCTGTAACATAAAAAGGTCCGGAAAAATCCGGATAAATTTGTCTAATTGCAGGTTTTTATCGGGCATGAAGAGTTAAATGAGGGCCAGAAAACAGAAGACAGAAAAATCTGACCTCTGTCTTCTGACTTCTGACTTCTGACCTCTGACCTCTGACCTCTGACCTCTGACCTCTGACCTCTGACCTCTGACCTCTGACTTCTGACCTCTGACCTCTGACTTCTGACCTCTGACCTCTGACCTCTGACTTCTGACCTCTGACTTCTGACCTCTGACTTTGCGCAGACAGATGGCTGCTCCTGTTTGGAGCAGCCATCTGCCGGGTTCTTGCAAGGATTTTAGCCTGAGTTAACGGTTTAGCCCCTCAGCAGAGTCAAGGCCATCTGCGGCATCGCGTTGGCCTGGGCCAACATCGCAATACCTGCCTGTGCCAGGACCTGGGTTCTCGTCAACGCGGCCACTTCCGTCGCCACGTCAACATCTGAGATACGCGACTCCGCTCCAAGCATGTTCTCGGCCTGAAGATTAAGCACGGCAGTACTCATTTCAAGCCGGTTCATGGAATATCCGAAGCTGGCACGGGCACTGTCTTTTATTTGAATCGCGGTAGTTACCGTGGTCAGTGCGTCACTGGCATTATCCGTAGTCGTGAGGTCGATAGCGCTGTCAATGCCCAATGCTGCGGCCGTTGCATCAATAGAACTGACTGTGATGCTCGACTCCTCCCCGGCCGAACTAACTCCGAAGTGAATGATTTGCGAGCCGGTTGCACTGGCGAGCATGGCCGTGGTATTATACTCGGTCTTGGTGGCGATACGGGTGATTTCAGCCGCCATCTCCTGAAACTCGTTGTCCATAATCCTTCGCTGCTGGTCGGAATACGTCCCCGTGGCGGCCTGTTGCGCCAGCTCCTTCATACGGATAAGAGCATCGTCAATCGACGCCATCGCAGCTTCCATGATCTGCAGCATGCTGATACCGTCCTGTGCGTTACGCGCTCCCTGCCGAAGCACAGCGACATCAGCACGCATCAATTCGCGAACAGCCAAGCCGGCGGCGTCATCCTTGGCGCTGTTAATGCGCATGCCGGACGACAACCTCTCGATAGACTGGGCAAGAGAATCATAGCTTATGCCCAATTGCCTTGCGGCGTTGTCCGCCATAATGTTGTTCTTAATTGCTAACATATTCTTGTCTCCTTACGAAAAACCACAACCAAAAAACTTGCAGCACTCAACCGGTAAATACCCTTCAATTCACAATCAAACTTTCTATGAACAATCCGATAAAATTGCCTGACTCATCAGTTCGCAAGCGTTATTACCGGAAGCAAAATTTCCAGCGTGAGCAACTTATCGGAACGTAATAAAAACACCGATAAAAAAAACTGATTCTTTTGCTCACAACCTGTATTATCGGAGCGGGACCTAAACTCTTAAACCTTTTTATCGGGCCGGAAACCCGCTTTTTGACCACTTTAGCGGACAATATCGGGCATTTGGCCGAGGTCCCATAAAGAACAAAAAGTCTTCCGGCGCCGACACATTTTATCGGACACAGCCGAATTTTTGTATCGGACCTACCTAAAAAAAATTTGAAAAAATCATGGAATCGGGCAATTATACGGCGCCGGACAGTTGTGTCAGATGTCAATAGACTGCGTAAGGGGTGCGCATATTTTGACGCTAAGATTTAGGAATGGCATCGATATGTTACGGGTGATAATAAAGGTTGGGCTTAGACCAGCGGCGGCGCTTCGGCGGTTTTACCCGCAGTCGAAACACCGGAAGCACAGGTTAGCAAGGCGCCAAAGATATCGAACACTGTAACAATTCCATGTACTTTGCCCTGCTCGTCGGTGACGGGCATACAGCGGCCGCCGTGCTCACTCATCCCCTGCACTACCTGCGCCAATGTCGCCTCCCCTCTGACGGTGCGAACGGGCCGGCTCATAATCCATTGTGCCTTGATTTGGAGCGTGGCGATGTCCATGGAGGTCCGCCATTTCGCAAACATCGACTCCAGGTACGGACTCAGCGCACCGCGAACATCAGATTTCGATACTATGCCCTGCAACTGTGCTTTTTCGCCAATCAGCAGATACGCGGTGTCGTGCTGCTGCATTTTGGCGACCAACTGCTCCACTGTTTCGTCGGGTGCTGCCCAGACAACATTGGCCGTCATCACATCCTTGGCGGTCAGTCCCGTCAGTATGGCGGCACTATCAGCAAGCCGGCCTGGCAAAACGGCCGCTGAATGCGTCATTTTCGCAATGGCATCGGTAACCGCACCAGCCTCCGTTTCAGCCGACTCTGCCTGATCATCAGCCTCTTGCTGCTCGTCATCCGCTTCTGGCGGCTGCTCGCTGCTCGGCTCCTGCTGTGCGGAGTCATCTTGGGCTTGGGCCTGGGCGGGATGCTCGCTTTCTTCCGCGGTGGTTTCAGGGCCGGATTGGGCCTGCTCGGTGGCAGACCCCTCAGTAGAGGCTTGGTCGGTGCCGGATTCCTCACCGGAGGCTTCTTCTTCGGCTGCTGGCTCTGGGGCAGGTTCTTGGGCGGTGGCGTCGGCAGTCTCGTCAGCAGAGCCTTCGGCAGGACCTTGGTCGGTTGGAACTTCCTCAGCAGGAGCAGCCTCGGTGGCAGCTTCTTGGGCGGGCGGTTCTGTGGCGGGTTCGGCGGTGGCGGTCTCTTCAGCAGAGCCTTCGGCGCCGGCTTTGTACTCAGCGGACTCTTCTGCGCCGGCTTCGGTCGCAGAGGCCTGCTCGGTGCCGGCTTCGTTGTCGCCAGCCGGTTCTGCGGCGACTTCGTCCGCGCCGGCTTCCTTGGCAGGTGTTTCTTCGTCCGCGGCCTCGGCATCTGCACCAGCCTCGTCCGTGGGAGGTTCAAACAGCGACTTTGGATAAATAACCCCGCACTTGAAAGCCGGCAGCGGGTCAATAGTCATTTCAAATGTAAGAATCACCAGCTCTGTGTCGCCGGCAAGGCCTATCTTTTCTTCGGATTTGTTCCATGGGTTGCCAATGAAGATACCGCTCTGGACGAAATGCTTGTGGTCGGGCATTTCCTCACGAAAGACCCTGTCCCACGCTCCAACTATCAAGTTGCTTACTTCTGTGACTGCATCGGCAATCTCGTTTGTGTCGGTCTCAGTGCCGCCTTGGCGGTTTTCCTTGATGATTTGCTCGGGTTGCATGGCAAACGTGCCGGCTAAGGTAAAGAGGCCTTCGGTGCCAAAGACGACCTGGAACTGGCCGTTTAACGCCCCCTGGGCCTTGACAGAACAAACCGCGGCGAGCTTCTTATAGGTATTCCTGAGCTGCTTTGTGGTACCGGCAGCGATATCTAACTGCTCGACACTGACGGCGGTGTCAAACATTGCAGAGACATCCTGGCAGAAAGCGTTAAACGCTCCGGCCGTCAGGTCGGTTGTCATGGACTCAAGCTCTACCTGTGATTGCGTCATGTATCGATACGGAAGCTAATATTCTGGACGTACGGACACTCTACGAGAGAAATCGTCTAATCAAATGCCGAACTTTAGAATATTTTCGTATCTGTTTAGCCTGCATTTCTTACGTCTATATGTCCGATAAAACTCCGGGGCAGGGTTACTAACATCGCAAAGCGATTCCTTGTCATTCCTGCACCGTATCGGAGTACGGCATAAACTCCAGCAGGAATCCACAGTTTTGCACCTTGATATTTGATGTTGTCTGTCTTCTGTCTTCTGTCCTCTGTCCTCTGTCCTCTGCTGAGCGCAGTGAAGTCCCGGCGCGCCGGGGTCCTCTGCCCTCT
>CAZLWL010000117.1:0-6128 GCA_964563335.1 uncultured Pirellulales bacterium
TAAACTCGGATTCTAAATGTTGAAAGGTGTTCCCGGATGAGCAGGGCTGGGTCAGCCCGGATATTTCACCGCAGAGAACGCCGAGAACGCGGAGTTGGTTTATATTAAAGAAGTTATGACCGGAACCGGGGTATGCCATCAGCCGCGGCGAGACCGCGTCTCGACGGGACGGCAACATTCTGTTACTTGCGATAAGCGCTATATTTTACATAAGTCATCCCGACTTGTCGGGACCTCGGCGGTGAGAAATGTAGGTTAGGTGAGCTGTTTCGGAGTTGGCGGGCGTAACGATGAGATTTGAATTTGCTACGGCCGGGCGCATTATCTTTGGGGCTGGTACCGTCCGCCAGGTCGGGGCTGCGGCCGCCGAGATGGGAAAGCGCGCCTTTGTCGTTACGGGGCGCAGGAGCGAGCGGGCATTGCCGGTGCTCGAACAACTTTCTAAACACAAAATCGAGAGTGTTATCTTTAATGTGACTGGTGAGCCGACAACGACTCCGGCAAAGGCGGCTGTGGAAGCGGCGAGGGCAGCGAAAAGCGACCTGGTTATCAGCATAGGGGGCGGAAGCGCTATTGACACGGGTAAAGTTGTTGCGGCAATGCTGACCAACACGGGCGAATTGGATGATTACTTAGAGGTAGTCGGCGAGGGTAAGCCGCTTGGCCGACCTTGCGCAGGCCACATTGCAATTGCAACCACGGCGGGAACAGGTGCGGAGGTTACGCGTAACGCAGTGTTGGGCGTGCCTGAGAAAAAGATGAAAGTGAGTATGCGAAGTGCCCTGATGATTCCTCGTCTTGCGGTGGTGGACCCGGAACTTACTTACACGATGGGGCCGGCTCTTACGGCGAGAACGGGTTTGGATGCACTGACACAGCTTATGGAGCCTTTCGTCTGTAATAAGTCGAATCCGCTGACAGATGGCTTCTGCCGCCAGGGCTTGATGCGAGCGGGACGGTCATTACGGGCGGCCTATGAAAACGGCAGGGACCCGGCTGCTCGCCGGGATATGGCCCTGGCGAGCCTGTTTGGCGGGCTGGCTTTGGCGAACGCGAAATTGGGGGCGGTGCATGGTTTTGCAGGGCCGTTGGGCGGTATGATTTCGGCGCCGCATGGGGCGATATGCGGCGCCCTTGTGCCGCACGTTATGGAAGCCAATGTGCGGGCCTTAGAGAGGCGCGGGCCCGGCTCGCCGGCTTTGGGCCGCTATGACGAGATAGCCCGGCTCCTGACCGGCAAGGCGGCTGCGCGAGCGGCCGACGGGGTGAGGTGGGTGCGGGAACTGTGCGCGGTATTAAAGGCCCCGACACTAACTGAGCTTGGATTGGAGGAGAAGGATTTTGCAGCCGTTGTAGCCAAGGCCAAAAAGTCAAGCAGCATGAAAGGCAATCCAATTGAACTGACTGAGGCTGAATTGGTCCAGGTGCTCAAATATGCCAGTGCCCGCTTTTAGATATGAGGGGATTTGGGGCAATGTCATTCCCGCGAAGGCGGGAATCCAGAAGATCTGGATCCCGGGTCAAGCCCGGTATGACAAAAACACAATGAAACAAATTATTGATATCTCAAGGTGATTTTAATAAGATTATTGGCACCGACAGGAGTGAATTATGTTTCTTAACCGTGTAAATGGGAAATGTCAGATAATCCTTCATATACATTGTTTATCGGACATAAGATGCTTTCTGATTGAAAATTACAGGATTTTTCAATCGAGAGCAGTATAAATTGTAATTTGAGGTGTCGAAATGAAGTATTATAATCGCAGAGCCTTTTTGAAAACTGTCGGTTTAGGAGCAGCTTCTTTGGCTTTGACTGGTTGCAACAATTTTCTTAAAGACCCTGACAAAAGAGGTCTTAAAACTAAACCGAACGTCCTGTTTATCGCGATTGATGACCTTAATGACTGGACAGGTTGCCTCGGAGGCTATAAAGGCAAAATTTATACGCCAAATCTCGACAGGCTCGCAAAAAGAGGCGTTCTTTTTACAAACGCCCACTGTGCAGCCCCTGCCTGTAATCCTTCGCGGGCAAGTATCCTGACCGGTATCCGACCTTCGACATCGGGAATATATTATAACTCGCCCCACTGGCGGCGGTCACCAGTTCTTGAAAAAGCAGTTACAATTCCTGAGCATTTTAGAACCGCAGGCTATTCAGTAGTGGGCGGCGGCAAAATCTTCCATGCCCTGTCCTGGGACAACTGGGACAAAGAAGAATTAAGCGACGGCTTCAACGACCCAAACTGCTGGGATGAATATTTCCCGTCGAAGATAAAGTCTATGCCGCCGGAGCTTTGGCCAAAAGAATACCCTGTTGCAAAAGGCAGTATTGGCAAGCGGCCAATGGAGTTTTTTGATTGGGCCGCCCTCGATGAACCCGATAGTAAAATGGCTGATTACAAGGTTGCAGACTGGGCAATCAGCGAACTGAATAAAAAACATAACAGGCCATTCTTCCAGGCTGTTGGAATCTTTCGGCCGCACATTCCTTGGTATGTCACGCGAAAATATTTTGATATGTACCCGCTGGACGAAATTGTCACGCCAAAAATTCCTGAAGATTGGAAAAGACAGCTTCCTTCTGCTGGATTAGATATGGGCGACGAAAGACGCGCCTGGCATAAATGGGTTATCGATAACGAGGAATGGAAAAAGGCCATACAAGGGTATCTTGCAAGCATAAGCTTTGCCGATACTCAGCTTGGACGCCTGCTTGATGGTCTCGACAAAAGCGGCTATGCCGAAAATACCATTATCGTTCTCTGGTCAGACCACGGTTTCCATCTCGGAGAGCGCGAGACCTGGGAGAAATTTACACTCTGGGAGGAATCTACGCGGGTAACGTTTATGATGGTCGCACCTGGATTGACGAAGGCCGGCAACTGTTGCAGCAGGCCTGTGAGCCTGCTTGATATTTATCCGACGCTAATCGAATTATGCGGCCTAAAGCCAAAACCCGAGCTCGAAGGCCAAAGCCTCGTTCCATTGCTTTGCAGTCCGAGTGCACCTCGCCTACAGCCCGCTGTCACGACTTATGGAAAAGATAATCATGCTGTTCGAACCGACCGGTGGCGCTATATCAGGTATGAAAACGGCAATGAGGAGCTTTATGACCACTCCACTGACCCGGATGAAACCATCAACATCGCAGCCGATGCCAAATACGATTCAATCAAAAAAGAATTGGCCCGCTGGCTCCCCGTAATTAACGCCCACGACGCCAGTCCCACAGGACAACCTGATTAAACATATCAGCAAAGGGGGGTATGCCTCCACACTACCCCCACCCCCGGTCGGTCATCTCCGAAAACCACTTGCATTATCGCCGTCCTTGTGGTATGGTGTATGTCTTGGATTTGCCTTTCTAAAGAGTTTGTCGCCTGCCGCCTCCTTTTCCAAGAGCACATTCAAACGGCAGGCGGCTGCGCTGGATTCGCAGCCATCCTTGTGGTATACTTTATGTGGTTTCTAATCTGAGCCTTTTCAAAAAGGAATTGTGTAATGGCAAAAAGCAAAAGAGGTCATGGCCGTAAATGGACAGCTAAAGAGGTTGCGCTATTGAAGGAGTTGTATCCTGAGTGCCCCGTCCCCGAAATTGTTAAAAGGCTCGACAGAACTATGGCCGCTATAACGGTCAAAGCATGTTACCTGAGACTTAAAAGAAAGAGCTATCTAGACAAGCTCTGGACAGCCAAAGAGCTTGCGCTATTGAAGGATTTGTATACTGAGTGCCCCATCGGCGAAATTGCGAAAAGGCTTGACAGAACTGTCGCTGCAGTAAAACGGCGAGCGCATATGTTGGGACTCAAAAGAAAAAGCTGGTGCAACAAGAGATGGTCGGCCCATGAGCTTGCGCTGATTAAGAAGCTGTACCCACATTGCAAGTGTACACGGGATGTAGCCAAACAACTTGGGCGACCCTTGAGGGCAGTGAGACAAAAGGCATACGACCTTGGGATTAAGATGGAGAAAAAGCGTCTGTGGTCGGCGGGCGAACTCAAACTGCTTAGGAAGCTATACACGGTTAAGAGCCTGAAGGAGTTAGCTGAGCAACTTGGGAGGTCTCCAAGGGCGGTAGAAGGACGGGCACATGCGATGGGGCTTTGGAAAGAATCCAGGCATCGGGTATGGTCGAACGAAGAAAATAAGCTGCTTAAAGAGATGTTTCCAAAGAACACTATGCAAGCTATAGCTGATAAACTCGGTTGGTCTCCTTCTTCGGTACGAACGAAAGCGCGTGAATTGGGGCTCAGAAAAAGGCCGTCGTATGCTCATTGTCCCCGTTGGTCGGCTAAAGAAATCGAACTGCTCAAGAAACTGTACCCTCATAGAAACTCACAGGAGGTGGCCGACAAAATCGGACGGTCTGTAGGTATGGTACGAACGAGAGCATGCAAGCTGGGGCTGAAGAAATCAAAGAAGTTTCTCAAAACCCTCGGCAGAGCGTAGCTACTGGGTAAACGATGGTGGGTGGTTAATCCGTTTCAGCGTTTTCTCAACACAATCGCACACCAAACAACCCTGATTTTTCAATATCTGATACCGAGTTCAGATTCCGGCAATTTGAAACTTAACTGTGGCGCAAGAGCGGTTCTTTTACAAGTTCATAGCTTTTCCTGGAAAACAAGGCTTTCTGCGGGCTCAAATCAAGCCTTCGCATCTTCGATGGGCCAAATATTTTTAAACATTTTCCTGTAAAATTGTTGAACATCCGTGTATAGCTGGTATACTATATTATCGGAGTGCAGCCCATAAAGGCGGATTTCCTCTTGGAAATGCACTTTTGAGTGGCTGGCACGAGTATTGCAGGTATACCTTTCACGGAAGATAACGAGATTTTCTAATTGAAAGGGTATCAAGATGCAAGCAAGCGAGGAGACAAAACAAATGCATGACTTGTTGGTCACCGACCAGCCCGACAATGCGGAGTATGATGGCCCCGAGCGATTTGCTGCCACGTTAAAGAATTATCCTGCCACCAAGCCGCATTGGATTTTTGAAACTAATTCAACGGCTGTGGAGCCGCCAAAGGATGCCTAACTGGAACCAAGTTCTGGTCGAGATTCAGAAGCTGCAGCGACCTGACGCACTTGACTGCATACGAAGACGGTATCTAACACAACTCCACAGGCATACAGGGCGAAACATAATAACGTACTACTCAGGATGGTTACAAAAGCCTGGTTTCCCCTCAAGCCTAACTGATGCCGACAAGAACGGCTTTATGACAACGATCCACAATCTCGACCGCTCAAAGGGGCTGGATCTTTTCTTGCATACTCCTGGTGGAAGTACCGCAGCCACGGAATCAATCGTAGACTACCTTCTTCGAATGTTTGGCAAAGACATCCGGGCGATTATACCGCAGCTCGCTATGTCGGCTGGAACTATGGTAGCATGTGCCGGCAGAGAAATAATTATGGGCCAGCAGTCTAACCTTGGCCCAATCGACCCCCAGTTTAATGATGTGTCCGCCCATGGGGTGCTCCAAGAATTTCAGCAGGCCAAAAGGGAGATCAAGGCCGATCCCATGACGATACCCTTATGGCAGCCAATAGTGGCAAAGTACCGGGCGGCTTTTTTAGGTGATTGCGACAAGGCCATGAAGTGGTCAAAGGACATCGTTTCGCGATGGCTGAAGGACAACATGTTTTTCGGTGACGACGAAGCTGAGGCCAAAGTGAATAAGATTGTGGAGAACCTTTCAAGCCATGAGGAGCACAAAAGCCATGACAGGCATATAAGCATTAGTGATTGCCAAGAAATGGGCCTGAAAATCACTGAGCTTGAAGGGCTGGGCTCCAAAATGCAAGATTTGGTCCTTACTGTTCATCATGCTTATATGCACACTTTTTCCCAGACAACTGCCACAAAAATTATCGAGAACCACAAGGGCGTCGCTATGGTTCAGTTGATGGCTATGCCACCTAAGAATTAAAGCAAATTTTTTTTCAACTCCCCCGATTTTTCTCTTGCAATCCGGCCCGAATGTGGGATAATTGAGGTATGAAAAGTATAACGTCAAATCTGTTAATGAATCCAATTATGGTCGGGGAATCCGTACGGGTAACCTGCGGAGCGCCTGTTATACTGCGTTCATTAACCCCCGGCCATCTTTTTGAAAG
>CAZLWL010000118.1:0-6029 GCA_964563335.1 uncultured Pirellulales bacterium
ATGTCTTGTACGAGGGGAACCCTTTGGGGATCATTTCCCACGGAATTCCCGTAACAAGTACATATAGAATGCCGTGGAGGCACTCGCGATTCCTGCAGGGCTTGCGACCATTGCCGACCCATACCATCGGTGGCAATAATGGCTCGAATACGGCCCAGATTTCGTCTGGGAGCCTGCGGGCAATGTCCTTGAGTTCTATGAGAAGTCTCCTTTTTCAGATTGTCCAGGATTCTTCTCATATCGACATTATCGGACGATCTCATTGAGGTTTTTTCCGGTAGCCCTAAGTATTTCGGATTTTTCCAGCCTCCGGCCGGTGCACTTTTGGGGGATTTTTTTGATTTAACCCAACTTTCACAGTTAGGCATTGAAATCGGCACTTTTGATACCGCCAGGGTGGTTAGTTTCCACCACAAAGCCTACCTTTTCAACTGATGGCTATATAGCTTTGGCGGTGGCTGCTTCGGCAATTTTACTTTAAGCTTGTCCAGTATTATTCGGTGTTCAAGCTCCGGTTGGCTGTATCGTCGCATTTCGAGCATTCGGCCATCAGTTGTCGGTATCCGCACATCTATCATCACAATCGCACTGAGCTTATCAAGGACATCTCTGGCCGTCAGGCCGCTGGCGTGGTATCGAAGTTTTTGCCGCAGAGTAATCATCAGACAGTACGCCAAAAAGGCCACAAATATATGCGCCTCAACTCTATGTTTAATGCATACGTAAAGTTTCCTGGTGTAACCCTGTTGCCTTGCGGTGGTATTGTCAGGTCAATACATTTAACTGATTTGCCTGCCTGCAATCAGGGCGTTTGTCCCTGCTATAGCCGAACCTGGCCTTGGGATTTTGCTCACACAGACCCTCGAAATATGTACTGGTCAGATCATAAAGCAGCACATCAAATTCAATGCCGAACATATCTTCCCATTTGGATTTAAGGTATTTACTCAAACTGACCGTTTTTGTTTTTAGACACGGATTAACACTGTTTTTAAGAGCCTGGATTCCCGCTCCCCGCTTTCGCGGGGACAAGTTTACACCTGCGAAAGTCCCGACAAGTCGGGACGGGA
The DNA here is from genome assembly GCA_964563335.1 of uncultured Pirellulales bacterium. Lineage (GTDB taxonomy): Bacteria > Planctomycetota > Phycisphaerae > Sedimentisphaerales > Anaerohalosphaeraceae > QNBT01. Next base: position 1,071 of record CAZLWL010000118.1, read on the forward strand.
ATGACAAATTGGGTTATCTCTTTGTCAAAACTTCACTTATATCAATACATAACCTAAAATCGGTCAGTTTGAGGTATTTACATAGATCCTCTTTGTGCTCCAGTATCCTGTCAAGGCAACGATACAGCCGGTCTTTGGCGGCTATTCGATAATCGGTATTCATCAGTTCGTCCATTGCTGTCCTATCAAACCATTGCCTGTGTATATAAAATTCGCTGCCTGGACGTACGAGGCGATTTACTACCAGAAGCTTTAATACTTTTGTCCAGGAAATATCCGAACGAGCAATTTGCGGCTTTGCACTCAAGGGGAAAACTGCCGAAACAATCGTGGTTACCGTGGGGCCAGTTCCAAATACAAAGGTGTGAGCTATGATAAGCGGACAGGGAGATTCTGTGCGAAGATACAGCATAACTCAAAAAAGGTTTGGCTGGGTCGTTTTAAAAGGGCGATTGATGCAGCAAGAGCATACGACAAAAAGGCTATTGAGCTTCATGGCGAATTTGCATGTTTGAATTTTCCGGAGGAGGAGAGGGGGCAATGCGGGGTAAATAGGCGGGGTATTTCGCAGTGAAAACGGTGTTTTTTGTGAAATTGGGGTGGCTGAGGCCCGGCGAGCGAGATAGCAAGTTTTTGAGATTTTTATGATATTTTCAGCTTTTTTATCCAAAAAATCCTTGATTGTGAAACGAGGACATGGTATAATTCTATTTCAAGTAAGATCCGAAGGAAAGCGAAAACGAAGGAAGAAAGAGGAGACGTGATGAAAAGAGAGAGGGTGTACATTTCTTTTCTCTGAAGTCTCCATAGTGATCTCGGCCCTGGTAGTGTGAATGAGATGGGCTGCAATGCAGAGGCTTTTTTGAGGAGGATTCGAGGAGGAGATGAGAGTTACAAAGGAAGCAGTTCTCGTTGGGGCGGCAATTTTGCTTGCGGTCACTTCCTGGGTTTGCAAACCGGCCCTTGGCGGACAGATTGCAGCGTGGGGAAACAACACTTACGGTCAGTGCGATGTACCAGCGGACAACGATTTTGTGGCAGTTGCCGGTGGTGGGTATCACAGTCTTGCTCTTAAGGCCGATGGTTCATTGGCGGCGTGGGGCGACAATACGTACGGCCAGTGCAACGTGCCGGTGGGTAATGACTTTACTACAATTGCCTGCGGTGGGTTTCATTGTATCGCCATTAGGTCCGACGGCTCATTGGCAGCGTGGGGCTGGAACAGTTCGGGTCAATGTAATGTGCCGGCCGGTAACGACTTCAAAGCCATTGACGGCGGCGGGTACCATACTCTTGCCATAAAATCTGACGGTACCCTTGCGGCGTGGGGCGATAATACGTACGGTCAGTGCAACGTCCCTTCGGGTAACAATTTTGAAGCCATTGTAGGTGATTTTTACCACAGCCGGGCCATTAAGTCAGACGGTTCGGGCGTAGTGTGGGGTTGGAACAGGTACCATCAAAGCCAGCCGGCACCGAACAGTGAGTATGCTATGATTGTTGACGGCGGTCACCATACTCTTGCAATCAGATATGATGGTTCGTTGGCGGCGTGGGGCTGGAACAACTACCACCAGTGTGATGTACCTGTTGGCGGCGACTTTGTTGCCGTTGCGCGTGGCGGGTACCACAGCCTTGCTCTTAAATCCGAAGGCTCCCAGACAGCATGGGACCTGAACAAGCAGGAGAACGGCGACGTGCCCATTGCCAACGAGTTCATCGACCTTGCCCGAGGCTGGAGGTACAGCCTTGCCGTGGTCCGTGAGCCGATCACACTTGTACTATTAGGCTTGGGGGGCGCAACTCTACTGAGAAAACGCAAGGGATAGGAAATTTTGAACATGCAATTAAATGGTCGCTGGGTATGATGCTTAGCGGCCTTTTCTATTTCCACAATCCGCATGGCGGTTGTTACCAGTGCTCTGTTACACATTAACTGAGAGGATGCCATTGTTTCTGCACGGCCAAACGAGTTTGACCGTGGCACCCAAGCAGATGACCGTGCCTAAGAGAAAAATGTAAACGTGGCACCAGGCGGAATGACAATTCGCCAAAGTAAATGTAAGATAGCACTATGAATAGTTGTATTTGCATCATTACAGAAAAGATACTATACTGAAAAATAACCGACAAGTTTTCGTCTTTTGCTTTCTGGATTAAAGGGTGCCGCAGGCGGATAAGGACACTATATGGGATCGAAAGAGATAGAACCCAGGCGTTATCTTGTGTCGATAGATACGGTTTCGATCCAGCAGATATTCACTGACTGTCTGGTGATAGGCAGCGGGATTGCGGGGCTGCGGGCTGCGATTGAAGCGGCGCAAAATTGCAACGTGGCGCTTGTCTGCAAAGGAACATTTAGCGACAGCAATACGTGGAATGCCCAGGGCGGGATTGCCTCTGTACTGGGTGCCGATGACAGCCTTGAGGAGCATGTGGCCGATACACTTGCGACCGGTTGTGGGATTTGCGATAAAGACGTTGTCGAACTTGTTGTAAGTCAGGGGCCCGGCCTTATTCGTCAGCTTTCCGACTGGGGGACCGAGTTCGACATGGTCAACGACCAAATTGATATAGGCCTCGAGGGTGGCCACAGCCACGCCCGCATCGCACACGCTCACGGCGATTCGACCGGCAGCGCAATTGCAGAGGCTTTGATAAGAAAAGTCAAGCAAATGCCCAACATAAACGTCATCGAGAACTTTTATGTCATCGACATTATCACAAATGACGACAACGAGTGTGTCGGCGCAATAGGTTGTGGCCAAGGCGGTGGTTTTCAGATTATCTGGGCGGTCAACACGATTCTTGCAACGGGCGGTGCAGGCAGGCTCTATCGCGAGACCACCAATCCGGAAGTTGCGACTGCTGATGGTATTGCAATGGCTTACAGGGCAGGGGCTGTTCTACAGGATATGGAGTTTATTCAGTTTCATCCTACTACGCTTTATGTTGCGGGTGCTTCGCGGGCCCTTATAACAGAAACGCTTCGAGGTGAGGGAGCGATTCTGCTGGATTCCCAGAAGAATCGCTTTATGAAGAATTATCACGAGGCCGGCGAACTTGCGCCTCGCGACGTGGTCAGTCGGGCGATCCTGGATAGAATGCTCAAGACAGGCTCAACACATGTTCATCTTGATATAAGACACTTTGACAAGAAACACTTTGCGAAGCGGTTCCCAGTTATCAATGAGTTGTGCGAAAGCTTCGACATAGATGTAAGCAAAGATTTGATCCCGGTTCGGCCGAGCGCTCATTACATGATCGGCGGTGTAAAGACCGACCCCAAGTCACAAACGAACATAAAGAACCTTTACGCCTGTGGGGAAGTTGCTTCCACAGGTTTGCACGGTGCGAATCGATTGGGCAGCAATTCCCTGCTTGAGGGGTTGGTTTTCGGTAAAATTGCCGGCCAGTCTGCATCGTCACGGTTGAAAGCCGGCGCCAATCACCTCAAGCACCACAGAATAAAGTATGACATTCTACGGTCCGACCGAAGCCGACTCGATGCGGCCGATGTCACAAATTCGCTGCGGGCACTTATGTGGCGAAACATTGGCATTACCCGTAAGGCCAAACCGCTTGGGGAAGCCCAGGAAATCATCAGATTCTGGCAGCGATATGTGATGGATAAAGTCTTTGACGCGCCGTTCGGCTGGGAATGCCAGAACATGCTGACGGTCTCACTTTTGATGGCCCAGACTGCCGAGAAACGCCGGGAAAGCCGGGGGGTACACTACCGGGAGGATTTTCCCGAAACCGACGACAAAAATTTTGCCACCCATATCGAGTTGACATGTAGCCTTTGAGCGGGTTATTTGCGCCGTGCAGTTTGCAACTCGATGTTCTGCAGACCGGCAACGTCTATGTCAATGTTAAAGCCGCTTAAGTTTGCTATATTAACCGGTTTATCTCTGTAAACTGTTCGGCTGCCGCTGTCAGAGGTGTCGTTTGCTACATTCTCGGAGTGAACGACCTGTATCCAGTAGGGTTCATCACCAATCGTTACCGCGGCATCAGCGACAAGACGGGTATGGCCGGTGAAGTAAACGGACCGGGGCCCGATGGATCTTTCTATCATGGTAGGATAGTTGTTGTTCCAGTACTGCATAAGAAATATTTGCTTCGCTGAAAGGTCGAGGAGATAGCCGAAGGCGAAAACTATCGTCCACCTGACAGGTCTTGGTCCGTACCAGTCATGGATGACCCTGACGGTGTCCATATGAAAGGTATCGTCGTTATCTATCCTGGTTGTAATGAGGTCATAGTGGCCGGGGGCGATATTCTGTGCTACCAGATTTGAGAAGCATTCGTGGCTTAAGGGCATTTTTTCCTGTGACACATCGACGTAAACAAGATGAATATTCGGATACTCGATGCTCGCTATCATATTTCTGTAAACCTCAGATGTTCTTGAGTCCATCAATATCAGCCATGTGAAGTTCTGACAGGTTCAACTCATCACCGACGGCAGGGTGAAAGTTGCAAAGAGTTTTATCCTGTGGACCATCCACTTGTCAGGTGAGATGCGAATGCGCGTGCCGGGACTGTAGATGTCCAGATTGAAGCGCGTGATAATAAAGTGCTTGAACTGTCTCATTTCTCAACTACACCTCAAGATTCATTATGTTATTGACATCTACATTATTGATGTTTGAAAAACTAAAGAAACAGTAACGCTCTGTCACCCCCGCGGAGGCGGGGGTCCAGAAACGCCTTGAACAGGCCTGGATTCCCGCTTTCGCGGGAATGACATCTTCGCTTTGCTTGTGCAGCAACGTTCCATTTAATATTCAAAGGTCAATAAAATCAGACAGCACAGAGAGTTCGACAGGTATTTCCTTATGAATTGTAATGCTGCCACCTTGCTGCGCCATGTCGTTTACCACATTTTTTGAGTGTACAACCTAGTAGTCTGTCAAGATTGTTAATGTAAGTGAATAATATTTGCCGATACCT
>CAZLWL010000119.1:0-6007 GCA_964563335.1 uncultured Pirellulales bacterium
CAGGGTATGATGGACTGCAAGAAAGCGCTTGTGGAGACGGCAGGAGACATAGATGAGGCCATGGCGCTTTTGCGAAAGAAGGGTCTGGCGACGTTAGCCAAGCGGGCGGGAAGGGAGACAACTGAAGGAAGGTTGGTCTGTAAGGCAGGTTCGGAGGGTAAGGCGGCGGCGATGGCGACGCTTTGCTGTGAGACGGACTTTGTGGCCAAAAGCGATGATTTCATCGCAGCGGCGGACGCACTTGGTGAGTATCTGTTGGCTTGCGACAGTGATGAGGGACCTGGCAGTATTCTGGAGACGTCTGTTGACGGCAGGAAGTTTTCAGAGGTTTTGACCGAGGCTGTGAGCAAGACGGGAGAGAAGATTGAAGTCGGTGATTATGCGAGGTACACCGTTGGGACCACAGGCGTTATCGGGACTTATGTTCACTTTAATAACAAAGTCGGTGCAATGGTTGAGCTCGAAGCCGGCGAAGTGGCGAAATCTTTGTCATCGGTGGCTGCGGATATAGCCATGCACATCACGGCAATCAAGCCTGTGGCGGTGGACAGCGATTCAATTGACCCAGCGATAATAGAGAGAGAAAAGGAAATCGCCGCGGAGCAGATGAAGAATAAACCCGCAAACATTATTGACAAGATTGTTGAAGGCAAAATCAGGAAGTTCTTCAAAGAGAATTGCCTTGCTGAACAGCCTTTTGTGAAGGATGACAGCAAGACGGTGGCCGAGGTTCTGGCGGGCGCAGCTAAGCAGGCGGGAGGCCAGGCAAAGATAAAAAGATTTATACGATTTGAAATCGGCTGAAATGGCGGTATAATTGGCATCGGCGGCGTCAGTTTCCGATGCTTTTTTTGTATTCCGACGGGCAAATGGGACAAATAAGGTACAAACGAGTGTTGTTGAAGCTATCGGGCGAAAGTTTTTGCCGGCCGGGCGGGTTCGGGATAGAGGGCGAGGCCCTCGAATCTATTGCGGAAATGATCGCACAGATTTGCAAGCTCGGACCACAGGTTGCGATAGTTGTCGGCGGCGGAAATTTTCTTCGGGGCGAGACGTTTTCAAAGAAAAGCCATATCCCCCGAAACACGGCGGACTATATGGGTATGTTAGCAACGGTGATTAACGCGTGCGCACTGCAGGAGACTCTGGAAAGGCTCGGCCACCCAACAAGGGTTTTGAGCGCGATTGAGGTTGCGGCGATTTGTGAGCCTTTTATACGGCGCAGATGCCTGCGTCACTTAGAGTTGGGTAGAGCGGCAATACTGGCCGGCGGGACGGGCAATCCTTTCTTCTCGACGGATACGTGCGCAGCGCTTCGGGCGGCGGAGCTTGACGCTGATGTTATTATAAAGGCCACGAAGGTCGATGGTGTATATACGGATGACCCAATGAAAAATCCGGAGGCGAAGCTCATAAAGAAGCTGAGTTACGATGAGGTTCTGCAGAAGGGGTTGCGGGTGATAGACCCGGCGGCGATAAGCCTTTGCAGCGAGAACAACATTCCCATTGTGGTTCTGAATATTTTCAAAAAGGGTAACATAACAAAAGCGATTTACGGGGAAGACATCGGGACGCTTATTAGTTAGTATCTGTTGCCAAAAGCAACAGATAGTATTTAGCCCCGCCCGCCGGGTGGGGTTTCATACATATTTTAGTTATTTAGCCACGGCGCGCCGGGGTTTTGACCGGTTTTAACGGAATAGAAGCTTAAGAGAAAGAGTATGAGTTGCCGGGACATATGACAACCGGGGTTTGAGAGATGCCTGTAAAAGAGATAATTGAAGAGCACAAGCAGCACATGGCCAAATCGGTGGAATTTCTGCAGAGCGAACTGCGCGGCGTTCGGACGGGCAGGGCCTCGACCGGACTCGTGGAAAACCTTATGGTCGATTACTATGGCAGCAAGACGCCTTTAAGGCAGTTGGCGACTATCGCGACGCCCGCCGCGGCCACTATAGTTATTAAGCCGTTCGACCCGGCCAGCTTGAAAGATATTGAAAAAGCGATCAGAAACAGCGAGCTTAGCCTTAGCCCGATTGCAGATGGTAAGATTGTTCGGCTCAACATTCCGCCGTTGAGCGTGGAAAGAAGGAAGCAGCTTACGGGTCAGGTCAAGCAGATGGGTGAAAAGACCAAGGTCAGCGTCAGAAACATAAGGCGCGATGCCAATAAACGGCTTGACGAGGAGCAAAAGGGCAAGATTATCACTGAAGATGAGCATGACCAAGGCAAAAAGGACATTGACAATCTGACGAAGAAATATACCGATAAAGTGGATGCGGTTATTAAGGCCAAGTCGGATGAAATTATGTTAGACTGATTTTCTATTAGTGGGCATCTGACAAGCCGGGTCAAAAGCAGCAAATCTCAAAAACTCTTTTTAAGGGGGCTGGAACAATGCGTACCGGCAGCAATTCTTTAAATACGGCGGGCAAGAAGGGACCAAGCAAAGTCAAGACGGTCAAGCGGATTGTAATAGTTGCAGTGGCATTCGTCTTGCTGCTTGTTCTTATTATCCCGGTGTATCTATCTTCCGAGAGCGGCAAGAGGTTCGTCGTCGGTAAGATAAACCGCTCTATCAGCGGCCGGGTGAAAGTGGGTGATTTATCGATAGGGTGGTTCAAGGGAATACGGGTGAAGGATTTGAGCTTTGAAAATGACACCGGGACCACTTCGGCGAAGGTTAAGGAGATTTCAACCAGGCCTCACTATGTATCGTTGTTGCTTGGGGTCGTGGCGCTTGGCGAAACTTTGATTGACGAGCCGCAGGTGATAATCAATGTCAGCCAAGGCAAAGACAAGACACTTAAACCCATTGTGCCGGCGGAGAAGAAGACCACTGAAAGGAAAGGGAAGGCCGGCGGACTGGCTCTGGCGAAGATTGACCTTACTGTAAAAGGTGGTGGCTTGACTATAAACCCGGCTTATGAAGATAAGGACGTGAAGGTATTGAAGGTCAGCAACATAGAATCGAAGGTGGATATCAATCCATTGGGCAAGAAATCAACCTTTGACGTGGCGCTGGCTGTAGCCGGCGGTCAGACAAAATCGAAAATCACTGCGAATGGGAATTTGACCCCAGCGGCGAAAAGGAGCTGGACGTTAAAGGGAACCAGCGGCGATTTCACAGTAAAAGTTGACAATCTCGACCTGGAGACGCTTGGCCCTTTGTTTGCGCTGGCGGGCAGGGACATAGACGCAGCCGGCATACTCAACGGTGATATTACCGCCAGGATCGACAACGGCAGATTCGAAAGGCTGCAGGCAAGTGCTGTCCTGTCGGGCTTCAAGAAAGATATTCGGGGCAAAAAGGCAATGATTGCCGAGCCAATCAAAATGGATGCGCAAATATCTTCCGACGACAAGAATATTATTATCGATAAGCTCAACTTTACTTCGTCGTTTTGCACAGTTGACTGTACGGGTGTGATAAATTCGGTTGACTACGTTGCAACCGCAGACCTTGCCGGCTTGCAGGAATTTGCCGGACAGTTCGCAGATTTTGGTGATTACACGGTGGCGGGCAATGTTAGAGAGAGCGGCAAGATTTCTTTCGGCGATGAAGAAATAACGGCCCACGGCCAAGCTGTGATTGAAGATTTTGTTGTGAGCGACGGTAAAAGGGCGACGCCTGCTACTTCTGTAAAGATGGATTTTGAACTTGGTGTCGATAGGGACAAGGATATTCTGAATATCAGTTCCTTTCAAACAACGGCGGACATGGGACAGGTAAAAATCGCAGATTCGGTCGTGCCGCTGGGTGAGGGAGCGAAGCAGGAGCTTGGATTAAGGATTGAAGCGGACATTGATTTGAAAAAAGCCCAGCCCTTTATCGAACTCGTTAAGCCGCTTGCAGAAGGGATGGTGATAAGCGGCCAATTAAAGTCGGATCTTTCGGTCAGTAAGGACAAAGAGCGCTTGCGTGTGGCAACCGACTCAACACACATTACCGACGTTAGGATAGCCCAGCCGGGCAAAAAACCTTTTGAAGACAAACTGGTAAGGATTTTTGGAGATGTGATTTTAGATTTTGCTGAAAAGACGTATGAGGTCAGGGACTTGCGGATTGACGGTTCGCAGATAGACGTAACCGGCAATTTGACACAGACGAGCGTGGGAGACAAAACCAAATTGAGCGGCGAGGTCGAAGCCGAGTACGACCTTGCGGCGGTGAGCAAGATAGCCGGCGCGTTTATTCCGGAGGGGCTGGAGATGGAGGGCAAGCGAACCAGCAAGATTAGGATTGAATCGGTATATGCCACGGACAAAGAGGGAGCGCTGCTTGCGAATCTGAATACGGAAGCGAAATTCGGTTTCGATAAAGCAACATATAAAGGGCTGAACTTCGGGCCAACGGAGATGGAGATTAGGGTGAAGGAGGGCTTACTCACGATTGAGCCGTTTTCGGCGCCCGTCAACAACGGCAAGGTGAATCTGGCGGCAAGGGTCAACTTCAAAGAAAAGCCCATGCTGCTGGAGACGCCGGGGCCGATGCAGATAATAGAGAAGGTTAATATCAACGATGAGACGAGCAGGCAGATGCTTATGTATCTCAATCCGATTTTCGCCGATGCAGTAAATGTTCGCGGGGTAGCGAATTTCCACTGTGAGAAGCTGAGCATTCCCCTTGCGGGGGCTACCAGGGACGACCTCGTGGTGGCCGGCACTGTAGCTATAGACCGGATGCGTCTGGAGGCATCGGATTTGTTGGGGCAAATTATATCGCTAACAGGCGGACGTGGTGTGGACATGACGATGCTGCCGACAAGATTTGTTCTGCAAAAGGGATTTCTGCGTTATGATGACATGCAAATAAATGTCGGCGATAATCCGGTAAACTTCGCCGGCGTCATCGGCCTGGATAAACGCCTCGATATGAATGTGACACTGCCGTACAGGTTCGGCGGTGGAACGGTTAGGACCGGCGAAAGTGCCACAGACAGGATAACACTTCCTGTCGAAGGGACCGTGGACAAACCTGAGATCAATGTCCAAAAGCTGATTGAGACTGAAGCGCTGAAACAGGGCCTGAGACTGTTAGAGAAAGTACTTAAGTAGGAATTGCCGGTCGCCGATTAAATAGAGTTAGGTGTCTTTTTGTGGGAACAGACGATGTTTAAGAATATCTTAACGATTCCAACCGAAGAATTGGGCAGGTGGGGCAGATTCGCAGTATTCCAATTGAAGCTCTGGCCGCACTGCGCGAGGCTTTTAAGGCGGAACCGGTCGGGTCAGCAGGCGGCAGCTTTGTCATACCATACGGTTTTCGGTATCGTCCCGCTGGCGATCGTGATGCTGATGGCGTTTCAGATTTTCCCCGCATACCGGGATGTGGGAGAAAGGGTGAAGGACTTTTTCTACAAACAGGCCCACCTCGATAATATTGAATATTCCGACGCCGAAGATGAGACGAAAAGCATTAATATAACCGACAAAATCAATGAGATAACACAGCGGTTCATCGCGGGGCTGGATAAGGGTTCGATCACGTTGTTCAGCGCTGTGATTGTGATATGGGCGGCGCTTGGACTTTTGACAACGATTGAAAGGGCATTTAACAGTATCTGGCACGTTGTTCAAGGCAGGAGTTTTGTTCATCGCATCGTTAATTACTGGGCGCTTTTGACGCTTGGGCCGCTGCTGTTAGGCCTCGGTTTTTACGCAAGCACGCACTACGCACTGGCCGGGCGGATTCAAAGTGGAGTGGGCGTTTACATTCGGCCGGTTCTGCCTTATCTGATTAGCGTGGTGGCGCTATTCTTCTTGTATTTTGTTTTGCCCAATACGAGGGTCAGCGCTTGGTCGGCGCTTTGGGGAGCGGCGGTGGCGGCTTTGATATGGACGGGTGCGAAGCTCGTGTTTCGGATATACGTAATGAAGTTCATTCCTTTCCAAGCTGTTTACGGCATTCTGGGCCTTATTCCCTTGGGGGTGCTGTGGATTTATGTTACCTGGCTGATAGTCCTTTTCGGCTTGCAGCTTACGTTTACGACGCAGCATCTCAAGA
>CAZLWL010000120.1:0-5944 GCA_964563335.1 uncultured Pirellulales bacterium
GATGTGCCAAAAGTAACTCGAGGAAATGGTCGAGTGAGTGATTTGAGTGTCCTATGGTGAATAATTCTTTCATATATACGGTCAGTTTGAATATATTATCGAAATTCCGTTTAGTTGTCACCTATTACCTGCCAAATCAGGGGTTATGATTTTTTCAACCATCTGTTTCTGAAAACGTTTCGTATCTTGTCGGTAAACCGCACACCCACCCGTTGCGAGCTGGTCTTAAAATCTGTTAGCTTGATATCGTCGATGCTCGTCTTGGGTGATTTGCCGAATAACGTTGACGCTACACCAGCTATCAGACCTAAAACTGAACCACCTTTTTTTTGCTCAGGCCTCATCTTTGGACCGCAAGTTTAACGCTTGCCAGAAGCTCGGCGCCGGTTCTGCTTTCATAAGCCGCCTGGCCGAATAATTGATGCCGGTCGAGAACTTCTGGCTTCCGGTCGTAATACCTCTGCACCGCCTCGAGGCCACCCTCAGCGGCACCGGCTGTTTTATAGCCACCATCGGTAAGCCATCGGCTGAATTCACCATCATACTCAGCGGGATAAATCAAGGCCGTTACAAACTCCTCTTCGCTATACTCAGCCAGATGCACCTTGGCCCTTGCCGGCGGAGCTAATTTAACTGCAAGGTCAACAAGCCGTTTGAAATTCGCCTGTGCCGATTTCAAATCACTCGAATAAAAGAACATCCCCTTCTCAAGCCGAAAGATTTGGGCCGGTATTCCCTTAAGCTCCATTCGGCCGTCCGGATAGGCGTTGTGAATCTTATAAACCTTGATGTGCTTAAACTTTTCGCTCTCTAACAGCTCAGCTACCTCCTGCGCGGCAAAACCGGTTCCGCTGTGGTCCCCGAAATCGACCACATACAGACCCACATACTTCTGAGGATTTTGAACCTTGGGTATTTTCATTTTTAACTGACCTTCAACCGGGCAAATTTCCGCTTGCCGACCTGAACAACCATGCCGTCGCCCGGGGTAATTTCTGCATTAGGATCGTTGACCCTTTGGCCGTCAATACTCATCGCCGATTGCTTTATCATCCTTTTTGCCTCGCCGCCGCTTGGGACCAATCCGCACTTTACCAGGAGTTTACTTGCCATAATCGCATCAGCCTCAATGACAACTTCCGGCATGTCATCCGGAAGCTGTCCCTTGGCAAACACTTTTTCAAATTCAGCCGCCGCACGCCGGGCAGCTTCTTCATCGTGAAACTGTGTTACAATCGTTTTTCCCAGGAGCACCTTTGCCTCTTTAGGATGGGTCTTTACAGGATCGGTAAGCTCCGCGATTTTCTCAGGCCGGATATCGGTCAGCAGCGTAAAGTAGTTTTCCATCATATCATCCGATATGCTCATCACCTTGCCGAACATATCACCCGGCTCATCGGTTACTCCGATGTAATTGCCTTTTGACTTGCTCATCTTCTCGGTGCCGTCAAGCCCAACGAGCATCGGCATGACCATCACAATCTGCGGCTTTTGCCCGTCAAGCCTCTGCAGGTCCCTGCCGACTAAATTGTTAAATGTCTGGTCGGTGCCGCCCAATTCCACATCGCTCTTTATCATCACCGAATCATAGCCCTGCATCAGCGGGTACAGAAATTCGTGAATACCAATCGGGTCGCCCTTTTTGTGGCGAATCTCAAAGGTATCACGCTCCAGCATACGAGCGACCGTCGCCGAGGCCGTCAGTTTTATAATGTCTGCGAGCTGCAGGCCCGCCAGCCATTCGCCGTTGTATCGTACCTCGAATTTTTCTTCGGAGGTGTTCAGGATTTTCCCTGCCTGGGCGAAGTATGTCTTTGCATTTTCTTCGATTTGTTCGGCGGAAAGCATCGGCCGGGTCGTATCTTGGCCGCTGGGGTCGCCGATTCGGGCGGTATAGTCGCCGATGATGAGGACCGCCTTATGCCCCAAGTCCTGAAATTGGCGCATTTTGCGCAACACGACCGTATGGCCCAAGTGTATGTCCGGGCTCGTGGGGTCAAGACCCAGCTTTATTCGCAACTGTTTGCCCGCCTTGGCTGCCTCGGCGAGCCTGCCGGCAAGTTCATCGGCAGTGTACACCTCAGCCGTCCCACGCGTCAGCAGCTTGATTTGCTCGCCAATCTCTTCGGCCATTGTGGCTATTATACCTTACCTCAAATCACAATATCGAAATTTCTTATTTACATACTGATTATACCCGGCCCATATCAAGGAAGCAAGCCTGCTTGCTCACCGGGGGTGTAAATTTATTTTCCAACAGACTGTCTTTATTATTTTTCGATGCTCTGTAGAAAACCTTATAGATGTCATTCTGAGTCCCGCGTGTCCCGATACCTCGGGGATATATCGGGGTCATTCTGAGCGAAGCGCACAAAAACGTCATTCTGAATCCCGATTTATCGGGATGAAGAATCTCATGCGTACGATGGATTGAGATTCTTCGGCTTTGCCTCAGAATGACTAAGTAGTAGTAGGATGGGCAAAAGATTTGCCCATGCGGTTGATGCTTCGGTACCAATTCAACCCTTGATACCCGGCTGATATTTGCTTGTTACATATACAGCCTGCTCCGCAAATATATTCGGGGCGAATCTGACCGGGCTAAGACTTGATTTGATTAGCGGGATTCTTTTTTCGACCCTTACACCGAGGTCCTTACAGAATCGGTCAAAGTCTTTGAGCGACAGACAATGGATGTTCGGCGAACTGTGCCAGGAGAAGGGCAGTTGCCTTGTCACAGGTGCCCGGCCGCCGAACAGAAGCTGGAGTCGACAGCGCCAGTAGGCAAAGTTCGGAAAGCTGACAATCACCCTTTTGGCAACGCGCAGAAGCTCCTTTAGTACCCTTTCAGGGTTATTAACGGTCTGCAGCGTTTGTGACAGCACCGCGTAGTCGAAACTGTCATCCGTATACTGGCTTAATCCTCGCTCTACATCGAGGTGAATCGTCGGCAGGCCCCGCCTTATGCAGTGGATTACGAGTTCCTCATCTAATTCTATCCCTTCACCCGTGATGTTTTTGTCTTCTATCAATCTTGCGAGCAGTTCGCCGTCGCCGGCGCCGACGTCCAGCACCTTGCTATGTGCCTCAATGAGCGATTCAATCAGCTCATAGTCAACCCTTGCTCGTTTGGTCTGCTCAGCCAATTTCGCGGTGTGTTTACACTGAAAATCCTTGAAGATATATTTACCCGGGTTGTTTATTAGGAAATGCGTGGCCTCGATGAAGCTGCTCAACAAGAGTCCGAGTTTCTTCGGTTCGAGCAAAAATGCATCATGTCCATATCGCGAATCAATATTGCAGTAGCTTACGTCTTTTCCGATCGCCGCTAACGCGTTGACTATTTCCTCGGACTGAGCCGGCATGAAAAGCCAGTCGCTTGAAAAGCTCGCAATTAGTAATCTGCACGTGGTTGGCGCAAAGGCTTCCCGGAGCGAGCCGTGTTCCTTGGCCAAGTCAAAGTAATCCATCGCTTTGGTGATGTAGAGATAGCTGTTGGCGTCGAATCTTTCAACAAAAGTCTGGCCCTGGTAGTCGAGGTATGTCTCGACGGCAAATTCCGAATCGAAATCGTAGCTGTAATCATCGGCGCTTTGTAGCTCTCTGCCGAATTTCTTTCTCATGCTCTCTTCGGACAGATACGTAATGTGGCCTATCATCCTCGCTATCGCCAGTCCTCGGCCAGGTCCTTCTTTATCGTGGTACTGACCATCCGAAAAGTTGGAATCCGCCAGGATTGCATTCCTGCCAACCGCGTCGAATGCGACGGACTGAGAGCTAAGCCTGGTTGTAGAGGCTATAACAATAACCGACTTCACAAAATCCGGGTACGCAACTGCCCACTGCAGGACCTGCATGCCCCCCATTGAGCCGCCGATTACCGTCAGCAGTTGCTTGATGCCGAGCTTATCCAGCAGCAGCTTCTGGACATCCACCATATCGGCAATGGTAATCATTGGAAAATCAATGCCGTAGGGCCTGCCCGTGGCCGGATTTATGTCGGAAGGCCCGGTGGTTCCGCTGCAGCCGCCTAAGAAATTCGAGCAGATGACAAAATATTTATTTGTGTCAATCGGCTTGCCGGGACCCACCATAACGTCCCACCAGCCAGGTTTTTTATCATCCGCCCTGTTGTAGCCCGCCACATGAGCATTGCCGCTAAGCGCATGGCAGATAAGAATCACATTATCTCCAGCCTCGTTAAGCTCGCCGTACGTCTCATACGCAACGTCGATGGGCGCCAGACTCTTGCCGCACTGAAGCTCCAACGGCTTATCAGGTTCAATAATCCGAACCGTTTTGGTCTCAACAATGCCTACAGAATTTTTCAAATTATCTTTCATATCACCTTTAGTATAAACGAATGTTGACGGATTTTACACACGTCTTTGAATCGCAAAATTGATCGGTTCTTACAGAGACGGCTTATTCTGCTTCCCCAATATTCCAGTTAGAGTCGAATCCTCGCAATTAAGACACTGCACTTCAATTAAGTGAGAAATTTGGTATCAGTGCTAAAATTACTCAATTCCTCACTATGAGTCATCGGTTTTTTCAGATTTTTTCAGAAATTTTTTTACAGCGCCGAAGAATAAGGGTATTTGTCTGTAACAGTCTGTTATACAAGATGTTACAGCCGACAGGACAGGACTTTTCCCTTAGTTTTTTACTTGGCGAACACGAAATTCTTTCGTGATTTTCGAAATTATCCTTGACATTTCGGAAAATTGTGATACACTATATAATATATCAAAGGATTAACATCTCAGGATCAAATAACGAACTTTGACAATCGATATAACTTAGGATGACGCAAAGAATTCGTAAGGGCTTTATCCTCCGGTTTAACGGTTTAGGCTGGTTTTGGTAATAGACGTTTAGTGCCTCTCCAAAAGAGTAAGGGCCGTAAGTGTTGGGCGATTCGGTTTTTATGGGCTATGGCCGGAAGGTTCTATCAATAATGAGCAGGTCGCCTTGATATAAACCTTCCGGCTGTGTCCAGCCCAAAAACAAAAGACGACGATTTCATGGCTTTGGCGGACAGGGAATGGGAAAGCTGTGAGTTGATAGATATTTGGACGAAATCACTTTCTCCTCCGGAACGGCAAGTTAGTGTATCGTCGGCCAAGATAGCACGAAATTCTATGGTGCCTTGACGATAAACTAAAGGTCCGGTTGGGTGCTGCGGGTGGCACCCAGCCGGACCCTTGCCGACTTAACAACCCATTCAATATGGCATAAATATCCGTTTATCTCCAAAAGCGTCGGGTGGCACCCTTTTCTCCGAAAAGGGTGCCTGTCCTCGCTTCGTTATTCGAAGTGAGTTTATCCTAACCCATCTTCTACAGCGCGGTTTTGTAATTCTTTGCTGCTGCGTGGGTTATGAACGGGCGTACTGCTCTTGGCACTACAAATCCTCTTGTTTTCGAATAATATCTGCTCATCATTTTGCCTCGTGTAGCGGGCGTATCACCGGGCCTAAAGCGACTCCAGCGGCTTGAATAGCTTTGCCGGCGTCTTGACTCGCTTGTTATCAAACCGCCGACTCCCGAGCACAGACCGGAATCGCCGGATGCGCGGGGTTTGCCCTCGGCGCGTGGTGACGGGGCGTATGGCAATCCCGATACAATCGGGACTCGCCAACGGACGGCGTGTAGCGGATTTCGCATGCGTGCGCCTCGCCGAGGACAGACAAAACTTCCTGGCATCGGTCGAATTCGCAGTGCCGTGGAGCGGGGTCATGCTTTCCTTTCACAGTTTGGACGTATCGCGCGTCGCCTGGACCGTATCGCCTTGCGTTACCTTGGATGGGTTCAGTTGGCCGCGTGTGTGATTTTCATTCGTGCGGGTTTTTTCCGGTAGCCCTTACCAATATCATGAATGAGAACCAGAATTTTGGTAATTCGTATTTCGACATTCGAATTTAGCTCACTTGGTATAACTG